>NZ_CP112998.1:7373180-7688350 GCF_026625565.1 Dyadobacter pollutisoli
CAATTTCTCTCAGAAAAGATGGGTAGTCCGTAATACCTTCCTGTGTGCGTCTGATGGCGGTTTTTACTGATTCCAGTTCGAAAGTCTCGGCACATTCAAATTCGGGCAGGTCGCCGGAAATAATCAGTTTTTCTCCTGTAACGGAGGTGTAAGTACGTTCGTGATTTTTTACTTTCACTTCGTAATTGTCCACGCCAATGGCTTTCAGGTTCTTGACGAAATAAGGATATGGCTGCCCGATAGACCGTTGTTCTGCGGATTTGATAAGTTCGTCGGTTAGTTCGATCAGTTCCATGGTCTAAAATGCTTTTAATCTATATCTTGTTTTTACTAAATACCCGTGCCAGAGCTTTAATTAGCACCTTTTATCTTTGAATACTATCGAAAGTCAAACGCCAGGTCTATGATTTCGCGCTCTCCCTTGATGTCTTCCTCAGGCTTTTCGATATTGTATAATTTGAACCTTTTTTTCTGGCCAAATTTAACAGCATAAACCACTGAGCTATCTTTGGAATTGGTAAAAGTGATGTTATTGGAGATTGGTGTCACTTCTCCCACGCAGTCCCCGCTGAAACACAGTTCATAGTTGGTAAAGTTGGCCAATCCATCCACGCGGCCGTCCGGGCTCAACGTTACTTGTTTAGAAGTAGGCAGATTATTTTCAAATAAAGTGTAGCTGCCAGCGATCAGCGTCTTATTCAGTTCCGTTTCAAAGGTCCATTTCTGCGTATCGGCGGGATACGATTTGGTGAAAATTGAATTCACATTTAACTTGGTCCAGGAGCTATCCTGCAAAATCAGATTGTGATATGGATCTATAAAAAACGACATATCCTTGTCCCCAAGGGCATTTTTAATCAAATATTTATCACCTGTTTTTTCATAGCCGAGCACTGCTTCTTCAAATCCGTAGAAGATGAGCACGCTGTCCTTGCTCACAAAATTGAGTTCGTGGCAGTAATTTCCCACCATGCCCGGAATGGAGTCGCGGGAGGCTTCAAGGAAAGTCCGGTTAATGTAATGACCGACCAACCCGGTGGTTTCGGGCTTCTCCCTTGTGCAGCCCAAGGTGAGCAATACGATGAATAAGGGGGCCACTAGTTTGAATCTGAGGAAGGGGGTGATGCTCATGTATTTAATTATGGAAAAGATGTTACCTAGCCATCTTGATGGTAAAGCAACATCTTCCGATTAACTAATGATTGCGTACGCTATTTGATTCAATGCGCCATATCGTCGCCTTCCGGATGTTGAACAATAAGAGAGCTTCTGGTATCAAGTTTTTTGATCATTTCGTTGGACATAGCATCAGCATATACCCCGTAACTGCTTACTAATGTTCCTTTTAGTCCGTCTTTTGATTCAATGGCATACAAAATAGACATATCGGAAGGATCCGTCATTCCTTCGAAACGGTAAACCTGTACGATATCGAAATCGTCGGGTGACAATGTTAGGCAAATACCATCATCTTTGTGCACTTCCAGCGAATGGGCGGTGAGGTTAAAGTCATATGTGTAGCCCTGTTCCTGTAAATCTTTTAGCGTTTCAATGAGTGTATCTGGTTCACTCATGTTTTTATTGGAAGGATTTGATTTTTTAATCTTGTCCTGATCGGTTCCTTGCAAGTCCATAAGTAAGTCATTTAAGATTATAATAAGATGATCTGTATCCGCAAAAACTGATAGTGGTATAATGGACAGATGACAAAAAAGTATGCCTTGCCTGGGAAGTTACGGAGGCTGTTAAATCGAAAAATCAGCCCGTACATTTTGAGGTGCTTTGACCTCAGTTTTCCATAAAATGTAGAACCGGAAAATGGGTAATAGGAAGTTTGTCTGGTACTTAACGGGGGCGGAAAATGACTTGGCCGACGTTGTACGCGGCAAAACAGCCTAGTCCGCCATTGATGTTGGTAAATATAAGTGCAGGCTCCACGAAGGGATTGTCTGAATTTCCACGCAATTCGAGTGAACGATGGTATTTGAAATAATTTTCGTCGGTATTATAAATCTCCATGGTGACCATGATAATCTTGGATTTGGGATAAACCGTGAATTTATTGCCATTGCCATAATCGTAGGTCACCATCTGTGGTAAATTAGCCCGACCGATCGGTGAGGTAAAAGTGACCCCGTCGAGGTTAAGGTCGGACTGGTAGTCGTTTCTTCCAATGGTTTCCTCCCAATTGAAATTAAAACGGGTCCTTACCCGCTTTTCTTTGAAAGTTTCTGCGCTATTTCCTTCGGGAATACTGTATTCAAGATCCACAGAGGCTTTTACGCGGTAAAAGTTGGTATCAGCGACGATGTCGTCCCAGGTCATTTTCAGAGTAAGTGCCGTGTCGCTATTCATGTCGCCCCTAGAAAAAGACGTATCAATGACATAGCTTTTGGTTACTACCTGCTTTTGGGGAACGGTGCAGCTGGAAGTTACCGTCCTTTTTCCGTCTGTGACATTCAATGTGTAGGTTTTGGAAGCGGCAATTGTAAAAAGCGATTTGTCGAGACTGTATAGCTGACTTGCGGTGTCGAAAGGGATAACTACTTCTTTGGCCCCGTCCGAAATTTTGACAATTGCATTGGGTATCACGCTGCCCCTGGAACTGGTTATTTCACCAAATAGCGGAACGGATTCTGTCACAACGACATTAATGCGGGCCGCCTGCGGAGAAATGAACGACTGGACCACCAGCTTGGACTCAGTTTGCGGAAGTTTGGAAGCCGGAATGTCGGTTATAAGGGATTCGCAGGCAAAAAGCCCGATCATTGACAGAATAAGAATGCTATATCGAAACCTCATAAACTTAGCTTAAAACTTGAAATTATAACTGAAATAGGGCAGTACCGGGAACAATGAATACCGTTTCAAGGTATTTTTTGTCGTCGTAGTAGTCCCGTTTACCGTTGTCTCCTCATCAATGTCATAGAAGAATGCATTTCTTCTGTTGTACGCATTGTAAACGCCGAATTCCCAGGTACGCTCATGCCTTTTTTTATTTTTGTGAAATTGAATGGCAAAATCCATGCGATGGAAAGGCTCAGCCCTGAAACTGTTCTTTTGTCCATATTCGCTCACCGTAGGGCCATTCCAGCCGATTGCAGTTTTGCCATTGGGATTAAACCGCGTCATGAAATTATCACTCACACCCGTATAGGTAGCCACCGGCAGCGTGAGCGCATTGCCCGTACCATACACCCAGGTAGAGGAAACCGTGATTTTTTTGCTGATTTCATAAATACCAACCACCGAAAGATCGTGGCGGCGGTCGTAGCGGGGAAAGAATGTTTTGCCGAAGTTAAGCTCCGGAAATTTCCAGTAAGTCCATGATAATGTATAGCCAATCCATCCCGAAAATCTTCCCGTTTTCTTCTGAACCAGGAACTCTGCGCCGTACGACCATCCTTTGCCGGCAGTGACATTGTCCTCCCAGCTCAGCTCATTGGCGTTTTCACCATTGATGCTCAAAAACGAAGAACCTTCCTTATAGTTCAGAATGTTGTTCATTCTTTTGTAGTAGCCTTCCAATGTAAGCGTGAGGGCAGGTTTTTCAAGGTCTTTTGCAAAACCTGCGGCGATCTGTTTTGACTGCTGCGGCGCCACGCGATCCGTGGTCGGTACCCATAGGTCGGTAGGAAGCCCAAGGCCTGTGTTGGAAAGTAAATGAACATACTGGTTCATTTGGGCATAGGAAGCTTTGAAAGAGAAATCCTGCGCCAGTCTTAATGCTGCCGAAATCCGTGGCTCAGGGCGAATGTAAGTTTTGCTCTGCGTTTGGAAAGAACTTAGCCGGACACCTCCATTGATTTTCAATGCATCGGAAGCCTGCCAGGTATCTTCCAGGTAAATGCCTGCTTCCAGCGCATTAACCGGCTTTACCGACCGCTCGATAGGATTGTCGATGAAAGAGCCCTCAATAGCCAGCGCCGACGGGACAAACCTGTGGAATGTGGCCTGCGCCCCGAATTTGACAGCATGTTTGGTAGAAGGATAAAAATCAAAATCCGTTTTTACCCCCAGGTCCCTGATCCTCGAATTGTAATCCAGGCTGAACTCATCGTCGGCACTTCCGTCGGTATTGATATCTTTGGAATAGCTGGAAACGCCGAAGTTGAAATTGCTGAAAATCAAAGAAGTATTAACAAACAGCTTTTGGTTTAGAACGTGGTTCCAGCGCATGGTGGCGGTGGCATTGCCCCAGTCGAGCCCAGCCCGGGTTTCGGAGGAGCTGCTTTTTTCGCGTGCATAAAACTTGTCGCGACCGAAATAACCGCTGATATACAGCTTATCCTTATTTCCGAGGTCGTAATTCATTTTTGCGTTGAGATCGTAAAAATAGTAGCCAGGTTTCACCTGACTGTCATCGCCCCGCTGCTGCTGCGCAATGAACGGGGAGGCGAGTACATCGATGTATGTTCGACGCCCGGAGACCAGAAAGGACGATTTCCCTTTCGAAATAGGGCCTTCTAGTGTCAGCCGCGAAGAAATCAGCCCGATCCCGCCTTCCCCGTGGAGCTTATCCTTGCTGCCTTCCTTCATATTCATTTCGAGAACGGACGAAAGCCGGCCGCCATACCTGGCGGGAAAGCCACCTTTGGTAAGCTCCACGCTTTTGAGGGCATCACTATTGAAGATCGAGAAAAACCCGAAAAGGTGATTGGCATTATAAACCACAGCATCGTCGAGAATGATCAGGTTCTGGTCAGGGCCGCCGCCGCGTACGTAAAGACCAGTCTGCCCCTCGGTACCCTTCTGAACACCCGGCATGAGCTGTAAAACGCGTAACACATCTTTTTCACCAAAGAATGCAGGTACCTTTTTGAGTTGCGAGATCGGGATTTCTATCTTGCTCATTTGCACCGACCGGCTTACGTAATCCTCCTGCCTGCGGGCCGAAACGACCACTTCTTCCAGTTGATTTACGGTTTTAAGAAAGATATTAAGCTCAATATTTTTGGTCAGCCTGACGCGCCGATCGGTTTTTTCATAACCGACAAATGAGAATGAAACAGTTGCACTGTCGGCAGCAGGGACTGTGAGTGAGTAAAAGCCGTAAGTATTCGTTACCGCTCCATAAGGTGTGCCTTCCAGGTAGACATTGACACCGGGCAATTGTTCCTGGCTGCCCTGTTCCTTTACAAATCCGCTAAGCGTTATACGTTCCTGAGCAAAGGCGATGAATGAAGCGAAAAAGAATGTAGCTGTAAAGATTAATCGCATAGTCGGGAAACTGATTCCCCTTTGTAACGACTCGCTCAGGTATATAGTATGGATCATTATAAAGGGCAAAGGTCAGGCCAACTCTTTTTTTAGTTCATGCTCAATGCATTGTCCTCCACGTTGCTCCGCAGCATGAGTCCGGAGGAAACACTGGCCAAAACCAGCCTTAGATCGTCACTCAGGCCTTTTTTCAACCACACCTTTCCATTATTGAGTACCGACACAGAGCCGATTATTTTCCCGTTGAGATGAAACTCGTACCCATATACATCGTTTTGCGTGATAAAGGAAGTGGAGCCTTCTAATTCCCTTACGCCGGTAATGTCAATTTTTGTTGCAGCATTCTGTAAAAACCCGATCGTGTTGTTTTTCCCAAGGCCCCTGCTCGCTCCGTCAACATGATGGACGATGAAATCCCATGCATGTTCCTGCTCATTCAGCTTAACTGAGCCCGCGAAGTAGTTTTTGTAGTTCAGGGAAATTGAGAAGTAATCGTTCAATGGAGCATATTCGGTTTCCTTAAACTGGCTTACCAGTACTACATCCGCAGCGCGACCGTTTGGATCAAATTGCTGGAAGCTCAGTTTTTCCTTCGCACCATTAAACTTGACGATAAAAGGAATCGAGTAACCAAAGGTCCAGCCGCGTTTGACCTTGCTGGTTTTGAAATCGCCAAAGGAAATGATCTGCCCTATCTGAAAGCCCTGCCGACCTTTTACAGAAAAAACTTCGGTGTCATTTTTTAAGCCTTTGTCGATCGCGACTTCGGCGGTCCGGCAAGCGACAACCGAAACGAGAACACCTAAAATAGCCGCTTTTGCAGCAAAAAGAGAGAATTTGAAATTTTGTTTCATAGCTAATAAATAATATTACACTAGCCATGAAACAGGATAAGGCACTGGGGTTGGAAACGTTATTGCGTTTTTATGTAAACGGTAAATTTGACGATCGACCATTGACCATTGATTTTTGTAATAAATAGTCAATGGTCGGCGGTCAATAGCCAACTAGTCAATTGTCAATCACTCAATCATCAATATCCAGCAACGCCCTTCACTTTCATCTTCAACCCATAAACCGCAGTCTCAGCAGTAATAAAAAGCATATCCCTGTTTTTTCCTCCGAAACAGATATTTGCTGTCCAGCCTTTATGAACCGGGAAATGGGCGATCTGTTCCCCTTTTGTATCAAAAACAGTAACTCCGTCGCCGGTGATGTAAAGGTTTCCTTCTTCGTCCAGGATCATACCGTCCGAACCTTTGGAGACGAAAAGGGTCCGGTTTGCGAGAGTACCATCCTTTTGAATGTCATACACATAGGTTTTGCTATCGCCAATGTCAGCGACGTAAAGCTTTTTGCCATCTTTTGTTCCAATAATACCATTGGGTTTCTTCAATTTTTCATCGACCCTCGTCAGTTTTTTGGTCTTTGGATTCAGGTAATAAACGTGCTGGCCATCCTGCTGCATAGCGGGATCACGTTTCCAGTAATCACGTTTGTACAAAGGATCGGTCAGATAAATCCCGCCTTTCGCGTCGATCCAGAGGTCATTGGGGCCATTTAGAAGTTTGCCTTCGTAGTCTTTTACCAACACGGTTGGCTTGCCATTTTTATCGAAAGACCAAACCTGATTTTCCTCGTCCGAGCAAGCAACCAGATTACCTTTTTTATCGAAATACATGCCGTTGGCCCGGCCTGCATTGTCAGAGAAAACACTAAATTTCCCTGTTTCAGCATCCCAGCGAATGATTTTGTTGTTGGGCTGATCGGTAAAGAACACGTTTCCATCTTTGTCGGGTACCGGTCCTTCGGTGAATTTGTAGCCATCGCCCAATTTTTCCATCTGAGCTCCGGGAGCCACAATTGATCTTGAATCCATTATTTGCGCTGAAAGTAGGGCGGGCATCAAAAGCAGTCCGGAGATAATTAAAAATGATAATACAAATAAGTCTTTTCTTCTGTAAAAAAGCATGCCTGATATTGTTATGGTCATTTCAAAAAGCCGCAGAATATCTCATCTTACTTCTTTCGACTGACTTGAAATGAAAATACATTCATAAATGACAGGCTGGTGTAACAAATTGTTCGGGCCGCATTTATCGAAATGGTTTATCGTATATAAAAGTAAGTTAGTAATTCATCAGTTCGGAAATTTAGTCATATGGCAAAATTTCAATAGCAAACTATTTGGGTTGTAATGGATAATGTAATGATTAATTTTTATTAATCTATGTTAATAAGATGCTCATTTTGATTTCAAATACCTTTTAAAAACTGAACGCTTACTTTAAATCACTTATCAAATAAGTTATTGATTCTAATTCTTTGCTTTGCCTGATTATTTTATTCAAACACACTAGATGAAAAAATTTGCATTCCTGGTTCATTTACGGGACAATTATCGAAAAGATTTAGGAGAATTGGCTTCGCCTCTGGGATTAGTGCCTGATCCGGTTTACCGTTTTCTCTTAAAAAACAGGCCGCTGAAACCGTTTGTGTGGAGCAATGTTACACTCACTCCTGGGGCGAAGGAGCCCGAAGGTTTTGTGATAATGCTTCCTTATTCAGGAAGGCAATTGCTTGAACAACAAAAGCTTATGCTTCCACTTGTGATGCGGGGTATGGAGCTGGCCAAGCAAAAAGGGGCAGAAATAATGGGCCTCGGCGCATTAACATCTCCGATTACGCTGGGAGGAAAGCTGGTTGCCAATAATCCTTTTGTTTCCGTTACAAATGGAAATGCATTTACAGCTGTCATTACCCACGAAAGAATTAAACAGCTCATTGGAAGTTGCCCAAACAAACGCCCGGTTGTGGCGTTAGTTGGTGCCACTGGTAGCGTCGGCACACTAGTGAGTTTATTATTGGCCAAACATAATGCTGGTAATAATTATTTACTGGTCGCTCGAAATGAGAACAGGCTTAAAGCATTGGCTAATAAGATGAATGCATTTGAGAACGACAGTACAGTTTCAATTTCTCAAAATATTGACAGTATAAAAAGCGCTGATATTGTGGTGTTACTGACGACTGCAGCAGATTGTCTTTTAAAAGCAAATCAGCTTAAAAGAAACGCGATTGTGCTGGATGATACGCAGCCCCGGAACACGCATCCGGATTTGTTGGTGCAGCGTCCCGACATCAGAATAATAGATGGCGGCTTGGTGTCGGTGACCCATCTGAATTGCACAAGGGGCGGGATCGGATTGCCTCAGGGACTTTCATATGCATGTATGGCCGAGACAATGCTTTTAGCGATGGCCGATTACGAGGGTGATTTTAGCATCGGTAACCCTGGCACTGAGCAAGCCGAATTCATCAGCACCATCGCAGCCCAATTTGGGGATCTGGGATTTTGTGTAGCCCCCGATCACAGTTTCGGGCAGCCTGTCAGAAATCCTCTCAATCTCGACGCATTGCGCCAGACTTTTGAAATCGTTACCGACAAGTAGTATGAAATGCGCTCCAACACAAATTGTATTGCTAGGTGGCGGTTATGTTACTGTCTGGGCTTATCGCTCATTGATCAAGTCACTCGGCGCACGAATACGGCGGGGCGAGGTGATGATCACTGTTATCTGTCCAAATAAACATCATTATTATCACGGTTGGACTGCTGAATCTCTTACTGGCATCATTCAAGAACAAAACCGGATGAGCCTTCTTTCAGAAATTCTTCCAAAAGCGACTTTGATCGTTGGAATGGCAGAAAGTTGGGATGAAAATGAGCAGCTGGTGTACCTGTCAAAAGAAGATGGCACCAGTCTTTCGGTGCGATATGATCATTTGCTGATCGGGACCGGATCATTTGATAAAGAGACGATTAAGGGAAGTCGTTCCTATGGATTTCAGGTCAAAAATCCCGAAGCATTTGATCGGACGAAACAGGCACTTTCGGATCTCGTGACCAAAGCTGCCGCTGGGAATGCGGATCAGGCCCGTCATTTACTCCGATTTACGATCGCAGGAGGTGGGTTAACCGGCGTAGAATTAGCAGCGAATATTGCAGAATGGCTTAAAGTAATGAAAAGATGTCACAGGTCACTGGATGGAATTAAACCTGAAATATATCTCATTAATAAGGGTAGCAACATTTTGGGCGCGATAGGTCCCGGGTTGAAAAGACTGGTCAGTTACGCACAAAAAACATTGGAAAGTTACGGAATTGAGATCATTAATAATACCCAATTAACCGAGGTAACGCTTACAGGATCCATGCTCAGCAGCGGCATTTTCCTCGAGAGTTCAATGGTAATTTCAACGGTGGGGCAGGGCAGATTAGTTCTGGGCGGAACCGAAAGTTTGGTGCGTGACGAGGTGGGTAGGTTGCATACCAACGTCTATCAGCAGGTTAGCGGTTTGTTAAATGTCTGGGGCGGGGGAGATGCGTGTCATATCATCCATCACGATTCGGGCAAGCCATGCACGTCCAATGCACTTTGGGCAATCAAACACGGACATTACGCCGGCCTGAACATGGCTAGGGCTATCAATGGTAAAGGGCTCCGGCCTTTTACATATAAAGGTTTGGGACAGACAGCCAGCCTGGGATTGGGAAAAGGGATCACCGAACTATATGGGATGCAATTCACTGGCGCATTGGGATGGATCATGAGATGGTTCTTCTTCCAATACTTCATGCCTTCCAAACCAACGATGTTTCGTAACGTTGGTGACTGGTTATCACTATTAGTCCTCCGAAAAAGGCGGGGGATGTAAAACATAAGAAGCATTTCAATCCCGAAAGTCACGATCACCGGAACATGGTCGCTATATTTTTGCCCAGAAATCAAAATCACCAATTTCGACAGATTCCAGTTTTTCAGCCATATCCGCAGAGACGTAGCAATAATCAATATGATAAGGCCGGTTCCGCGACAGATATAACGTCGGATGTTCTTCTGCGCCTTGGGTTTGCTTGTAGTGTTTGCTAATGATGTCTTTCACAAACTTTGAAGAATAATGCTGGTGAAAGAGAATATATTTTTCGCTTTGGCTAACAGAGAGGCAGCTCTTGCCACGCCTTAATTATTTTTAATGTATTTGCGTGTATTTTTTTAAATGTAACATAGTAATCGGAATTTCGAATGTGTGACGGCATCTTTACTAAATTATCTAAGTCACCCTCCCCATTATACCAGCTATTTAAGGTCAAGATCCTGTACAAAAAGGGAAAGGAATTCTCGTAAGCGTCAACTACTCCATTTGAAAGTCCCCGAAGGAAGCCTGGATTTTCCTTCAAGGATTGCATACTTGGGATAAGTTCGGGCGCACTGATAAGGAAGTCAAGAAGCCCTCCACCTCTAAGGTCAAAGGCATCCAAAGAGTTTTCTAGCATGTGTTGTTCAATTTAAATCTGTGTGCGAAAAAAGGATTATTTTAAGAAAACGAATTTAATGGTTCACTAAGTTTGCGTCAAACGAAAACACTTAGTGAATGCCTAAGCAGAAGTTTAAGCGGATCAAAAGATAATTCTTGCGGACAAAGTTTAGTCAGCTAAGTGGCTGACAGAGGCGCTTGACAAGGATCAATTTGCAGACCTTTTTTTGATAATAGAGCAATTCCAAGAGCAAAAACGTTAACGAGCTTTTCGACGAAAGTGATAACTTCTAATCGCCCGGTGAAGCGGAAACAGGCTCTGCTGGACAGCAACTCGACAGGAATAAGCAGGACGACGGAAATGAAAAAGGGGCTGAGAGTATCCTGGCCCCTTCTCAAAACTAGTTAACAGTTCCTCCGTTCCAGACATCTTTTCCTGGTTGTACGAAGGCAAGGCTTCCATCGCGGTCTTCGGCCATGAGTATCATGCCGTGGCTCTCCATTCCCATCATTTTACGAGGTGCAAGATTGGCAAGGTATAGTACTTTTTTGCCGATAATCTCGTCTGCCTTAAAGTGCTCCGAAATCCCGCTCAGTACTGTTCTCTGTTCAGTTCCTATATCAACAAGCAGCTTCAATAGTTTCTTGCTTTTGGGCACATTCTCGGCCTCGACGATCGTAGCGATACGAATATCCATTTTAGCAAAATCATCATATTGGATTTCCGGCTTGACAGGTGTTATCGTTTTGCCTTCCAGCTCGTTCAGACGTTTCGCGTCGTGTAATTTCTGAACTTGTTTTTCAATGACGTGATCTTCAATTTTCTCAAACAGCAATTGTGCTTCCTGAATAATCTGTCCCGCTGGTAAAAGATCAGCTTTGCCGGCGTCTTTCCATAGATTTTCTGTAATTCCGAATTGCTCCTGTAATTTGGCCGCGGTAAAGGGAAGTACAGGCTCGGAAACAATAGATAAGGTCGCGGAAATCTGCAAAGCGATATTCAAAATGGTGTTAACGCGTTCCGGTTCTGTTTTGATGGCATGCCAGGGCTGGGTATCGGCCAGGTATTTATTACCCAGTCTTGCCAGGTCCATGATGAATGTCAGCGCTTCCCGAAACCGGTAATTTTCCAGAGAATCTCCGATCTTCGAAGGAAATGCTTCCAGTTCCTTCAATACATTCAGATCAATTTCTTGCAAATCTCCTTTTGCCGGGACTTTACCTTCACAAAACTTATGGGTCAGGACTGCGGCCCTGTTGATAAAATTACCAAAAATACCTACCAGCTCGCTGTTGTTCCTGGTTTGAAAATCTTTCCAGGTAAATTCGCTGTCTTTGGTCTCGG
This sequence comes from Dyadobacter pollutisoli, assembly GCF_026625565.1. Taxonomy (NCBI): domain Bacteria; kingdom Pseudomonadati; phylum Bacteroidota; class Cytophagia; order Cytophagales; family Spirosomataceae; genus Dyadobacter; species Dyadobacter pollutisoli. The sequence goes on from NZ_CP112998.1 coordinate 7,385,065, forward strand.
GAGCATTCGCGGTAAGTACATAACGGAGTACATCCTGTTTGTCCGGCATTTCTTCGAGGTACTCATGAAGCCAGACTGCCCAGTTGCGCGAGGTTGAAATTTTATCACCTTCCAGGTTCATAAATTCATTGGCAGGCACATTATCTGCGAGAATGTAGTTCCCCTCAGCCATCAACATCGCAGGGAAAATGATGCAATGGAATACAATATTGTCCTTTCCAATGAAATGTACCAGTTTGGTCTCCCCATCGCCTGTTGGCTGCCACCACTTTTTCCATCCCTCGACTGATCCGGTTTTCTGAAAAAGCCAATCTTTTGTAGCGGAAATGTATCCTATCGGTGCTTCAAACCATACGTAGAGCACTTTCCCTTCAGTGTCAGGTAGTGGCACGCTAATCCCCCAGTCGAGGTCGCGGGTCATGGCGCGAGGTTTCAACCCGTCCTTTAACCAGGACTGACATTGCCCGAAAACATTGGTTTTCCACTCGCTATGGCCATTAATGTATTTTTCAATCTCAGGTTGCATGGTATCCAGCGGCAGGTACCAGTTTTTAGTTGCCTTCAAAACCGGGCTGGCGCCAGACAGCATCGAACGCGGGTCTTTTAATTCCAAAGGGCTCAAAGTAGAACCGCAGCGCTCACATTGATCTCCGTATGCGTTTGGGTTGGCACATATCGGGCAGGTACCTACAATGTACCTGTCCGCGAGGAATTGCTGGGCCGTTTCATCGAAATATTGTTCCGTAGTTTCTTCAACAAAGACATTCTTATCGTAAAGATCTTTGAAAATTTCCTGCGAAGTTTCGTGATGGATTTTTTTGCTGGTCCTGGAATAGATATCAAATGTGATCCCCAGCGCTTTGAAAGAATTATCAATCTGCTCGTAATATTTGTCCACGACCTGCTGAGGCGTCAGACCTTCTTTTTTAGCTCGGATGGTGATGGGAACGCCATGCTCATCGGTTCCGCTGATGAAAGCAACCTCTTTTCCTTTTGAACGCAGGTAACGTACATATATATCAGCAGGAATATAGCAACCGGCCAAATGCCCGATATGGATTGGGCCATTTGCATAAATCAGCGCTGCTGTAACGGTATATCGTTTTGGATTGGAAATGGGCATTTTAAAACGGGTAAAGTAAATTAAACAACAAAATTCGGAGCTTTTTAGATCGCCGGACCTGATACGAAGGGTAAAATTAGTAAAAGCGCAGTCGCAAAGTAAATATTAACTGAAATGAGTTTTACCGTTACCCTCTCCAAAAACCAACCTAAAAGACGAACTTTGAACCGCACAATTTGTTCTTAATTTATGAAGGTTCTCATTACCGGTGCCACGGGTTTGGTCGGCAGCGCTGTTGCCAAAAAGTTTCTTTCCGAAAATCATGAGGTTTTTACATTGTTCCGTGCGGGGTCAGACAGAAGTTTACTGACCGGAATAGCTGATCGTTTGCAATGGGTGGAAGGTGACATTCTGGATCTCAGCTTGCTGGAAAAAGCCATTGAGGGCATGGACGTCGTGATACATACTGCTGCAGTAGTATCCTTTGTGCCTCGCGACCGCAAAATGATGTACAAGGTCAATGTGGAAGGTACAGCCAATGTGGTGAATGTGTGCCTTCAACATCAGTCAGTCAAACTTTGCCACGTGAGCAGCATCGCCGCAATAGGCCGTCCCGATTCAAGGAAGGTGCTTCCCGGGCAGGATACGGTACTAAACGAAAGCCAGCGCTGGGAAGATTCTCCCGAGAACTCGGAATATGCCAAAACCAAACACCTCGCTGAACTGGAAGTGTGGAGGGGAGTAGCAGAGGGCCTTAATGCAGTAATCGTTAACCCTACATTGATTTTGGGAGAAGGCGACTGGACGAAGAGCAGCACTCAGATTTTTCGTTACGTATATCGGGAAAAGCCGTTTTACACGGAAGGGTTGGCGAATTACGTGGACGTTCTGGATGTGGCAGAAATCGTTTTTAAGCTGGTTGACTCTGACATTTCAGGAGAAAGGTTTTTGCTCAACGCCGGAAGCATTTCCTACCACAACCTGTTTAACTCCATTGCTGACGCAATGCATAAAAAACGACCGTCATTTAAGGTAAAGCCCTGGCTTGCAGGGATTATCTGGCGTGTGGAGGCGTTGAGGACATGGTTGCTGGGCACGAAGCCATTAATTACCCGGGAAACGGCACAGTCGGCAGCGCGAAGGGTCAGGTATGATAATGCGAAAATCAAAAATGCATTAGGTTTTAACTTTCAGCCTGTTGAGAAAACGGTCGCCCGCGTAAGCGAAAGTTTGGTTGGCAAGATTTGAATTAAGAGGAATTATTTTATAACTTTCTTTTATTATTTAGTGGTGCGTTAGCCCTCAATTCTAACCTAGAGGTTCGTATGATGGAGAAAAATTTCGGGGAAAGAAAGGATTATATGAAGGAGACATTGCTCAGGTTTGAAAGAATGCTGAAGACCAGCGAGCCGGTTTTTTTTGATTTGGATACGTACGAGAAAGTTACGGGCCACTATATAGAAAAAGGAGATTGGGAAAAGGCTTACAAAGCCTGCGAGCTGGGACTTTCAGATTACCCGTATTCACTGGACCTGCTGCTAAGTATGGTTCAGCTGCATGCCAACAGAGGAGAGCATGAAATGGCTCAGGAGATTTTGGAAAGGGCTTCGCTTTTTCATCCCGGCGACATTGAAATCTCTTTTATGCAGGTTGCGATTTCCAATATGATGGGCGAGTTTGAAGAAGCCATCGAAGTACTGGAAAACTTGCTGCAGCGGGTAGAAGACAAGGATGAAATTTACTTTCAGATAGGGCAGACTTACCAGAACTGGGGTAAGTACGAAGAGGCCATTAAATTCTACAAAAGGTCTCTCAAAAATAACCTGAACAATGAAAGCGCTTTATACGAACTGGCACATTGCCTGGATCTGGTAGGGCAGCTGGAAAGTCATTTGGGCTATTATAACGATCTGGTTGACAGAGATCCATTCTCTCACCATGCCTGGTACAACCTCGGGATTGCATTCAGCAAGCTGGAAAGGTATGAGGATGCTGTCAATGCGTATGAGTATGCTACATTGGTTAAGGATGATTTTGCCTCGGCATTTTTCCAGCTGGGCAATTCGTACATGAACCTGGAAAAGTATGATGATGCCAAGGATCAGTATCTCAAAGCAATAGAACTCGAAGGCGAGCAGCCGGAAACTTGCTGTTGCCTGGGTACCTGCTATGAAAAGCTCGGAGAGTTCGAAACCGCCATTAAATACTATCGCCAAACAGTCAAACTGGATAATCAGTGGGATGACGGCTGGTACGGTCTCGGTATCTGTTTCAGTGAGCTGGGCCGCTGGTATGAGGCAGTCGGTTTTTTGAGAAAAGCAATCCAGATCACGGAATTAAACCCTGACTATTGGCTGGCGCTGGCAGAAACGGAATTTAAAGTAGGCAATGTAGTATCTGCGTTTGAAGCGTTTGAAAAGGCAGCAGAAATTGAACCGTCCAACCCGGATATCTGGCTGAAATGGTCGCATGTGTTATTCGAGCAGGGAAATTACGCGCGTGCGTGTGATCTTTTGCAAGCTGCAATTGACGAAATGCCCGAGGAAGCCGATTTATACTACAGAATGTCGGTATACCAGATCCATGCGGGAGAATACCGGGAAGCATTGGTTAATTTGGAAGTAGGGTTAACCCTGGATTATGATGCTCACGTGCAGCTTTTTGACTTTTTTCCAGATCTTGAAAAACAAAAAGCATTGTTCAGGATCATTGAGCAATACAGAGAAAAATAGATTTGAATCAGGCCAGGTTTTGGTATAAATCAACCAATTGCCTGGCGATATGTTTCCCGGTAAATTGAGCGATATGCGTCTTGCCGGCAGCTACCAGAGAATGTCTTAATGAGGCATCAGTCATCAATGTTTTTAATTGATTGCTGATGTCTTCTGTTTGATAAGGGTCGGCGTATAGCCCTCCCGGGCCGCCCGCTTCTTCCAGGCAGGAGCCGCGGGCTGCGAGTACGGGCGTGCCACTGTGCAATGCTTCCAGCACTGGAATGCCAAAACCTTCGTAAATTGAGATATATGCAAAGATCTTGGCGGCTTGATAAAGCGCAGGAAGATGCTCGGTAGGAACATTGTGGACCAGTTTTACCTGTTTTCCAACGCCGAATCTGGTAATGCAATCTTTGATCGTCTGGGTATAAGGAGTTGGCTTCCCGATCAGTACCAGCTGGAAATCTGTGTTTTTCAGCATAGCAAAAGCTTCTACCAGCCGATGCTGATTTTTTCTTTCTTCCAATGTTCCAACCGAGAGAATGTAGGGTTCATGAATGTCGTAAAGTGAAAGGATTTGATCTGTCACTTGTTGATTGGGAAGCTGTTTAAAAACCGGATTACAATCCTGGTAAACGACCTGGATTTTATTTTTTTCAATGTGATAAAGGTCAATAAGGTCGCGTTTGGTCTGTTCACTGATCGCAATCACCACATCAGCACGTTCGCAGGCTGACTTGAATTTGTGCCGGTAAATCATCCGGTCAATGGGTTTGAAAAGATTTGGTAATCGCTCAAAAATCAGGTCGTGAATGGTTACCACTGAGCGAATACCGGCTTTCTGCAATCCTTGTGGTATCTCATTACTCAAACCATGAAAAACAGTGACATCGTCTTTTTGAAGTTGCCGGGTAATGCCGCTGTACCTCCAATAGGCTGCTAATTTTTTGTCTAAAAAACTTTGAGGCATCCGGATCGAGTCTTCCGGAAACGCGGTGAAAAGTTTTTGCCGGTTTTTGGGTGTATAGGCCAGATACTCGTGTTCTGGCTCAAAAGTCAGTAAAGCTTCCAGTACAAAACGGCTGTAATTTCCTAGACCTGTTTTATTGGCAAACGCTCTTTTGGCATCAAATCCGATCCGCATAACTGGTACTGTGCAAGGGTTTCCAAGCAAAAGTCTGTAATTTTGCGGATACCACCGAAAATTATTGGTGTGTATTTTGTGTTCAAAAGGAATGAAGAGAAATAACGTGCGTAAACGGGGAAACCCGAAAACATCCTCCCTTACACTTACAGAAGAATATCAGTTACATACGCTTGCCAACGGGATACGCATTGCACACAAGCAGGTTCCCTACACGCAAATCGCGCATTGTGGCATTATGCTCGACATTGGAAGCCGCGATGAATTGCCACATCAGCAGGGCCTGGCGCACTTTTGGGAGCATATGGCATTTAAAGGAACCGAAAAGCGCAGTTCTTATCATATCATTAACAGACTTGAAAATGTAGGCGGAGAGCTGAATGCTTATACCACCAAGGAGAAAATATGCTTTCACGCCTCGGTACTCGATGATCATTTCGAGAAGGCGATGGATTTGTTAGCTGACATTACTTTTCATTCTGTTTTTCCTGATAAACAAATTGAAAGAGAGAGGAATGTGATCATCGAAGAAATGTCCATGTACATTGATTCTCCCGAGGATGCGATACAGGATGATTTTGATCAGCTCGTTTTTCCAAATCACGCATTGGGAAACAACATTCTGGGAACTGCTGAGACTGTCAATTCATTTGGCAGAGCGGAATTGCATCAGTTTATCAACGAAAATATTGATACGGAACAGATTGTGGTTTCTTCCGTAAGCCGACTGCCATTTTCCAAAGTGATCCGCCTTGCAGAGAAGTATCTGGGCGATGTTCCTCACCGAAAAACCAATCGTATCAGACAAGCACCGGCATTGTATTCTCCATTGCATCAGCAGAAAGAACGTTCTATTTCGCAGGCACAATGTGCTATGGGACAACCCGCATATGCATTGCTGGACGACCGTCGGTTACCATTTTTTATGTTGGTCAATCTGCTGGGCGGACCAGGAATGAACTCGCGGTTTAACCTTTCACTGCGCGAAAAATATGGCTTTGTGTATTCCATTGAAGGAAATTACACGCCTTACCTGGATACGGGTTTTATGGGTATCTTCTTTGGAACAGAAAAAAAACAGCTGAACAAAAGCATTTCGCTGATCCACAAAGAGTTGAAACGTGTGAGAGAAGTGCCTTTATCTGTTTTGCAATTACATCAAACCAAAGTTCAGCTGATGGGTCAACTGGCGATGTCGGAGGAAAGCAATATGAGTTTTATGCTCATGATGGCAAAAAGCCTTTTGGACACTGGCAAAGTGGATTCATTACCTGAGATTTTCACAGAGATAGAACAGATTACGTCCAGCGAGTTACAGGAAATTGCAATAGATATGTTCAATGAACAGAATTTCAGCTACCTGACTTTCTTGCCGGAAGAATAGCATAACATTTAGATAGTAAAAAGCCATTGCATTACGTAATGGCTTTTTTTATTGGCGCGCAGACTAGCCTTTTTTGAGAATTAATTTGTAAATAAAATGAGACTTTTGACATTACCGGAAAACTTTAATCCTAACCCAATGAAAGAGAAATACCTGATCCTTTTCCTTATTTGTACTTTATTGGGTTGCAGCAAAGAAAAGCCGGCAGAGGATTCAAATGAATTTCCGGAAGAGCTTGTCCGCTTCAAACCATATCAGGGTAACCCTTTATTTGCAGGAACAGGCGATTCGACAAAGTGGGATGAGAAGATAAGAGAAAGAGGGTTTATTCTCAGGGAGGATAGTACCTATTATATGTGGTATACCGGCTACACGGAACAGACAGGTGATAGTATAAAATATCTGGGACTGGCTACGTCGACGGACGGTATCAAATGGAACAGATCGTCTGAAAAACCGATTCACAATTCGATTTGGGTAGAGGATATGTGTGTAGTCAAATCGGACAGCACTTATTATATGTTTGCCGAGAGCCGGGGCGATACTGCGCATTTGCTCACGTCCCAGGATAAAGTTAAATGGACGGATGAGGGAGCGTTGGATGTTCGCCTGAAAAATGGACAACCGATCGGGAAAGGCCCGTATGGTACGCCGGCAGTGTGGAAAGAGGCGGGGATATGGTACCTTTTCTACGAGCGAAATGACACCGGGGTTTGGCTGGCGACTTCCAGTGATCTAAAAATATGGACCAATGTACAGGACGAGCCTGTACTGAAAATGGGACCTGAAAAGTATGACCAGTTTGCGGTAGCGATGAACCAGGTCATTAAATACAATGGATTGTATTATGGCTACTACCACGCCTCGGCGTTCAAAGACTGGCGTGAATGGTCGACAAACGTGGCAGTTTCAAAAGATTTGATCCATTGGAAAAAGTATCCGAAGAACCCTATTCTCGGGAACAATAAATCCAGCGGAATTTTGGTGAACGACGGCTCGCAATTCCGGATGTACACCATGCACCCGGAGGTGAATGTTTATTATCCTTCTTTGGATTCAGCCCGGTAATATAATGTCGAGGCGTTTTCGGGCCTTAATACACTTTTGGCGGCCTGGTGAATGTCTGCGGAAGTAAGGTTGCGAATAGTCTCGGCGTCGCTGTTTGCCCAGTCCACGTTACCGGCATTGGCTGCAAAAGCAAGGTTCATAGCGCGGTTCAGCAGTTCTACTTCCGAAAAAGCCAGTGAGGCTTCCGATTGGTTTTTGACTTTGGTAACCTCCTCATCGGTCGCGCCATTTTCGGTAATTTCCTGCAATATTTCCATGATAGCATCGTCGGCGTCTTCCAGTTTTATACCCGGGTTGAGATTACCTTTTACTACCAGCAAGCCCGGATCAAGCGAAGAGGTTACACTGGCACTAATGCTGTTGAACAATGATTTTTCTTTCAAAAGCTTCTGATACAACCGGGATGATTTGCCCCTTCCCAAAATGTCGCTGAGCAAATCGGAAGCGTAAAACCCGTCCTGGTATCTTCCGGGCATATGAAACACTTTGACAATTGAGTTCAATGGTACCGCTGCGGAAGTCTCCAAATGCCTTATTTCCGATTGCACTGGCTCCTTCGGGATATTTCGAACGTAGGTTGGTCCGGCTGGTATGTTTCCAAACCATTTAATGGCAAGCTCCTGTATTTGTTCCAGCGTAACAGCCCCTGCTACTACCATCACGGCATTGTTAGGCCTGTAAAACCGAAAGAAAAAATCCTGTACGTCATTCATCGTAGCACGTTCAATGTGCTCAATGTCCTTTCCGATGGTTGCCCAGCGGTAAGGATGTTGCTGATAAGCAAGCGGTCTTAATTTAAGCCAGATATCGCCATAGGGCTGATTAAGATAGCGTTGTTTAAACTCTTCAATGACCACTTTTCGTTGAACTTCCAGCACATTGGGATCAAAGGACAGGCTGAGCATGCGGTCCGATTCAAGCCAGAAAGCAGTTTCAACATTGTCGGCAGGTAGGGTAATGTAATAATTGGTGATGTCGGGAGATGTAAAAGCATTGTTTTCGCCGCCTACATTCTGTACTGGAATGTCGTAACTGGGGATATTTTTTGAACCACCGAACATCAGGTGTTCGAAGAGATGTGCAAAACCTGTTCTTTCCTCATCTTCGTCCCGGGACCCAACATTATATAAAATATTGACCGCAGCCATCGGTGTTGAAAAATCTTCATGAACAAAAACTTTAAGTCCATTATCCAATGTAAACTGCTTGTAGCGAATCATATGATCAATCTTGTGAAATAATAATTAAAACTTTGAGGCCAAAATAACGTTGGTGGTAGAAACCCATACATTAAAATTAGGGTTATAAACAAAGCTACTGTTCAGTTGGGATACCACCAAACCATTTTGAGTTAATAGTCTAAGCCATGCAAAATACGTTTCGATTTCTGTGTTTAATTATACTGCTGTCTATTTTCTCTTCCACCGCCCGAGCTCAACTGCTAAACGATCCTGCTTCTCTCAAAAATATTCAGGGTAGTCTTGACAAAATCTACAACTACGAATTCGACGAGGCTGAAACCATTATTGAACAGGTTGAAAAAAAATATCCCAACCACCCCGTTTCCTACATTCTCGATTCATTTATTCTTTTCTGGAAATACCTTCCGATCAAGGATAACCCGGTGAAGTCGAAGGAGTATATTCATAAACTGGACCAATGTCTGGAAGCGATCAATAAAAAATACGGCAAAAACAGCCTGGATCCGGAAGCGGTTTTTTACACAATGGTGGCCCGGGGCTACATGGCTATGATCTATAATTATCGTGGCGAAATGGTCAATGCGGCTGGGGAAGGTAAAAAAGCCTACAATGCATTCGTGGAGGGGCTGAAACTTATCAATAAAAACCCAGAATTCTATTTCACTTCGGGGATGTACAACTATTATGTCGAGGTTTATCCCGAAGAACATCCTATTGTAAAACCGTTACTGGTGTTTTTTAAGAGCGGCGATAAAGCGTTGGGATTGAAACAGATAGACAATGCCACCAAAGTAGGTATGATCACAAAGGCAGAGTCCTGTTTTTATATTTCGCACATTTATCTAAAATATGAAAGTAAGCCGGAAAAGGCGGTTTTTTATATGGATAAGCTGGTCAATCTGTATCCAAGGAATCCGGTTTACCTGATGAAAAATATTGAGGCATTGCTGCTTTCAGGGAGGTACGATCTGGCTGAAAAGGAAATTGTTAACCTGAAAAAGATCAATACCGGGTTTTACCCTGCTGCCTGGCGGACTTTTCAGGGGATTTTGGAAGAGAAAAACGAAAAGAATGATGCTGCTGCTCAAAAAGAGTATTTGCTGGCATTAAAAACACCCCACGATGATCAGTACACAAAGGAATATCATGCGCTGGCTTACGCCGGGCTTGCACGGATTTCTGCACGTGCAGGAAGTAAATCGAAGGCAAAGGATTATTATAAAAAATGCCTTGACAAAGCTGAATACCGCTCGGTAATCAAAGAAGCCAGGGCATTTAAGTAGCCATATCTATTTGGGGAACTGGCTTTTATCTAATCCCGGAATGATTTTAAGGGCGTTCTTATAATATAACTTTTTCAACACTTCGTCAGACAAACCCATACCATACATTCGCCAGAATGCGTGGTATTTTTTGTGGTAGGGAAAGTACTCATCTTCCGTTTCCAGCACGCGGAAATAAGTTGCATATTCAGACGGTACCCAGCTATCCTTCCCGAACAAAACGCGGTCCTGGTATTTGTTAAAAAACTTTTTCGCCGTGCGTGGCTGCCTGCCCAGCTCCGCAATAACCGCGCCGATCTCTACATACATATTCGGGAATGCGATCATCAGGCTGTCAAGCTTTTTCAGATTGTTGGGATACCAGCCCATATGTGCATTGATAAAAGTAGTTTTGGGATTCTTGCGAAAAATATGATGCTGCTCAGCGATTAGTGAGTCGAAAGGAATGGGATCATTTGCACCGCGACGACGTCCAGGATGTGTTTTTAATTCAAGCCACCGCTCATTGTATCGGTCCATCGGGTCCCAGAATGATGGGACATCGGCCGTGTGGATCAAAACCGGTATACCCAGCTCGCCGCACTTCTGCCACACAGGTTGTAATCTTGGATCGCTTACAGCTACCCGATTACCCTTATCATCCTTAATGCCACTGAAACCAAGACTTTTATAGATTTTCAATCCTTTCGCACCCATTTTAACGTCTTCCTCCAATTGCTTTACAGCCTTGGCAGACCAGTCGCTTTCACCAAAGCCTTTGAACTGAAGATTGGTGAAAACAGCGATGCGTTTCGGTTGATTTTTGGCAATATTTTCCAAAGAACCTTTCAATGTAGCAGTACCTTCGCTCCATTCCTGTGACCATCCGCGACCACTCAAATTGACCATGATTCCCATGTTCAGGCTGTCCATTTGAGCGGTCAATGCTTTCAGGTCCTGGGTTGGCATCTGGTACTGATGATTGTGTACGTCGATGAATGGAAATTTGGCGCGCCTTACCACATGTTCTTCCACTTTGAGCGTGGAAATCGGGTCATACTCTTCAAAACCAAGTGGTTGTGTGACTTTCGAAGCATCTTGCGCGCAGGCACTAAACGATGCGCTGACCGTTATGGAAAGGAGGAGTATTACTTTTTTCATGTAGCGAATTGTCAAAGATTTTGAATGGAACGTTTATTTTTGATTTCCCGGAAAGTGCTCAGGAACGTATATCAATGCAACACAATGCGCGGCAATACCTTCTTCTCTCCCTACAAATCCGAGATGTTCCGAAGTCGTCGCTTTAATAGAAATGTCCTCCTCGGAAATGGCGGTAACCTTTGCCAGGCACGCTTTCATATCCGGGATATGCGGGTTCAGTTTAGGATTTTGTAGTACGATAGTGACGTCTACATTTCCTACTTCATATCCTTTCTCTCTGATCATTTCAAGGACTTTGGCCAGCAGAATTTTGCTGTCCACCCCTTTCCACTGCGGATCCTTATCGGAGAAATGATATCCAATATTACGAAGATTAGCGGCACCCAGCAGTGCATCGCAAATGACGTGACAGACTACATCCGCGTCTGAATGCCCCTTTGCACCGTGTGTGTGGGGGATCAAAATACCGCCAAGCCAAAAAGGCCGGTCTTCTACCAATTGATGTACGTCGTAGCCTTGTCCTATCCGGAAGGGAAACATTTAATTTTATTATTGTGAATGTAAAAATGGGAGAAGGATCAATTTACTTCACCTTTTCTTTGAGCAGGTCAATTTCTCCCTGCATGTAATCAAATCTGGTATCCACCCGGTCAAAACGATTCATCATGGCTTCAAAGAGGTTGTCAATACCTTCTTTGGTTGACATTGTGTCTTTGATATCTTCAATGTCAGTTGAATTTTTTCGGACTACCTGGGTTAACATAGCCATGCTTTCTTCCAGGGTACTTTGCCTGTCATTCAGCTGAAATTGATTTTTAGCCAGTTCGCGCATAGCGTCTTCCAACGATCCCACGTTTTGCTGTAACGATCCCACGTTTTGTTGTAATGATCCCACGTTTTGTTGTAATGATCCCATCTGTCCTCTGAGCAATTCCATAGCCCCCGAGAGTGAGTCTATTTTTCCGTCTAGCCTGTGCTGACCGTCATCTAATCGGTCGAAGCGGATGAGTGATTCGGCCATTAGTTCTTCAAGATTTCCAATCCTTTCCCTGTCTTTCATTGCATAATGTGGTTAAACAAATATAATAAAACTTTCTATAGCTATACGGCGGGATTGGTTGCAGGTCACAATTGAGAGGTAGCTTTTATTTTCGGTTTCAAAAATTCACACACTTTAACGATATCTTAATCCGACGAGGTTTAAAAAGGTTTATGTTTGATTTATAGTAGCCAAGAGCAACCTTTTTGCTCCAAAGATTGGTTACGTATAGAGCTAGTACTATATTAACAATACCATCCCAATTACTCATCAATATGAAAACAAACATCGGAATTTCGGACAGTAATACGCAGGCTGTCGCTTTTCAGCTGAACAAGTTGCTGGCCAATGAATTTGTGCTTTATACCAAAACCCGCAATTACCATTGGAACATCGGCGGGATGAATTTTTTCGAACTTCACAAGTTGTTTGAAGGACAATACGAGCAACTGCAGGAGATTATGGACGAAATCGCAGAGCGTATCAGAGCCATAGGTCACTATTCGGAAGCCCGGTTGGTGGATATTCTAAAATTGACAGACCTGCTGGAGCCTGAGTACACCAATGATGAAAAAACTCAGTTGAAAAACCTCCTGGATGATCACGAAACGATTATCAGAATATTGCGTACAGAGATCACCGAGTTCGCAGATACCTATAAAGACCTGGGATCGAGCGACTATGTGACTGGCTTACTGCGTACCCACGAGAAAATGGCATGGATGTTGCGCGCGTTTCTGAAGTAATGTGATCGATAATAAGAAAGCCGGACAAATCGCGAGATTCGTCCGGCTTTCTTATTGTTAAATTATTTGCTATTTGAGTTGCTGCTGCTGAATTTCCTGTTTGAGACGGAGAAGCTCTTCTTGCTGGCTTGCGGATTTGAAATAAAGATATAATCCGGCAATCAGGAAGATCTTGGAAAGGACAAATACGGCAATAAAAGCGGGGCGCCAATACTTGTGGACCTTAATGTGCGTATCATTGACCTCAACTTCTAAAAACCGCTTCGGGTCATCCTGAACAGTTTTGTTGAAATTATGCTTTTGTTTCCTTTCCGTCCTTAACTGAATGATTTCTCTAATAGCAACCGGTGGCGTGACAGATTCCTTGTTAAAGTAGCTCCTGATACTGTCTTCCAGATCCACAAGATGTGCAGAAATGTCCTGGTCGTATTCAGCCAGCTGCTTCACCTGCTCCTGCTCCTCGCTGCTGGCAAACCCCAGGGCATACGACTCCAAAATTCCACTTTGTATAAAATCCTGCTTGTTCACTGGGTGTTCAGATTAGCGTTGCGATAAGATTTAAAAAACTCATGAAAAGAACGAAGAACTTCTGATTTGGATATATTCAACTTTCGGGCAACTTCCTCCGGCGTGAAGCCCTGCCTGAAAGCCAGATCGAAAATCGCTTGTGGTGAAGCGTCTGAGTTGTGTATAAAATCATCTCCCACGGGTGCTATGGCCATTAATTTGCGTTTTGCTTCCACAGCCTTTGCCCTCGCCAGCTTGATCACGCAAACGGCAAAAGTGAATGGGTAACTATTGCAAGACAGTAATTGAGGCGATGAAAAAACACTTACCAATACTTCCTGGGCTAAATGTGGTTGCGGTATGATCTGTAAAATAATGCCATAAGCCATTGCTCCATACTGATCATATACTTCAAGAGAGGTGAGGGTGTTATTTGTCTTAGTAAGGGGTTGGCGGTCAACTCCACTGTTAATTCGTTCCAATTCATTCATACACTACCATTAATTAAAACAAAATTTTCAGGGTCAGGATGTGGTCGGAAAAGCTGTTGATTATTTCAAAACATAGAAATTCTTTCCGGTTGCGGTGTGAGTTGTTGTGGTAAATTTAATAGAATAACCTTAAAAATTGCCATTTACTCGGAAAAATTGCTGCTATGAACCTCCTTCCCTTGCATAATGCGTCCTGATTAGTCTCAAAGCATTTTTTCACCTATGAAGGTATTGCTTAACTTTGGCGCATGAAAGAAAAAATTGCAGTAATTTTTGACATGGATGGTGTTATTTGTCACACCAATCCCTTCCATTCCAAGGCCTTTCGTGCGTTTTTTTCAAAGCGTGACCTGGCTCCTACTGACGAAGAATTTGCGCAGCATATGTATGGAAAAAGCAATAGCTACATACTCAGTCATTTTTTGAAACGGGTGATTGAAGGCGAGGAGCTCTTGCAAATGGAAGACGAAAAGGAGAGCTTATTCCGGCAGATCTACGAACCTTACATTGATCCTATCTCGGGAATCGTTGAATTCATGCAAGATTTAAAAGCCAATGGAGTAGATCTGGGCGTAGCAACATCGGCTCCCCGGGCTAATCTTGAACTGATATTGAGCAAAGTGCTCATCAGGCCTATTCTGGGATCGATCCTGGCCAGTGAAAATGTAAAGAAACACAAGCCTGATCCGGAAGTATACCTCACTTCTGCCCAAAATCTGGGGGTAATGCCGGACCAATGCGTGGTTTTTGAAGACTCTTTCTCGGGAGTATCGGCTGCATTGAATGCCGGAATGCGAGTAGTAGGCGTCCTTAGCTCACATACCATTGAAGAACTACCTCCCTGCAATCTGTACATTGAAAATTACAGGGAGATGTCTTTCGAGAAAATAAAAGATTTGTTCTGAGGTAATTATAGCGTGGTCGGGTCGGTAACTTTCACATCAAAAACACCTGTCAGCACTTTCTCATTACGTTTTACTTGCAGGAAGATCCGGTAGCGGCCATCTTTGGGGAATGAGTAGGGGAATGAAATTCGGTTTCCGTGCTCCATACCCATTACTCCCGCCGCATTTGTTTCATACATTCCCATTTCGGTCATCAGGAATTGCTCCCTTTCCAGTACCGGCATCGCGTTCAGGCGGGCAAGGTGTTTATCGACACTGTCCCTGAAAATAGCGGGGGCGGGTCGTTTTGCAATTTTTGACGTGTCCGAAATTCGGTTTTTGAATGTTTGTTCCGCGGCCATAGCGAAGGTACCGGTCGGGTGCAGGTGAATGTATACCGAACCGTCGGAACGCACCACCGCGACGTGCCCTGTCATACCCAGGTATGGTTCAGGAATGCATGGGGTTCCGTCCGGATTGAAAATTTCGAAGTTGAGTAAATAGGGCTTTCCCGCTTCGAGCGGACGATCCGGTTTGCCTTCCCATACCGCGTATGAACCGTCCTTGAAAACTGTTTTCGTGCCTGGTTTTCCGCAAATGACCACATTCTCGTCCAATGGCACTTCGCCGGGCGAGTCTATCGGGTCGGTAACAACATAAGTATCTTCATAGGCGGTGACTTTCAGATTCTCCGATTTTAGATTTTGCGCAGGAATTTCCAGCGTATCGACAATGGTTTCGGCGAAGCCTGAATGTTGAACAATATCAGAGTAAACAATGTATCGGCCGGCTGGTAACTTAGGCAGGTAGGCCTCAAATGTGAGGCTGTCCTTTCGTTCGGGGTGAATGTGGGCAAATGCGTCCAGCCCCGGCATACGTACCAGAAATGTGTGCATGATCTTTCCGTGATCCGGAATCAAGAGGCTTAGCATACTACCTTTTCGCTGCTTCCGCCAGCTGGTAGTATCGATCTTTAATTGAAATTTATATTGATTGTCGTCTTTTAAAATCGCTGCATTGCCTTTCATTGGTTTGTAAAGCCATTCTTTATATTCCGACGCCCAGCTATCCCACCAGCTGCTTCCTCCATACAAAATCAATGAGCACGCCACGGTTGCAATGCCCATGTTCATCCATTTTTTTCGTTTTTGCCGGGGAGTAAGTACTTCGCCGGGTTTCAGGATTCCGTCGCTCACACTTGCGCCGATCGTTGTGATCATGAGTAGAAAAAGCAGTATTCCTAATATGCTAAGTCCGATACCTAGTTCCTTTGGCATAACCCTTTCGGCAGTGGAGACGGCGACAATAGGGATTATCAGCTCGCCTTTCCCTTTATCACCTTCAATTTGTATCTGTGCACTGGAAGAACCCCATTCCATTAACCAGACAAAACCTTTGAACTGACCTGGCTGGCCTGGTACTGGTATAAGTTCGTCGGGAGTAGGTGCGCCTTTGTCCCCGGAATAAAAATAAATGGGCCTTGCCACGATCTTCCTGGCATCACCGCTTTCAATAAAAACGGTAATCTGAGCTGTTCCGGGAATTACGTCGGGTGGCTGTACGCTCACCATGACCTTATAGGGCCCGGCCTGTCCCTGCATCTGAACGCCAGAACTTCCTATGTGCGCCTGCGCGATCTTTCCGACCAGCGTCAGCAGCAGTATCAATAACAGTTTTTTCATCGTTGAATTTTGTGCATCCAGTTGCCCCAGGCCAGGCCAATCCGGGTTGAAACTAATGTGGCCAGCAGTGCGATACCCAATCCTTTTAGCAGGACAGGTATGCTTTCTACCATCCACGGGCCGAATTTATAGCGATATTCCCAGTCGGGATTATTGCCGAAATACCAGTAGTGGCTGCCAAAGAACCAATTACGGGCGTATGGGGATTCCATTAGAAAACCGCCGAAAAACCATTGGACAACAAAGAAGACAATCAGAAAGGATGCGGCTAGTATTGGCGTCATTTGCCAGTCGTTCAAATGCCCGAAGCGATGACGAATGTAATCTACGGCAATTGCCGGAATGATAAGTAGTAGTGGAAACTGAAAGCCCTGATAATGGTCAATGTGGTTCAGGATCGGCCCTAATTTCGGTTCGGCGGGAAAGAGTGGAATAATCCAGAGTGTGGTGAGCATGAGCACCGTGTAAACTCCTGCTACTGCTGTGGTCGCCCATTTGTGTGACACTGCTTTGCCTACCGACATTAACAGTATTGGAAAAGCAGCGCCCGCGAATATGTAATAACTGGAACGGTGAACGCGCATACGTCCGAGTTCTTCCGATATTAATGTATACCAAATGGTCAGCAGGAAACCGGCAGACAATGCAAACAGCCAGAAGAGTGTTTTGTCGAGCGTTTTCTTTTTAATGTAATTAAGGCCTTCGAAAGCACGGATCTGGTTTTTGATAGCCACGACACAGATCATAGCTCCGAACTGGATTCCTATAATTCCGAGGATCAGCACGGTATGGGGAGGTGAAAGAATGGTCACGTCCAGTCCGTAAGTACTGTGCCACCAGTCGTCGAAAGGGGCAGACGTAAGCATAGACAATGCGCCCCATACACAGAATAACGAACCTAATGAGCTGTAAAAGAAGCCCCAGATCTTAACGCTCCGGCTTTTTTCAAGTGAATTTCCCCAAAACGTTTTACGCAAAATCTCAAAACCTGAAAAAAGCCCTGCTACGACTGCGCCGAGATAAATTACCAAATGCGGTGGAGACAGCAAGCCGTCACGGCCAATGCTCATGTGCCAGCAAATATCCCAGATAAGCCCGGTGATCACGCAAAAGGAGGCGAAAACCGTAGCAAATATATAGACCGGAATACCCGGGTTGCCTTGTAACGGCAGTACACGTCCGCTGATCGGCGGTGGAGGGCCTATTGTCGTTTCCATTATGTTGAGAAAGGATTAATATATTAATATACTGCCGATACTTCAAATCAGACAATCAATGTAAGCAAAACCCTTACGATGTATACTTGAAAATCTTTAAATGCGGCGATCCAGCCAATTTTTCCGGAGAAATTAGAGCTGTGAAAACGGGCGCATTGCTTTTACGAACCTGCCTTTGAAATAGGTAGAGAACAAATTGTCTTCCCTGACCCCGCGGGATGTGGAAGCGTGAATGAAGATAATTTCCTGCTGACTTCTCACGTCGGTTACAATTCCCGCATGCGAAACATATCCCTCCTTGCCAGCCTCGGGGACAAAAAACAGCCAGTCACCGGCGCGGATGTCTTCCAGCTTGCTTATCTCTTGGCCATATTCCGACTGCTGCCACGAAATACGGGGGACTTTGACGCCAATTTCGGAGTACACCGAGCAAATTAGCCCAGAGCAATCGATCCCGTTTTTGTCATTTCCTCCCGAGCGGTAGGGTGTGCCTGTATAAGTACGTGCGACCTGTATAACCTCAGGGATTTCCGAAGTAGTGGAATTTCCTGGTCTTGAATAGGTTGGTTTTGCAGCATGAGTCGCTTTCCGGGAAGGTGTTCTGGCCGGAGGGCGTTTTGCCGTTGTGGTGTTTCGCCTGCCCGAAGAGCGAGAGACGGAAGGTCTTTCCGGTGCTTTGCGGAACACTTCACAGGAAGACATCAGAATGGATAACGTAAGAGCGCAAATGATTTGAAAAAAGGGAATGGAAATTTGCTTCTTCATGCGTAAGCTTTCTGTTGATAACGATATTTGCTTCAAAAATAGTAAGAAAATCTTCCGTAGTTTTGTCCCCGACTTTCATCCTGTTTAAAATCTTATTTTTGCTTCGAATGAAAATTATTTGTGTAGGCCGGAATTATACTGAGCACATTGCTGAACTGAACAACGAAAAACCAGACGCACCAGTTATATTTTTGAAGCCGGAAACGGCACAGATCCGTGCAGGAGAACCGTTTTTTTATCCGGATTTTTCCAAAGACATTCACCACGAAGTAGAGCTGGTCGTCAAGATCAACAGGGTAGGGAAGAACATTGAAGAGCGGTTTGCACATAAGTATTATTCTGAGATCGGGGTTGGTATTGACTTCACTGCCCGCGATTTGCAGTCGGAATTAAAGAGCAAAGGCTTGCCCTGGGAATTGGCGAAAGCTTTTAACGGTTCTGCGCCAGTATCCGAATTTGTCCCGATATCCGATTTTGAGGACATTCAAAATATCAATTTCAGCCTGGACGTGAATGATGAAACGCGCCAGAGCGGGAATTCTTCCATGATGCTGTACCGCATCAACTACCTGATTTCATTTGTTTCCAAATATTTCATGCTTAAAAAAGGTGACCTGATATTCACCGGTACTCCCAAAGGTGTTTCCTCCGTAAAGATCGGGGATAAGCTTACGGCGTCCATTGAAGGCAAGAAGATGCTGGAATTATTCGTTAGGTAAACCGTACGCAACCGTACGCCTCATTCGCCGGTCAGGTCCCGCCAGGCAGGTCCGGCCCATTCATACACTTCTTTCATGCGATATTATTTCCGGGCGATAGTCCGTTCTGCTTTATTTATTTTGGGGTTAATGGTTTTTGGACAAGGAACATTTGCCCAAAAACAATCCTATACTAAAGGTTATTATCAATTCCCGATAAGACCGGGCCTGGCCAATTCACTGGCTGGCGGGCTGGGCGATCTGAGAAGCAATCACTTCCACGCTGGTCTCGACATTCGTACTCAGCAGAGAGAAGGATTACCTGTTTATGCCGCGGCCGAGGGTTATGTTTACAAAGTAGCGGTGCAGCGCAGCGGATATGGTAATGTCATTTATTTGCGTCATCCCAATGGACAGACAACTGTTTACGGACATTTGTTGAAATTCAGCGACCCGCTGGCCAGCTATGTCCGTGAAGAGCAATATAAAAAGCAAAGCTTCGAGATAGACATCTTTCCGGAACCCGGTAAATTTAATTTCAGGAAGGGAGAAATCATTGCATTATCGGGAAACACGGGCGGTTCTGCTGGTCCTCACTTGCATTTCGAGATCCGCGATTCGAAGGATAATTATTTGAATCCGCTGTACTTTGGTTTCAATGAGATCAAAGATATTACGGCGCCTAAATTCGTGAATCTGGCGGTGAGGCCGCTCGATATTAATGGACGGGTGAATGGACAGTTTGACAGAAAAGTGTACGCACCGGTTAGATTGAAAGACGGTTCATACAGGCTTCCTGCTCCGGTTTCTGCGACCGGAATCATCGGTTTCGACCTGGTAGCACACGATCAGATGACGGGTACCGGATTCCGCTACGGATTACAATGCATTGAGATCAAAATGGACGGGCGGGAAGTGTTTTCCTATAACATTGAAATCTTTCCAAATGCTTCTACCCGAGATTATAACAACCTGATCGACTACGAAACGGAACAGGAAACGGGACAGCGTTTTTTGAAATGTTATGTTCCCGACGGCAACAATTTTAATCTGTACAAAACAGATGCCTACAAAGGAAAGCTGAACATTACGGACACATTAAGCCATGAGGTAAGTATCAGAATCTCGGATTCTTACGAGAATGTCTCCGAACTTCTGTTCACCGTCAAAGGAGAACCGCAGAATCCGCCATTACCTGTTTATGATGTGGAAGTTAACCCGGAATCGGTACTTACGGATGTTCAGGAAAATACATTGGTTGTGAAGGCGAAATATTACCGCAGTTCCATTCCGTTTGCTACCTACTATGCACAAGGCAAAGAGATCAAAAAGAAACCTGATTTTTATGCCAACGAATCGGCCGTTTTTGTGACGGACCTTCGCGAGTACCGGCCCGATTCAGTCAGGATTGGTAACTCCACGGTAAAAACTTACCTGAGGAGCCAGATCTTTGCGGGCGTTGCATCAAATTATCAGGCCGATAACTGGTCTGTGGATTTTAAGCCTACCAGCTTGTTTGATACGCTGTTTCTAACTGGTGAGAGGAGTTTTAATGCACTCTACATCAATAACCGTGGCACGGCGCTCAATGACTACATTTCGGTAGCATTTACGCCCGACAAGATCCCGGAAAACAGAGAGCGGACACGTGTGTACCGATATCTGAACGGAGATTATCGGTTTGTGGGAGGAACCTGGGATGGCGACCAGATCAAATTTGAAACCCGGGAATTGGGGACATTCGTGATTCAGACAGACACGGTTCCGCCGAGGGTGCGGCTTGTAGAAAACAGCAAGAAAAGGATAAGAGGATTTGTGGGCGACGGCTTGTCAGGTATTGATCATTTTAGGGCCTTGGTAAACGGGCAATGGGTGCTGCTGAACTATGATTTTAAGAAAGGATATATCTGGTCGGAGAAGCTCGATGAAAACCAGTTGTTTGAAGGAGAACTCGTGCTGGAAGTGACGGATAGGGCCGGAAATAGTACTATCTTGCGAACAGAAATAGCGGAGCCGGTTGTTATCCCTAAGAAATCAAGAAAACGAAAAAGATAAGTTAATGGGACTTCAAGTCGGCGATAAAGCACCTGCCTTCACGGCAAAAGATCAGAATGGAAACGAAGTAAAGTTATCAGATTTCAAAGGAGAAAAAGTTATTCTGTACTTTTATCCAAAAGATAACACACCTACCTGTACTACCCAGGCCTGTAATCTTAGGGACAACTATCATTCGCTCCTGAAAAAAGGTTACAAAGTGTTGGGAGTGAGTGCTGACAATGAAAAATCACACTTGAAATTTATAAAAAAATTCAACCTCCCGTTTCCTTTGCTGGCGGACACTGAGCACGCCATCATAGAGGCTTACGGTGTTTGGGGAGAGAAGACATTATTCGGTCGTACTTATATGGGGGTACTCCGGACAACATTCGTCATTGATAAGAAAGGCGTTATTGAGGAAATTATCCAAAAAGTGGAATCTCAACGTCACTCTGATCAAATTCTTGGTAAAACTGAATAATAAATAGTCATTTAAGAATACTGAATAGCAGGACATTTACATCCGCAAAATGATCTGTTCGCTTGCTAACCAGATTAAGGACAGTCCAATAGAAAATCAATGAAAATGGAAATTGAACAATTAGAAAAAGTAGCTTCGCAAGTTCGGAGAGACATCGTACGGATGGTACATGGTTGTCAGTCGGGACACCCGGGAGGTTCCCTGGGTTGCACTGAATTGTTGGTGGCCTTATACTTCGAGCGTCTTAAACTGAAGGAGCAGGACGGTAAGCCGGTATTTGATATGGACGGAAAGGACGAAGATCTTTTCTTCTTGTCTAACGGGCACATTTCTCCGGTTTGGTACAGTGTTCTGTCACGCCGCGGGTATTTTCCAAAAGAAGAGATGGCGACTTTCCGTAAGCTGAATTCGCGTCTGCAGGGACACCCTACAACGCACGAGCATTTGGAAGGAATCCGTATCGCATCCGGCTCATTGGGCCAGGGTATGTCAGTAGCGATCGGTGCAGCTCTTGCCAAGAAGTTGAACAATGATAAAGGATTGGTATATGTCCTGATGGGCGATGGTGAGCAGCAGGAAGGCCAGGTTTGGGAGGCAGCTACATTCGCGCCACACCACCAGGTTGATAACCTTGTTGCGTTCATTGACCTTAACGGACAACAGATAGATGGTCCCACGGTGAAGGTAATGAACAACCTTGACCTCGGTAAAAAATACGAAGCTTTCGGATGGGAAGTAATTTCTATTGAAGAGGGTAACGACATGGCGGCTGTGGTAAAAGGCCTTTATGAAGCTAAAAGTAGACTGGGACACGGCAGACCTATCATGGTGTTGCTGCATACCGGTATGGGCTTTGGTGTTGATTTTATGATGGGAAGCCACAAATGGCATGGTGTAGCACCAAATGACGAGCAACTTGCCGCTGCATTGGCTCAGTTGGAAGAAACTTTGGGAGATTATTAATCAGTCAAACCGAAGGTTACTGACGACCTTGCCGGTTTCATAAAACAGAAATTAAGACGATAATGAAAAAATACACTTTCACTGAGAAGAAAGATACCCGTTCTGGCTTTGGTGCCGGAATGCACGTTCTGGGGCAGCAGAATCCTAACGTTGTAGCACTTTGTGCTGACCTTGTTGGTTCTCTGAAACTGGAACCATTTATCAAGGAAAATCCTGAGCGTTTCGTACAATGCGGTATTTCTGAGGCCAATATGATCGGTATCTCAGCTGGATTGACGATTGGCGGAAAAATTCCTTTTGCTACGACATTTGCGAACTTTGCAACTGGCCGTGTTTATGACCAGATCCGTCAGAGTGTTGCTTATTCCAATAAAAACGTGAAAATCTGTGCTTCACACGCAGGTTTGACATTGGGTGAAGATGGTGCAACACACCAGATCCTGGAAGACCTTGGTATGATGAAAATGTTGCCGGGAATGACTGTGATCAACCCTTGCGACTACAACCAGACTAAGGCTGCTACCATCGCCATCGCTGACTATGAAGGACCTGTGTACCTTCGTTTCGGACGTCCTGTGATTCCAGTATTTACGGATGCAGATCAGAAATTCGAGATCGGGAAAGCATGGATGGTCAACGAAGGAACCGATGTAAGTATTTTCGCAACAGGCCACATGGTTTGGGAGGCAATACAAGCTGGCGAAATCCTGGAAGCAGAAGGTATTAATGCTGAGATCATTAATATCCACACCATTAAGCCATTGGATGAAGAGGCGATCCTGAAATCAGTTGAAAAAACTGGTTGCGCGGTAACTGCCGAAGAGCATAACCGTCTGGGCGGGCTTGGGGACAGTGTTGCGCAGGTTTTGGTGAAAAACAAACTGGTTCCTCAGGAATATGTGGCAGTGAATGACAGCTTCGGAGAAAGCGGAACACCTGCACAGCTGATGGAAAAATACGGTTTGACTGCGAAAGACATTGTTGCAGCTGCGAAACGCGCGATTGCTAGAAAATAAGAACATACAGTTCTGCGAAGAACATTAGAATACATTGAGTCCTGTGGAAAGTAAAACATGGTTTTGCTCCCGCAGGACTCAAATTTTATTTGCCCTGAACCAAAAAATAAACTATTATTGACTTGCGTTGATTTCGGAAATCAGAGGCCGCCATCGTTTTTATGAAGTTTCCTCCGAAATAAACCATCAGGTTAGTACTGATTAAATGTCTGACGAAGAATTATTATCCCTTTTTGAAAATCCCGAAACGCGCCGGAACGCTTTCAATCAGTTGGTGCGCAAGTATCAGCAAAAAGTTTATTGGCTGGTCCGCAAGATGGTGGTGGATCACGACGATGCTAATGACATTACACAGGACGTATTCATAAAGGCATGGACTGCACTCGAAAATTTCCGTGGTGATGCAAAACTGTACACCTGGCTTTACCGGATTGCGAGTAATGAAGCCATTAATTTTCTGAACAAAAAGAGGAGAAAGTTCTTTATACCGATATATGACGTTGAAAATGAGCTGAGTGAGAAGCTGGAAGCTGATCCTGAACTCGGCGGCGATGTGATACAGCTCAAATTGCAAAAGGCATTATTAAAATTACCGGAAAAGCAAAGACTGGTTTTTAACCTGAAATACTTCGAAGAACTTCCTTATGAAGAGATTTCGGAGATCACAGGAACGTCGGTAGGGGCGCTAAAAGCTTCATATCATTGGGCTACAAAAAAAATTGAGGATTTTTTAAACGATACGGATTAAACTATTTGCAATTACTTTGGTCAAACATTTACAAGTCAGGAAATATAAATAATCATGGACAAAGAGCGGATAAGGTTGGATGATCTTAAAAGGGAAACGCCCTTTTCTGTACCCGAAGGCTATTTTGATAAACTACCTCAAATAATTCAATCGAGAATTCCTTCGGAGGCTGTGCGTAAGCCTGTTATAGGCTGGTCGTGGCAGAGGTCGGTAGGTTTGGTTTCGGCGATGGCGTTGATTTTGGTATTGGTGTGGGTTACCGTTCCGGAACGTCAGGGATCTTTGGGGCAGGAGCCATTGAGCGGAATCAGCAATGCGTCCATTATTGATTATCTGGAAGAGCAGAACATCAGCTATTACGATTTAAGCGAACATAAAGTAGTTCAGAAAGCATTCGATACGGATTCAACAGTATTATTTTATCTGGACGGCCTTGACGATGATGTACTTCGTCAACAAATACAGGAAACTGTCTCCGGATCAGAGACGATCTGACCCTAACAACATGAATCAAATGAACTTACAATTAATATCCCGAAAGTATCGTAACATTTTTGCCATCCTCCTGATTTCATTATGCGCCGTTACTTCAGCCAATGCGCAGCGGCGCTCAGAAGAAGAAATTAAAAGAATACAGGATGCCAAAGTGGCCATTATCACGAACCGCCTGAATCTTACTCCCGAGCAATCAACAGGTTTCTGGCCGGTTTATAACGAGTATTCACAAAAGAGACGAGATATTCATCGTGCGCAGAAAAAGATCATTAACGACAAGAAAGCCGAAGGGAAGACCGATGAGCAGGTTTTGAACAATCTCAAAGAAGTACAGGAGCTGAAACAGCAGGAACTGGATCTTGAAAAAGAGTATCAGAACAGATTTCTGAAAGTCATTACGGCCAGTCAGGTCGTAGAGTTATATAAAGCTGAAAGGACATTCAACGATATGCTGATCCAGCGTCTTAAACAGCGATAGAGCCCTAAAGGAATAGCAGACCACCTATTCGACTTATTACAAAATAGTTTTATCCCACAATCGATTCAACTCGATTGTGGGATTTTTATTAGTGTCCGCCAACCGCTTCGACGGCGTCAATTCCTTTGGTTTCTACGGTAATGTTTCTTAGCGGTGCCGAATGTTTCTTGAACTCCTGAATGATTTCCAGTACGTCGTAATCAATGTTCAGCGACTTGCTTCCGTCAATTATTACGGTAGCATTGTCGGGCAAGTGGTCCAGTGTGGCGCTGATACTGCCTTTGTTGAGGAAAGTAACCTCTTCAGATAAAATGAGCGTGATTACCTCACCGTCCCGATGTTCCTCCTTCACATAGTGGTAAGAATGTTTGGAGTTTTTACGGAGAATGAAATATATGGCTACCACCATTCCCACAGCAATACCTTTAAGCAAGTCGGTACTCAGAATGGCGATGATCGTGACAATAAACGGTATAAACTGTTCTTTACCGAGCCGATACATACCCTGGTAAAGTGAAAACTTGGACAGCTTGTAACCTACTACCAGTAATATCGCTGCCAGCGAGGCCAATGGAATAAAATTCAGAAATCTTGGAATAAAAACAGCAGACAGTAACAAGATAGTCCCATGCGTAATGGTGGAGAGCCGGGTCCTGCCGCCTGAGTCGATATTGGCTGAGCTTCTAACAATAACCTGTGTAATGGGCAACCCACCGATCAGGCCGGAGGTGATGTTACCAATTCCTTGGGCGATCAATTCGCGGTTAGTGGGCGTGTTGCGTTTGAAAGGATCGAGCTTGTCGGTTGCTTCTACAGACAGCAATGTTTCCAAACTGGCCACAATCGCCAGCGTTAATCCAATGGTGTAAACTTCCACTCTTGTAATTGCTGAGAAATCGGGTGTTTTGAAAAACCCGAAGAACTCCGACGCGTTCGTGGCAACAGGCAGCTGAACAAGGTGATCTCCTGACAATGTCCAGGCAGGAATGGTACCAGCGAATACGAGGTTAAGTACCACACCAAACATCACGACAAACAGTGCTCCCGGTACAAAGCGAAACAGCTGTATTTTCTTCATGAACGGCCTGTCGAACAGGATCAGCATGGCGAGTGATACTGCGGAAATAATAATTGCGCCGGTACTGCTGTATTTTACAGAATTATAAAGCTCGGTGAAAGTGTTCTGGCCGTCTTTCTGGTCGAATGCTTCATCGCCCATAAAGTCAGCGTCATATCCGAAAGCATGCGGTATCTCCTTTAAAATGAGTGTGATACCAATGGCTGCGAGCATACCTTTAATGACGGATGATGGGAAATAGTAACCGATAATACCGGCTTTCATAAATCCGGCAACTACCTGCAGAATCCCTGCGATTACCACAGCGAGGAGGAAAGCTTCAAAGCTTCCCAGCGTATCCAATGCATTCACGACGATTACCACCAACCCGGCGGCCGGGCCGGCCACGCCCAATGAAGAACCACTGAGCGAGCCAACTACAATTCCGCCGATCATGCCGGCGATGATTCCAGAGAAAAGCAGGTCGGATCTGCCAGTAGAGGCCAGGGCAATTCCAAGGCAAAGCGGTAATGCTACCAGATACACGACCAGTCCGGCGGGGAAATCGTATTTGATATTGGAAAATAAGTTATTCTTAGTCAATGACATACGATTGATTCTAATGGATCATTAATTGGTTTTATGTTACTTGTGGCGATCAGGCGACAACTGTCGCATCCAGGCGGTACACTTCTTCAACATCGGTATTATCATCAACGGTGACATTGAGATCATTGAGAATACCATTTTTGATATCGTATACGAGGCCATGTACCTGAATAAACTGGCCATTTGACCAGGCATTCTGAACGATAGACGTTTTTGCCAAGTCCCTAACCTGCTCTTGAACGTTCAATTCTACAAGTCGGTCGCTTCTTTTGCGGGGATCGGTAATAGCATTCAATTCCTGCTCGTGGAACCGGTAAACGTCTTTAATATGGCGCAGCCAGTTATCGATCAAACCCACCTGCTTATTACCCATTGCAGCATTTACCCCGCCACAGCCGTAATGTCCGCAAACGATGATGTGTTTCACTCCCAGTACATTCACCGAATAATCGAGTACGCTTAGCATGCTAATGTCGGTATGGATCACCATGTTGGCGATGTTACGATGTACAAAAATATCGCCGGGCTGTGTGCCGGTGATTTCGTTGGCTGGAACACGACTGTCGGAGCAGCCGATCCAAAGAAACTTGGGACTTTGTCCGTTGGCCAGGTTAGTGAAGAATTCTGGGTTTTCCTCGTTAGTTTTCGCTACCCACTTTTTATTGTTTTCGAACAATTGGTTATATGACTGGATCATGATTTCGGTAAAATTATTGAATAGGAGATATAAGAAAGCGCAGCGTTCGGGATGAATAATAATTCACCCGAAGAATGGCCATTCTTACAGAAATAATTTAAAAAAGGGAAATCAGATCAGTTCCGGTGGGGGAGAGAGAAGATTGTGAAATATCTCGGTACGGAAACTAACAGAGTAGGTAAACGAATTTTTGAGGGGAATCGACAAACAGAATTTATCGAAATATACGCTATTTGAAATCAACAACTGGTCGTCATTGATTTTCTCAACTTCTGTCTTTTCTTCATTATCGCAAGTGCCGGAATCGCAAACCACAGAGGACTTTTCCTTGGCCAGCAAAAGACTGGCAACATCTGTGGCTTTACAGATGAGGAAGGCCGTGAGCAATATGAGACAGAGACTTCTAAGCAAGGTATAAAAGGTATTTGCGAAA
Organism: Dyadobacter pollutisoli; assembly: GCF_026625565.1. Classification (NCBI taxonomy): domain Bacteria; kingdom Pseudomonadati; phylum Bacteroidota; class Cytophagia; order Cytophagales; family Spirosomataceae; genus Dyadobacter; species Dyadobacter pollutisoli. Next base: position 7,413,106 of record NZ_CP112998.1, read on the forward strand.
CGATTTGGGAACACTCAACGCGTCTAAAACGTTCGGTAATGTGTAATTTATTATCCGGAACAGGTTAATTTTCTGTTAACTACTGAAACCGAAAGGCACAAAAAAAGGGTCGTTATTACACAACCCCTCGTAATTATTTTGTTTTCCAGGCCTTTTCATTGTTCTCCAGCCAACGTCCAACAAGGAACGCCGAACCCAGCAGAACGATATAAAAGACGATCATTACAATGGTCATTTCCATAAAATATTCAATTAATTCCTGACTTGACTTGAACAAAAATAACTAAAAATTGCCAATGGCAGCGTTTTCGTTTAATTTTTTTAAAGCACTCCTTTTGTCGAAGGCATAAAATCCAATGCTTTCAAATCTCTCCTGACTGCCATTTTAATTGCTTTTGCAAAGGCTTTGAAGATCGATTCAATTTTATGGTGCTCATTATCACCTTCTACTTTAATGTTCAGGTTAGACAATGACGTATCGGAGAAGGACTTGAAAAAATGAAAGAACATTTCAGTAGGCATTTCCCCGATTTTCTCTCTTTTAAATTCGGCGTCCCACACGATCCACGGACGTCCCGAGAAATCAATGGCCACCTGGGCGAGCGCTTCGTCCATAGGAAGCAAAAATCCATAACGACTAATGCCTCTTTTATCTCCTATCGCCTGGCGGTAAGCTTCGCCCAATGCAAGTGCCGTGTCTTCAATGGTGTGATGCTCATCAATGTGCAGGTCACCTTCGACATGAATGGAAAGATCAGCGCCGGAATGTCTTGCGAGCTGGTCCAGCATGTGGTCGAAAAAGCCCAGGCCGGTATGAATGTCGGAACGGCCACTTCCGTCGAGGTTAAGGTCAACTTTGATTTGTGTTTCCTTGGTGTTCCTTTCTACCGATGCGGTTCTGGATGGAAGTTTCAGATGTTCATAAATGGCATCCCAGTCATTGGAAACAAAGGAAGTAGTCGAACTCATCTTGTCTGAGATCCCTGCTTCCGGTAACGATGGCAAAAACAATATCGCTTTTGCACCCAGATTAACCGCCAGTTGAACGTCTGTCAGTCTGTCGCCGATCACATAACTATTGGCGAGGTCATATTCATCGGAAAAATAAGAAGTAAGCATTCCTATCCCCGGCTTGCGTGTCGGCAGATTGTCTTCGGGAAAGCTTCTGTCCACATATATTTCGGTGAAATGTACATTTTCACCGGCAAGCGTAGCGAGCATTTTATTTTGGGCGGGCCAGAATGTTGGTTCAGGGAAAGAATCTGTACCCAGTCCGTCCTGATTGGTCACCATGACCAGTTCATAATCAGTCTCTTCTGCGATCTTACGAAGATTTGAAATTGCTTTTGGCAAAAATTCCAGTTTTTCCAGTGAATCTACCTGAAAATCTGTGGGAGGTTCAACAATGATCGTTCCGTCACGATCGATGAATAGGACTTTTTTCATTAACTGATTATTAGGATTAGCAGATAAGAGTAGCACGCGGCCGATTCCCTTATTTTTGTGCAAAGTTCGCAAACTATGTGGAATTGAAAAGTTAGAGTACCCGGGAAATCGTAACTTTGTGTTTTAAAATTCGTCATTGATAATGTTTACAGGAATAGTTGAATCAACCGGAGAAGTATTAAAGATCGATATCGAGGGTACTAACCGGACTTTTACTTTGGCGTCGCCGCTCGCCAGAGAATTTAAAATTGACCAGAGTATCAATCATAATGGTGTTTGCCTCACAGTGGTTGCAGTGGAAGAAGATACCTATCAGGTTACCGCGATCGAAGAAACGCTGATCAAGACAAATCTGGGCTCATTAACCGTCGAAAGTAAGGTGAACCTGGAACGTTGTATGCCGGCAAATGGACGTTTCGACGGGCACATTGTGCAAGGGCACGTGGATCAGACAGGTATTTGTACCAATGTAGAAGAGAGGGATGGCAGCTGGCTTTTTGATTTTAAATATGATCCTTCAACCGGAAATTTAACGGTAGAAAAAGGTTCGATTTGTATCAATGGCGTGAGTCTTACCGTTTTTAACTCAACAGAGAATTCGTTCCGGGTGGCAATAATCCCCTATACTTACTCTTTTACTAATTTTCATTCGTTAAAAGCAGGTGATTCTGTCAACTTGGAATTCGATATTCTGGGTAAGTACATTAAAAGAATTCTTGGCTCATATACAGCTTAGTATATTGGCTTCTTGGAATATTACGTTTATTTTTACCCGTCTATAAAAATTTCGAGCATCAAGTACATTCATGGCCAAAATTAGTACACAATCCAGAACGGATCTTTTCATACATATCGGAATAATTGTCTCACTGCTTTTGGTTCTTTTCCTGGGATTCTTTTTTGTTTATCTGCCTTTTACTACCAATCACGGAGAGGCGATCACGGTCCCTGATCTGAAGAAAAAGAATGTGGAAGAACTGGAAGATTTTTTGGGAGACAGAGACCTGCGATATGAAGTGGATTGCACTTTTGTAACCAATGCACCTCCCCTGACCATTATATCTCAATATCCTTTACCGGGTTCGAAGGTAAAAGAGGGACGCAAAATATATGTGACAGTCGTTTCCCGCACTGCGCCTTTGATCAAAATGCCGAAACTGACGGATATGACGCACAGAAGTGCTCAAATGCTCCTTAAAAGTGTCGGACTGGAAGAAGGCAACATTTCCTATGTTCCCGATATGGCTCAAAATGCCGTATTGAAACAAATGTATAATGGTAAAGAAATTTTGCCGGGACAACCTGTTGCAAAAGGGTCAAAAATTGACCTTGAACTGGGAGAGGGGTTAGGTACTGCACAGTTTGAAGCGCCATCGGTGATAGGAATGCCATTGGATGAGGCGAAAATAGCCATTATCGGCGCAGGTTTGAAAGTAGGGCAGCAAATGGAGCTACCCGCCGAGGAAGGACAGGCGCCTGGCTCGGTAGTACGGCAAAATCCGGATGCAGGCAACAATGTTAGAATAGGGGACGTAATTGATCTTTGGGTAACGCCGCAGGCTGCGGAATCAACTGAGAATGAAAATATTCAACCGGAGCAGTAAAGTTTCTTTCATCAACAACACACGTATATCGCTAACCTGGATCTTTTTACTGTTTCAGTGTCAATTTCTTTATGCGCAGCTTACAGTTGTTCCTCTTGGAGAACATGTTTTTGAAGATGAAACAAGCGCTGAAACCGGTGATGGAAACCGTACCGGGGCATCGGTAAATCTTCCTTTTTTTGACGACTTCGCCACTACCAAAACATCCTCGCCCAGCATTAAATATTGGTTGCCAGGAAGCGGTGTTTACATCAATAATACGCTGACAGTTTCGCATCCTTCTCTGAATGTTGCGACTTTTGATGGCTTAAATGCGGGCGGAGCACCTTACAACCTGGTAAATCCATTGGCGCAAAATTTTACAGATACACTTACTTCACAGCCTATTAACCTGGCTGGCAAAACCGCGACGGATTCTGTTTATCTGAGTTTTTACTGGATGGCAAAAGGACTGGGAGAATTGCCTGACTCCAGTGATTTTCTACGGTTAGAGTTTTTTAGTAAAACCAATCAATGGGTTACAGTTTGGAACCAGGTTGGATATGAACTGGATACACTTTTTCACAACCAGTTTATCAAGGTAACTGATCCTTCGTATTTGCACGAGGCATTTCAGTTCAGGTTTCGGTCTTATGGCAGAAATTCCGGTTCTTATGATACCTGGCATCTTGACTATGTTTATCTGAATGCGAAACGGTCGGTAAAATCGCCGTACATTTTTGATGTTGCGATGCGGAAGGCCGTCACACCGTTTCTAAAAAAATATACGGCGATGCCTCTCAGGCAGTACAATGTCGACGCAAAATCCGCGACTGCCGATTCGATGAGCACTGACATTGTGAACCATTTCAATAACTTCAACATCCTCACGAGCACTGTTATCATCACCGATGAGGCGAAAGGCACTGAGTTTTTCCGGAATGTGCAGAGATCCATTTATGTTGAGTCGCTCAAATCAAAACGCCTTTCTGTCAGGCCAGCCCCGGTTACGACTGGTAACACTGGGGATAGTCTGAACCTCATTGCGAAGTTCTACGTGATAACTACCGATACGATCCCGAATGTGAACCTCAAAACGAATGACACCATTACTTCGCGGGTTGCATTAAGTGATTATTATGCATTTGATGACGGCAGCGCGGAATATGGCGTGCAGGTTAATCAGAAATTGGGCCGGGTGGCAGTTCAGTATATTCTTTCAAAGCCGGACACGATCGGCGGAGTGAGGATTGCGATGGTACCATTTAACAAAGACATTTCAGGGCAATCTTTTACGATTCAGATTTTTAATAATAAAAATGGTAAGCCTGATCAGCTTATCGCGCAACGCTCGGTAGGCGCCCGTTATCCTGGTAAGCGTAATGGTTTTATTGATTATGCATTCACTGCTCCGGTAGCGGTGCCTGATACTTTTTATGTAGGCTGGCTGCAAATCAATGAGCAACCTGTTACGGTGGGTTTTGACAGGAATTCAATGCTAGGAAAGAATGCAGTTTTTTACAATCTGGGGACAGAGTGGGCAAAGGAGATTACTTTGAAAGGCAGCATTATGATACGCCCTTATCTTGGGAAAAAGGCCCAGGGAATTATTACGGGTAATGAACCGGGCATTGAGGCAAAAACAAGATTTTACCCGAACCCAAACAAAGGGATCATCAATTGGGAAAGTATGTCTTTGAAGAAAATAGATGTTTATACCAATGGAGGTAGGGTAGTGCAGACGATCTTGCCCAAGCCGGGAGACAGGTCTGCGTCACTTGGCAACCTCACGGACGGCGTTTATATTTTAAATGCGACCGATGGGAAACGATCTTTTGTTCAAAAGATGTTAATTTTCAAATAAATCTAATCGTCACAAAAAATAAGCATAATGGATATTACCGTAGAAGAGTTAAAAGAACGTTTGGAAAAAGGCGAGGACCTGCATTTTTATGACGTTCGTGAGGAACATGAGTACGAAGAGGATAATTTGGGTGCGATATTGATTCCTTTGGGAGAGCTACCCGATCACCTTGCAGAATTGGAACCATTGAAGAACGAAGAGATCATCATTCATTGCCGCTCTGGCGCAAGGAGTGGTAAGGCTGCGAGATTCCTGGAATCACAAGGATATGCTAACGTAAGAAACGTACTGGGTGGAATCCTCGCGTACCGCGAATTGGAAGAACAAGAGTAATAAAAGTGAGCGTTCACGGTAAGAAGAACTGTGAACGCTCGTTATATTATTTATTCGGAACACTATCTCCTGTCTTTTCATTGATATAGCTCAGGATCCCTTCATATTCATCCGCATCGAACCATTCGAAATTCCCCTGGTGACGGAACCATGTGAGCTGACGTTTAGCATACCTGCGTGAGTTCTGCTTCAATAGCCGCACCATTTCATTCTCATCGTAGTGGCCGTCCAAAAATCCGTACACTTCCTTATATCCGACAGTTTGCAGGGCATGATGCGACCTGAAATCGATCAGGCTTCTGACTTCTTCTACTAGGCCGTCTTGTAACATTGTATCCATGCGGGAATCGATACGGTCATATAATTCTTTTCGGTCCCGGTCCAATGCAATGCATATTTGCTGAAAAGGGCGTTTCTGGACGTCTTTTATATGATAGTTGCTAATCGGCGCGCCAGTGGTGTGATATACTTCCAGGGCCCGTAAAACGCGCTGTGGATTAGCGATTTCGTTCGATTTGGCAAATACGGGATCAAACTCACTGATTTCTTCCTGCAATTTGGCTAATCCTTCATCATTCAGTCTTTGTGTGAGAGACTCGCGCAGGCCGGGCGCGGGTGCGGGCAAATAATCCAATCCTTCTGAAACAGCTTTTACATAAAAACCAGAACCGCCAGTCATAATTACCACATTGAATTTCTGAAAAAGGGAATCCAGTAATTTCAATGTATCTCTCTCAAAATCGCCTGCACTATAGGTTTCTGTAATAGAATGAGAATTGATAAAATGATGATGGACTTCTGCTAATTCATCGGCAGAAGGTTTTGCGGTACCAATATTTAATTCACGGAAAAATTGACGTGAATCCGCGGAGATAATTTCAGTTTTGAGATCTTTTGCTAATTGAATGGAAAGTGAAGTTTTGCCAACGGCCGTCGGACCTGCAACAATAATTAGGTATTTATTTTGGCTGTTTGGCATTGTGGGCTTTTTATCTGAATTTTAGTTGGTGCAAAATTAAAGATCGCAGATTCAGTCGCACCACTTTTAAGTTTTTTTGTATAATTTATGCTTTCAACGCCCTCACTCTCGTCATTTTGGGATTGTTCCGCGTATTGACTCTTACAGTTTCTATCATTTTTCAATTCACATTCTAAACTTTAGCAGTTATGTTCAGAAGATTATTACTATTTGCTTGCGTCGCGTTGATGATTGCCTTGGTAAGTTGCGAGGGTAAGCAGGGGGAAGTTGGCCCGAAGGGTGATACAGGAACAGCGGGTCCAGCTGGTCCAGCGGGGCCAGCCGGAGCGGATGGCGAGGACGGAGCGGGAAGCAGCGCTCTCATTATCTCATCAGGAAAGGACACGACAGACGCGGATGGTACATATATTACCGGAATTTCAGATCTTACCGCGGAAGAAGACAGCCTTTTGTCAGCATCGGCGGTTTTGGTATATATAAAATCGGGAGGTGTGTATTGGGCGCTACCAGGGATTGTTAGTTTTGGTACAGGCAAGTTGAGTAGCTACACTTTTGTTCATGGCGTACAGGAATCTACATTCTTTGTTCAACTTTTACCTACCAACTGGTCAGAGGATCAGGACGATGCTCCGGTACGTATATTCGAAGATGTTCGCATTGTGATCATTCCAGGTACGATAGTTGGAAGAATGAATGCACAGGTTGATTTCAAAAATTACGAAAAGACTATTGCTGCATTGGGCTTAACGGACAAGGAAGTCAAAATGGGCAAACAACTTAAAAGGTTTCTTAAGAAGTAATCGATACCATTAAGACAAAAAAAATATGGCTGCCAATTCTGGCAGCCATATTTTTTTTGTCTTAATTTTCTTAGTATTCCCAAAGTCCGTGTTCTAACTCCATTAGCTCCTGCTCGTAATTAAGAGACTTGATAAGTGCTTCTTTTTCACCGTTGTAGATGTCAAGAAATGCTTTGTCATTGGCATTAGAAAACTTGGTGATCCTGCCGTAGAACAAACGTAAATCAAATGCATCTGCAAGGTTTTTGTTCTGAGCGGTATTGTGGGTGTTATACCAGATATATTTCTTAGGGTCGCTTCTGAACAATCTTTCTACGTCTTTCCATCTGAATGAAGCAACAGGCAATTCAAGGCCGGTAGCAGTTTGTTCAGATGGCAGGATGATAGATATTGTTTGAATATCATTGTACAGCCTTGATCTTTTCTTGTCAAACGTCCAGTCCTCTTTAATTTCAAGAATGCTCAACTGGTCTGGGAAATATTCTTCGTCCGAAGCAGCTATCTGATTGTCGAAAGAGCTGGAATCTACTTTTGGTGGTTCCACAACAGGTGGCTCTTCCTTAGCAACTTGATTTTTGCCTTTTTTTGTGCTCTTCTTCTTTGGAGGACCCCAACCGTCGTCTTCAACAGCAACCTCTTTTTTGGGATCTTTCTTAGCGGTATTGTTCCAGCCATCATCCGTTGCAGCAGCTGTTTTCGACGGATCAGTTTTCGGCTTATTCGCCCATCCATCATCTGCTTTGGCAGGTTCGCCAAATCCCGCTGCAATCTCCTCGGCGGATAAACCAGCTGTTTGATTTGGAATAACTATGCGCTTGTGAAGCTCATCCGAAGTGATTTTAGTAGCACAGGAATCATTTGTATAAGCGTCGATCAAGCCAGCTTTCGCAGCTTCCAGAAGATAACGGGTTATCTCATTATTTTTAGAGAACATGGAAATGTTCTGCTTTTCTTTCAGATCCACCCTTCTCCATAGCGTCCTTTTCATCATTACGTCGCCTTCGGCGATGGGCCGTGACGAGAATTGATTAGCAGTAGAATCTTCTTTCTCCTGAGCAAAAGCGGCACCGCTACCCAGAGACAAAGATAATAATGACCATGCAATCGTTTTTCCGTTCATTCTTCTCATATCATACATAAGGTTGTATTGTCCAATCAACGACCTGAATATAAGGATTAGTATAGCGTAACTTGTCTGAATTGATTACCCATCTCCACTTCATTCACCGCCCCTTTAAAATTCTGACGTTCTACTTTCAAAATGGTAATCACATAACGATCACCAGGTTGTGCTTGTTGTGCCAGAGAAGAGATAGATCCGCCACCGCCATTCAATGTGACGCCGGTGATACGTCTGGTACCTCTTGCCAATGAAATCTCAACCTGAGCTACCCTGAATTTGGCATCTTCCGGAGAGAAATTCTTAAAGCTTTCGTCCGGTACCGCAATCACCTGAATACTGCGGGTTCCGCTGGCCGGAGCGCCTCTCCTTTCGTCAAACACCGCTCCATTTACTCTTACTTCAAGTGAAGGCTTAGGAACTTTGTTCACGCGGAAAGGTTCTGATCCGAGAACACTCCCAGCATTGCTTACCGTAATATTCAGCTGAGCTTTGCTAGGTACAATCGTAAATTTACCTTTTTGGCCACTATTGATGATTTCTCCACCGTCAGTTGAGAAGCTAGGAGCCCAAAGTGGTCCTAATGCCGGGCTTTGGATACTTAGTTTATTAGCACAACCCAAATACAATGGAGGAAGAGTCCCTGTTTCGATCTGGTACGAAGGCTTTACTACGAAGTAATCCTGGTTCATCGTATAGGTAGTATCGCGGCCGGATGGAGTAGGGATAGTAATGCGGGCTTGCAGTTGTCTTTTTGCCAACCCTTCTTTATCATAACCACCGCCTTGTGCGGTGAATTCAATAAGTCCTACGCCATTTTCAACCTTCACAGGCGATCCGTTCAGGCTCATGCGAGGCGTTATACCAGTTGCAGAAGCAGCAATGAACATCTGACCTTTAAATTTCGTACCTGCCACAACCGTCTTAGCATCGGCGCTTACCATTGCTAATATTCGGTCAAATTTAACGTCGGCAGCTCCTACTTTACTTGCAAGATAGTTCAAAACCTCGCCTTCCATACGGCGAATATCGGTTTGTTTCTGACTCAAAACTGCCAATGCTGCTGCAACCGGGGTTGATTCGAAGTTTAGCTCAGCAAAGTCCTTATTTCTTTGTTCTTTGTTGCCTTTAACTACGGGATCTTCCCTGCCGTCCATTGCCAGCATTTGGAATTTGTTGGGAGACAACTCATTCAGCTTTGCAGTATACGCGTTCAGCGTTTCCTTCAATTCGTAAGCTTTGCCTTTTTTCCCAGTGGCGATCATCAATTCAGCAACTTTGGCTTCTTCCTGAGGATTTTTGATTCCACCCTCTTCATTAAGTCCGCCACCAGCTTTGTTAATGATCTCTTGTTTTAATGCATTCAGCTCATTAGTAATATCTGCAGAAAACTTGCGTACCTCATCAGCTTGTTTGATTACAGCTACGTCGGCGGCACGGTTACCTGATTTTTCAACTGCGGCTTTAATTTTAAGTACAGTTTCCTGGTTAAGTTTATTCGCTGCTCCGGAGGATAGTTCCAAAGAATTGTTCAGAAGAATGAATTTTTCTATAATGGCTGAACTTACCTGCAATGCGAGCATGGCGGTAAGTACCAGATACATCATTCCAATCATCTTTTGACGGGGTGTTTCTTTTCCACCTGCCATATTGTTCAGTAATCAGTTATCAGTGATTAAATAATTTAGTGATAACAAACAATTAATAATTCACTCAGAGGATTTACTATATGCTTGTTAGGGGTGTACTAGGCATTTCCGCCACGCATAGCTGTGAGCATATTACCATAAATACCATTCAAAGATGAAATATTGGTTGTCAGCTTGGACATTTCATTCTTGAAAACCTGGGATTCTTTGGTAGCATCAGCCATATTTTCCATGGCAGCCGTAAGGTTACCATAAAACGCGTTCATTGCTTTCAGGTGTTTTGTTGTATCCTGAAGTTCCAGTTCGTAAACTGCATTCAGGGCACCCATATTCTTGGTGATCTGTTGGAATTGGTCACGGTATGATTGCGCATCTTTGGTTGCTTCTGCCATGGAAGACATTGCGTTGATGGCAACTCCGTAAGATTTGTTCATATCATTGATCGCAGTTGACGCACTTTTTACATTTTTTGCGTAATCGTTAGTAGCAACTGTTGCGTCGGTCAGGTCAGTGATTTTGCCAACGGTATCAGACAGGTTTCTGAATCCTTTTCCAAGGCTGTCGAAAACTTCTGGTGATATTTTAGCATTGTCAAGCATGTTGTCAAGCTTGGCGGTAATGTTGCTGCTTTGGGTGCTGCCACGGGTAATTGCCGGGCCACTGTAGTCATCAGCGAGTTCAGGATAAACGCGTGTCCAATCCGGATCTTTATCGTTGGACTGGGTCAGAGTCTGCAAAGCGTAAAGTAAAAATATAAGTACTTCGGTACCCAAACCGGCAGTAAGCAACGGCCCACCAAAATCCCAGTGTTGAATCTTTGCCAACGCCCCTAAAATTACAACGGCAGCACCCGCGCTATATATTGTTGGTACTAGTTTATCCCAAAAAAAATTAGGTCCGCTATTCTTAGCCATACGAATTGAAATCGGTTACAGTGAAAAATTAAAAGTTAGAAAGTATTATTTGATTTGAGGAGATGTAAAAAAGAAGCAGAGTATGAAACGCTGCTTCTTTTTTAGTGAGAGCTTATCTAGCGACGACGGGCACGGGCTCCACCGCGGTCGTTCACGTTATCCATTACGCAACGGAAACCAATGAAGGCGCGGCGTTCGGTTTCGAATTCAAAAGTCCGTGTGCCGGTTTGCAGATAGTAGGCGATGTCTTTCCATGAACCTCCTTTAACTACTTTACGTGGTTCGTCAGGATTATTGTATTCTGGGTTCATATCCCAAACAATAGCAGTTGCATTGTCGGTGTATGCGTCTGATGTCCATTCTGCTACGTTACCCGCCATATTATAAAGGCCGAAATCGTTGGGGTTGTAAGCGTTGGCAGGGCCTGTATACGGGTAACCGTCGGCATCGTAATTTCCACGCTGTGGTTTGAAGTTGGCAAGGAAACATCCTTTGGCATTCATCGTATATGGATTTCCCCATGGATATTTGGCAACCGCACGACCGCCTCTCGCCGCCCATTCCCATTCCGCTTCGGTAGGAAGACGGAAACCTGTTGAATTGAATTGTCCTTCTTTGTTCTGAAAATCGTGAAGCAGATTGGTACGCCATTTTGCAAAGTATTCGGCGCCGATCCAGCTCACTCCTACCACAGGGTAAGTATCAAATCCTGGGTGTTGATAATAATATTCTACAAATGGATCTCCGTTGGAATAAGCAAAATCCTTTTTCCATACAGTTGTATCGGGATAGTATTTGGACATAATTTCTTCTTCGCCCAAAACAGATACAGAGTCAACCAGAAGGGCATTGACGAACTGGCGGTATTCATTGTTGGTGATCTCAGTGTCATCCATAAAGAACGAACTGATCGTAACTCGCCGGTTCATATTGTTCATAGAAGACGCAATGTCCTCGTCTGCCTGGCCCATTACAAACGATCCTGAAGGTATTACAACCATACCCGCTGGCGTAGTCTGCTTAAAGCCTTTACGGGCAGTTGCTGTAATTTCTCCGTTTGAAATACCGCTTTCTTCTTTTCCTCCCTTGCCAAACTTACTTTTGATAAATCCGCAACTTTGCATGAGCATAAGAGCGGCTACCAAAAGCAGGCTTTTGACTCCATCCCGATAGAACACTTTCACATTCATAGTGGTTTTGTAAAATTTGAATAATAAAATGTTAGCCTAAAAACGACGACCAATGCTATATAGTATACTTGAAATACAACAAAAATATCAATCAAAACTTGTAACAATGCGGCAATGGATTTGAAACGAAGATATCTGAATCCGTTACTAAATCAAGCATTTATCGAGTTAACGTAAGAAAATGATAAATGGTATAAGTCACGATTATTTTACAAATATAAATTAAAGTTTTGCAAACTGGTTCACCCCAGTTACCAACTGGATTACAAAAAACAGCGATTAAACCGTTAATTCTTGATTTTTTAATAATTTCCGGATAAAATATTAATATAAATCGAGGTTAAACGCATAAATCCTTAAAATCGGAATCGTGGCGTTCTGATAATTGCCTTCTTGCCGAACTTGGGAGAAGGCAATGCGTATGAGAGCATTACCTCGAATGAAGAAGGTGATTTGGTGTTATCCCCGCCTATAACCATATCGTAAGCTCCTGAAAGCCTTAGAGATTGGTCCGACAAAAGATAAACGCCTCCCATGATGATAAAGTAGGTATCCTGCTGACGATAAGTGCCTCCGATCCAGTATCGCTTATTGTACGTAACAGTTGCGCCGCCTTCTACGGAAACAGTGCTGATGTCTGATTTTACTAGTACAATAGGTTGAATGTCAAGAAGGTATCCCAATTCTATATTCACACCGGCATTAAAATACAATGTGCGTGGAAGTGGATTGGTTGCAGTTTCCGATCCGAGCTGATATTTTGGCTTTAAAAAGTGATTCAACGAAACACCAGCATAGAATGTCTCATTCTCATACCGGGCACCCACAGCAAAATCGGGATTGATCTCTGAAATAACGCCCGTTTGGATCAATGGATCGTCGGGATCACGGGCACGTAATTTACCATAATCGATAGCCTGACGGAACAGCCCGGCGCTGGCACCTACCTGAAACTGGCCTCCTGCAAGCGGTATGTGATAGGCAGCAGAAACCTTGAAATCCTGATCCGTGCGCGGTCCGCTTTTGTCGTTCAATGCATAAAAACCGAAACCGAAATTCTTGAAAGGCATGCTGAATGAAAACAGCTGAGTCGAAAGCGCGCCGCCGGTATCGTCCGTGTTGGTTCCCTGATAACCCGAATATTGCGTTCTGTGCGTAAGCTGGAATTTGGTAAGCCCGTCTGCTCCCGCTGCGGCCGGGTTAAGGTAAAGTTGGTTTAGAGAAAATAAACTGAACTGAGCATCTTTCTGGCCAACTGCACAAAACGGTAAGAGGAACAAAATGGCGATCAGCCGGATATATTTAGTACTTCGAATAGTAAACGTCAAAGTCATGCCTGTTGGGTTGTTTAAGGAACACGCGGGTAGTTTTGGGATTTAATTCATAACGCATATTGCTTAAAAAAATTGATATAAACATAAAAAAGCCCTGGAAATTTTCCAGGGCTTTTTTATGGGGCCAGACTCAAATATTATTGGCCTTTCGAATGTATAGATCGAGGGCTCCCGTCATCGAAGGTGCATTCGGCAATGGTGCCTGAATATCAAGAACTAACCCTGCGTCTTCTACCGCTTTGGCCGTCGTAGGGCCGAAAGCTGCAATCCTCGTGAAATTCTGTTTAAAATCCGGGAAGTTGTCAAAAAGTGACTTGATCCCAGACGGGCTAAAAAATGCAATGATGTCGTAGTAAACATCTTCCAGATCCGACAAATCCGAAGAGCCCGTCTGGTACATGACAGCCTCTACAAAGTTAAACTCTTCCGTATCCGCAAATTCCGGAATATCATTCTTTCTAACATCGGAGCAGGGATACAAAAACTTCTCCTTCTTATGCTTACGCATTAGCTCAATCAGTTCAGCAGCCGTTTTCGTGCCTGTGAAGATCTTCCTTTTGCGAATCACGATGTATTTCTGAAGGTAGTTCGCAGTCTGTTCTGAAATACAGAAATATTTCATAGTCGCCGGAACTTCAACTCTTCCCTCATTACAAATCCGGAAGAAATGGTCAATGGCATTACGACTTGTAAAAATTACCGCCGTAAAATCCAGAATGTTAATTTTTTGTTTGCGAAAGTCTTTGTAGGAAATGCCGTCGACTTGTATGAATGGCCGAAAATCAACTTTGATATTGTACTTTCTGGCTAATTCATAGTAAGGTGAATTCTCGTCGGCTGGTCTGGATTGACTGACTAATAGACTGGTTACTTTTTTAAGCCGCTCCTGATCAAAATTGATGGTCTCACTCATGTATAATCCTCATTAGTTTATTCCCGAATCATCATTGCTGGTTACAAAGCGAATTTTATACTAACAATGAGCGGGATTATTTCAATGACGCAAAGGTAAGAAAATAAATACAGATTAATCAACGCACCAGAAGGCTTGGTTACAACATATAGCCCTATGAAGCGGGCGAGATAGAAGATAAGAAAGGGTAGTAGTATATACGATCTTATCCCGTCGAGCCAGTTGATATGGTTGAAACCCAATGTGAAAACAAGCAAGAAAATGCAGGCGTAAAAGAGATAGGAGGATTGCACTATTTTAATAAAAATAGTGTCGACCTGTTTATCAAGGTTCAGCATATTTCCTGCCAGCACCATGCATATATATTTGGCATAAACCAACAGGAAAAAGATCACCGTCAGGAGGGAGAAATCACCCAGAATTTGGAGCGTATTGGATTTTTCGGATAAAATAGTGCTTACTGAAAACAGATTAAGTCTGTTGGCCGAGCAAAACACTACCAGGAAACTCATCATCATTGAGCTGATAATGACGAAGAAAATGACAGTATTACTATATGGTTTGTTTATTTTGGAAAGCTGGTCCCGCGGATCGTTATTGAAGAATTCAATTGGATTTATCAAACGGATAAATGAAAGCGGATTCAGGTTGAAAATCCATGCATTCAGGATCAGTATGATGATAAGAGCAATGGCGGCAAAGTTACCGAACGGTGAAAAAGAGATCGGTTTAATATTAATAAAATTAGAACTGGTATTTGGCGCTATACCTTTCTCATTTTGCTTTTTTTCATGGCACAGGAGGACGGTTTTATCGACTATTCCCGGGCTGCCATAGATCGTCAGCAGCAACTCGTCTTTCTTATAAAACTTGTAGAGGCTGTCTATATTGAGTTCCTGCCATTGATCCGGCGTAATTTTGTTTTGCAAAGCACCTTCCAGAAACAGGTAACTTTCATTGTCAGCATTGAGGAGCAGCGAATATCTTCTGTTTTTAACCAAGTCAATGTAAAGACTTACAAACCGGGTTCCTTCATTGATCCCCTGTGAGAACGGGACATAGTTTTTGTACTGACCATTATATACCAGCCAGTCGTTCTGATAATTGTAAATGGGGAAAAACTGCTCGGGAGGCGTGACCTTGACGGCGCTTTGAGCAAATGTTCCGAATAGCAAAAGTGCTGTAAAAAAAGCCCAATAAATAGGTGAAAATATGGACTTCATCAGTATAAAAAAGGGCGGGGTTTCCCCAGCCCTCTTATCAAGTTATATGTAAGCAGGTAACTATTTCTTTCCAAGGGCGATCAACATGGTTTCACCGATCAGGGCAGGTGACTCCGCTACAAAGATACCTGATTCTTTCATGATCCTGATTTTAGCTTCTGCTGTATCGTCAGCACCGCCGATGATAGCACCAGCATGGCCCATACGACGGCCTTTTGGAGCAGTTTGTCCGGCGATAAATCCTACAACCGGTTTTTTGTTACCTGTTGATTTCACATAATGTGCAGCCTCGGCTTCCATGCTACCACCGATTTCACCGATCATGACGATCGCTTCTGTCTCAGGGTCGTTCATTAGCAGCTCAACCGCTTCTTTAGTAGTTGTACCAATGATAGGGTCACCACCGATACCGATCGCCGTAGTTTGTCCCAATCCTGAACGTGTCAGCTGATCAACCGCTTCGTAAGTCAATGTACCTGATTTTGATACAAGCCCTATCGTTCCTTTTTTGAAGATAAAGCCTGGCATGATACCTACCTTACATTCCTCTGCGGTAATAATCCCAGGGCAGTTAGGGCCTATCAAACGGCAATTTTTACTTTTGATATATTCTTTCGCCTGCATCATGTCTTTGGTAGGGATACCCTCAGTGATACAAACGATTACGCCGATACCAGCATCCGCGGCTTCCATGATTGCGTCAGCGGCAAATGCCGGCGGAACGAAAATGATGGCGACGTCTGCACCGGTGGCACGTACTGCAAGGTCAACCGTGTTAAAAACAGGTCTTTCCAAATGAGATAGCCCGCCTTTGCCAGGAGTTACACCACCTACAACATTAGTACCGTATTCGATCATCTGCTGGGCATGAAAAGACCCTTCCGAACCAGTAAATCCCTGAACTATAATCTTAGAATTTTTATTAACTAAAACGCTCATGTTGGTAAATCAGTTTTTTTGGTAAAAGTAGAACGAAAAGCACGAAGTAGCAAAATGTAACCAGAATTTGTAAATTGCTTTTTTGATAATTTGACGCCATTTTATGGATATACTTAGCAATCCTCATATATTTTCCAATCTTGTTTTAAGCTTCACGAGCCTGTTTATTTTTTTCAGATATTTCAATGAGCAACCTGCTATTACCAGATGGCTCTGGGGAATATTCCTGTTCAGTATTTCACTCGTCGCGTTGACGGACCTGCTTGTATACGCAGGTGTGCAGAGTCTCGAGAAAGTGCGTGGAGTAATTGTTGCGGGAGAAATGACTTTGGGAGCGTTTTGCCTGGTATCGGCATCGTGGTGCCTGATCATGCGATACCAGGGAGGTAATTTTCTATTTTATTCAACCCTTGGCCTTGGCCTGCTGCTATTTTACTGCATTACCTGGTTCAATGTGGAGTATGTGGGATTGATCATTAAATCACTGTGTATCCTGATCACATTACTGATCTCCTGCGTGGGACTGGCAAGTCGGCAGAAAAGCGCACTCTGGGTGGTATTCTCAATGATGCTGCTGGCACTTTCCACCAAGTCGGGCAGGTTGCCCATTCCGATGGACCCTGTGGATATTAACCATTATATGATGGTGCTTTCGGTAATTTGCGTAGGCAGGGCCGTCAGGGATCAGTATAAGGTCCTGTTCTGACGTTTTAGTTTTCAAACAATTGTTAATGAATTGTATTTTTAAAAAGCCGTGTTGTAAATTGCGTCAGTTAATTTAAAACAAACAAGTTTACTAATACTCAGAATATGAAAAGGACTAAGTATGGCGTAATGCTTCTTGCCTCAGTTTTGGCTTTCGGAGCTGTTACAATGAACCCTGTTGAGGCAAAAGTATCCCCTGCCAGCACAGTGGCAAGCGATGTAAAACAAGCTAAGACCATCGTTATAAAAGGTAGTGATGCAATGCAGTTTGACCTTAAAGAAATTAAAGTAAAGGCCGGACAAAAAGTGAAACTTACTCTTACTCACTCAGGTAAGCTTGCAAAAGCTGCAATGGGACATAACTGGGTTCTTTTGAAGCCAGGTGTTGATATTGCTGCATTTGGTTCAAAAGCTGCTGCTGCCAGAGAAACTGAGTACATCCCTAAATCAGAAGAAGCTAACATCATCGCACATACCAAACTTGTTGGTGGTGGTGAGAGCGATACAATCGAATTTACAGCTCCTGCAAAAGGAACCTATACTTTCATCTGCAGCTTCCCAGGACATTATGCTTTAATGAAAGGAAGTTTTATCGTTGAATAGTGGATACCGCATTACGAAAAATGGCGCTGGTGATTTCACCAGCGCCATTTTTTTGTTACTAACGTTTAGCACATTTAGATTTCAGCGAGCTGCTTTTCAATCAGGTCTACGATTTCCGGGCGGTCCCATTGTGAGGCTCCGATTTCCTGTGCCAGTATTTTTCCTTTGTATATAATGTAGGTTCTTGGGATCGCATTCCCATCCAGCGCCGGCGGATAGGGCCCGGCAAACTGATAGAACGGCAGGTTATATCCTTTTCTTTCAATGAATGGATTGACGGTTTCAGCACTTTCGTCAGAGATAATGTAGAAAGCTACTTTTTCATGTGCCTTATACTTGTCATAAAGCTTCTGAATACCCGGCATTTCCATATTACACGGTCCGCACCACGTTGCCCACACATTAATAAAAACGAGTTTGTTTTCGTCCATTGCAACTGGTTTTCCTTCCAGGTCGGTCATCGACGACAGATATATCGATGAGGGAATTCCTGCGTCAGGTGTTGCATTTTCCGCACTTACCTGCTCATTGTCAGTGGGTTTGAAGAATGCGTAATAAATTGCGCCAACAGCCAGAAATATTAACAGAAACAGGAATATTTTCTTGGAACCAGATGTCATGAGAGTGCGTAGGTAAGTGAAAAGAATGTAATTGATGTCTTTGACAGAACGGCAAAAGTAACCATATTCTGACAAAACTGATTTATAAACTGGTTTCTAAAAATAGGGCTTTTCTTTTTTTGATGCTGAATCGGAATTTGAATACTTTTATAGAATAATAAAAAAATAATTGATTTGAGGAAACGGTTTACATTCATGAAAGTTCTATTTTTTGGCATTGCTTCTCTCATTGCGCTTATCCTGCCATACCATTCTTTCGCCCAACGTTCAGCTGCTGAGTTTTTTGAAGAAGGAAATACAAAAGCCGGGACCGGTGATTTCAGCGGAGCTTTGCAGGCATATTCGACCGTCATTTCCATGAGTCCCGAGCATGCGCCGAGCTATTTTAACCGTGGGCTGGCAAAAGCGAACCTCAAAGACCACAGAGGGGCGGTTCAGGACTATGACCACGCCATTCAGCTGAACCCTAAGGAAGCGCTTTACTACCAGAGCCGTGGAGTTAGCAAGAGCTTGCAGGAAGATTTCCGTTCTGCGATCGAGGACTATTCCAAAGCTATTGAACTCAATCCTGAGGAGCCCAAAGCATATTACAACCGTGGCGTAAGTTATGCCAAACTCAAAAACCATCGCAATGCACTGATCGATCTGGATCGTGCCCTTTCGCTGAATCCCGATGAGCTTGCTGCACTTTATGCGAGGGGTAATTGCAAGCAGGATTTGCAGGAATACGCCGGAAGCCTGGCGGATTTTACCAGGGTGATTGAGCTAAGTCCCAAAAGGACAGGTGCGTACGCAGGTCGTGGATTGGCGAAACTTGATCTGGGTGACTACCAGGGAGCAGTTGCGGATTTTACACGCGCTATCGAGCTTAGTCCGAATGAAAGTGAATATTACAGCAGCCGCGGTTTTGCAAAAAACAAAATAGAGGATTTTCAGGGTGCAATCCTTGATTTTGATAAAACCATTCAACTGAACCCGGACGATTTCAATGCGTACTATGGACGTGGCTTCTCGAAAGGAAAGCTGAATGATCCCCGCGGCGCCATCGCCGATCTTTCCAAGTCAATTGAAATAAAAAATACCTATGTAGGTGAGCCGAAGAAGATAGCCTATACTGGGAAAATTAACCGTGAAAAGCTGGATGAGCTGCGCGATCAGGTGAAGGACCACATTAAAATTGACAATCTGACCAACGAAAGAGCGGAGGCTTACTTTATCCGGGGGATCAATAAATCCAAAGTAGGAGAGGTTAAGGGAGCTATCCAGGACCTGACTAAGGCTGTGGAACTGAACCCTACCTACGCCACTGCCTACTTCTCACGCGCTATAATCCGTTCCGCAAGCGGAGACCAAATGGGTGCCGTGCTGGATTTTACGAGTTCAATCAAGCTGCGCTCTGATTTTCCTGAGGCCTATTATCTGAGAGGAATATTGAAAAACAGTTTGGGAGAAATCAATGACGGCTGCCTGGATTTAAGTAAAGCTGGCGAGCTGGGTTATCAGCAGGCTTATAAAGTGATTGGTAGTTACTGCAACTAGGAGAGATAAAAAGAAGTTGCGCAGCATTGGTAAGTTTACCAGATTTTGTCAAACTGAGCGGAGTCGAAGTGCATTTTTTAGCAGTGCATATGCACTTCGACTCCGCTCAGTTTGACAATGTAATTGATTATGAAACAGCCCTTTGTGATATTCAAGAAGCGTCGTTCCCTTTACGCTTTTTTCAGGTTTTCCGCCACCTTATCCCAGTTAACAACATTCCAGAATGCTTTAATGTAGTCGGGGCGCTTGTTTTGATAATGCAGGTAGTAGGCATGTTCCCAAACGTCAAGCGCTAAAATTGGTGTGCCTTTTATGTCCGATATATCCATTAAAGGATTGTCCTGGTTAGGAGTCGACCCTACCTCCAATTTGCCGCCTTTGGCAACCAGCCAAGCCCAGCCGGAGCCGAAGCGGGTAGCAGCCGCTTTGGCAAATTCTTCTTTGAACTTATCGAATGAACCGAACTGGCCGTTGATAGCGTCGGCTACTGCACCAGAGGGTGCTGCACTTTTTTTAGGGCCCATTACTTCCCAGAAAAAAGTATGGTTCCAGTGCCCGCCGCCATTATTGCGGATAGCCATAGGTGCTTTACTAATCGATTTAATAATTTCGTCCAGGGACTGCGATTCAAACGCCGTACCTTTTACAGCATCGTTGAGATTTTTTACATAAGCAGCATGGTGTTTCCCGTAATGGATCTCCATGGTCATTTTATCGATGCTAGGCTCCAATGCACCAAAGTCGTAAGGCAGGGGAGCTTGTTTAAAAGGAGCAGTTTCTACCAGTAAAGGTGTTGAGGATCCCGCGAAAGATTGTTCAGCCAGTGCGCCAACCGCAAGCGTACTGCCTGCCAGGGTCCGCAAAAAATCTGTTCTATTCATAACCTTATATTAAGTGTTTAGTATTAATCGTAAGCCACCCGGCTCACGATGCTACGCCCGAGGGTAATCTCATCCGCATACTCGAGGTCGCCCCCGATGGGAACTCCACGGGCGATGGTACTCATTTTAACTCCTGTTGATTTTAACTTCTTTTGCAGGTAAAAGGCAGTAGTATCACCTTCCATCGTAGGGCTTAATGCCAGAATGATCTCCTGTACCGTTTCCTGCTCGGTGGGATTTTCTATTCGGGCCAGTAACGAATCGATCTGCAAATCGGAAGGGCCGATACCTTCCAGTGGGGAAATTATCCCTCCCAGGACGTGGTACAAGCCTTTATATTGATTAGTAGACTCAATGGCCAAAACATCCCTGGTGTCCACGACCACACAAATGATGGAATGGTCACGCTTTGAACTGCCGCAAATATTACAAAGCCTCTCGTCCGCAATGTTGTGGCATTTAACGCAATAGGTAGTTTTGGTGCGCATATTCAGAAGAGCATCCGACAATGACCGGGTTTGTTGCTCTTCTCTCTTCAGCAAATGTAATGCCAGGCGTAAAGCTGTCTTTTTACCTATTCCCGGAAGACGGGAAATTTCACTAACGGCATCCTCAATAAGACGTGAGGGGTAATTCATGTGAAAAGCTTAGGTGATGGTTTTGCAATGTAAGGATCAAAACCTGATTTGTCGACTAGCGGGGCAGGAACTGTGTGTAATTTTAGTGGATTTCGGCCGAAATACCTCTGCGGCAAATTTCGTTACGCATGCCGGTCAGTTCATGATACGCCCCTTCTTTCACTGAGCATTTTCCTTTGTAATGAATGATAATCGTGCATTGCTCTGCTTGTTCATTCGAATGGCCGCAAACTTCAACCAATGTATCTATCACCCAGTCAAAAGTATTAATGTCATCATTGTAGATCACGAGCTTTTTTATGTCGGTATCTACTGTTTTGTCCAGAATTTCTTCCTCCGTCTCAGTAAGCGCTTGCATAACAACCAAATTTCTGTTTGATTAGCAAATCTAATTAAAAACGCAGATTAACGGAAGTTTTAACTACCTTTTAATCGGCTGCTAAAATTCAAATTATAACCCGCTTTAATGAATCCATATATTTCCCTGGTCATCCTGATCGTGTATTTCGGGATGCTGATCACAGTTTCTGTTTATACTTCCAGAGGGGCCGATACCAATACTTTTTTCACGGCTAACAGGCAGTCTCCGTGGTATCTGGTAGCATTCGGAATGATCGGAACATCGCTTTCGGGGGTCACATTTGTGTCGGTGCCAGGTGCAGTTGCTAACATTCAGTTTTCGTATTTTCAAGTCGTATTAGGGTACATTTTGGGTTATCTCGTGATCGGTACGGTGCTTATGCCTCTTTATTACCGGCTCAATCTAATTTCAATTTACGCTTACCTGGAACAACGTTTCGGCTTCTGGTCTTACAAAACGGGGTCTGGTTTTTTCCTGCTTTCGCGTACTATTGGATCGGCCGTGAGGTTATATGTGGCAGCGCAGGTTTTACAGCTCGCATTGTTCAAACCGCTCGGTATTCCATTTGAAGTGGCGGTAGCGATCACCATATTTCTGATCTGGATTTATACATTCAAAGGCGGTGTCAAAACGATCATTGTGACTGACACTTTGCAAACGTTTTTCCTGATTACCGCAGTGATACTGACCATTATACTGGTTTCGCAAGAGTTGCATCTGGACGGCATGGGTGATATCTGGGACAAGGTTCAGACGAGTGGATATTCCAAAATTTTCTATTGGGATACCAATGATCCCAAGAACTTCTTCAAGCAGTTTTTCGCTGGCGTCTTTATCGCCATTGTAATGACTGGCCTCGATCAGGACCTGATGCAAAAAAACCTGACCTGCAAGAACATCGGGGAAGCGCAAAAAAATATGTTCTGGTTTGTAGTGGTGCTGGTGATCGTCAACTTTCTGTTTTTATCGCTCGGAGCGCTGCTTTACGTATATGCCGAAGCGCAAGGCATTCCTACGCCTGCGAAGACGGACGATTTTTATCCAATGCTCGCATTGAATCACCTGGGACTGGTAGTAGGGATCACATTCCTGCTCGGGATCACAGCCGCCACTTACGCCAGTTCGGATTCCGCGCTCACGGCGCTGACAACCGCTTTCTGCATTGATTTTATGGAAATTGAAAAAAGACCGGAAGAAAAGCGTTCAACCATTAAATTCTGGGTACACATTGGCTTCTCAGTCGTTTTCTATCTGGTCATTCTGATTTTTAACAAACTGAATAGCAAGGAGGTTATTACTGCGGTATTCGATCTGGCGGGATATACTTATGGTCCGCTTCTGGGGCTGTTTTCATTCGGGGCATTTTTGAAACGGCCGGTCAAAGATCGATGGGTACCACTGGTCTGTATTCTCGCGCCAATTTTAACCTATATCATTAATGATCACTCAGCTGAATGGTTTAATGGCTTTAAATTTGGCTTCGAAAGATTGATTATTAACGGCTTGATCACCTTCATTGGCTTGTGGATTTTGCGTGATCCCAGACCAAAGGGATGGATACCATACTCTTCCAGAAAGTAGTTAGTTTTGAGTCATTTCAAATAGCCTTTTTTCGTAAAAACGGTTACATATTTCGTTTTATTTTTCTTGCATTTATACAAAAAAATATTAACTTTCTGATAAAATCAGGCACGAATTCGAGCCAATGATGGATGTTGATTGAAAGATTAAGTTGGGTTAATTATTTAACGAACTAAACTTTTGCAAAATGAAAACACTGTCAGTTATTTTATTGGGAATAGTCCTTTGTACGTCCTGTAAAGACACCGCAAAAGAAGACGAAGCCACCAGCGCAAGCAATCTGGAAAAAGAGAAAAAGGCCATTACCGCAGTCATTGAAAACGAAACCAAAGCATTCTTCGCCAGAGATTATAACGCATGGAAAGCAAACTATGCGCAAACCGACTACGCGTTTCAGGCATGGAGCAACAACGATGGCACATTCGACTCTAATGTTGGATGGGACGATATCAACAAGCAAATAGGCAAGTATATCGCCGACAATCCTGAGCCAGTATCAAGCCACCCGATTGTGGAACGTAAGAATATGAATTTCAAATTTTTTGATGACAATGTCGCCTACCTTACCTGGGACCAGTTCAACAGTGACAAAATGGAGAAGAACTTCCATCACAGTAAAGAAGTGAGGGTAATGGAGAAAATTAACGGCGAATGGAAAATTGTATGTGTCTCAGCGTTCTGGGACTATAAACACCTTATCCCCGCAAGCCGACTGCCGATGATCAAAAAAATCGCAAATGAGAGCAGAGGTAAAAATAAAATTTGAGTTCAGTGTAACTTTTTGACCGTTCGCTTTTAAATCAAAGCGTTCGCTTCTGAACATAAGCGGACACCGCCATAGAGGCATAAAAGCAGCGGAAATATTATTATAAGTTATTGAAAGTTAAGAAGTTAATAGATGGATGTGCCGCTCTGGTTTTCGCGAAATCAGATTCTGGCACATCCTTTTTTATGTATAGTTCAACCATGCAAGAATGTGTGGGCATAACTTTAAAACATCATTAGCCATGAAAATTTCAAACTTCTCAAACCTATTTTGCGCAGTAGCGCTGTCTTTGTCTCTTGCTTCATTTACAACAGACAAAAAGAAAAACAATGAAGAAAAAGAAACTGCCGGAGCGGTGGTCTTTGACGCAGCACTTTACAAAGTTGCGCAAACCAACAAAGTAAAACTGTCGGTTGATAAGAACGCGAAAGACAGATTAAGAGTAGTCCTGAGAGACAAAGCGGGCAAGATCTATTACTCTGAAATGTTCAACCAGAGAGACTCCAAATACCGCCGAGTTTTTGACCTGGCCGAAATGAATGACGGTACTTACTTTTTTGAGTTGTTCAATAACAAGACGAAACTCGTTAAAGAAGTAGAGATCCACAGTACCAACGAAAAGTTGATTTCATTACAATAGCCACCTTGGAGAGGTACACAAAGGTTCACAAATGAAAGAATCCCGATCGCAAGACCGGGATTCTTTGTTTATAACTGTAACTCCTTTTCAGGATCCCAGAAGTGGTGCTTCCAGTTTTGTATTTTATTGTTTTTTATCACTAATCCCTCACTTTCCAGACGTTCCTGCATGGTAGTTGGGGTTTCGAAAAGCTCCCTGGCAGTAAGCTCGCCCTGGCTGTTCACTACCCGGTGAGCAGGAATATTTGGGTGATAACCACTGTTTCCCATTGCCCAGCCGACCATTCTTGCGCCTCGTTTTGCACCTAAGTATGCGGCAATGGCACCATAGGAAGTAGCCCTGCCTTCCGGGATCTGCCGCACTACATCATATACATCATTGAAAAATTCATTCCCCTTCTTCATTGGCCTCTCTTGATCTTGCTTCCTGCCGTTCGTCAATCTCCTGGGTGAGCTGCTCATACCAGCCTTCGCCATAGGCGCGGATAAGTGGTTCTTTCAGAAATTTGTAAACAGGAACCTTCAATTCCTTGCCAAAGCTACAAGCCGGGCTGCATATTTCCCAACGATCGTAATTGAGTGCGTGGTACTGCTCGTATTTGGTTACCCTTATGGGATATAGGTGACAGGAAATGGGTTTTTTATAACTGATCTTTCCATCATTGTAAGCATCTTCAATGCCACATTTCAAGATTCCTTTTTTGTCGTAAGTCGCGTAAGCACATTCCCTTCCATTGATGACCGGTGTCACATAATCACCATCCCAATCTTTGGTGTAAGTACCTTCTTTGGCAATGACTGCTTTTCCAGCCTCCGTCAGATAAGGCGCCACGTGTGGGTAAATCTCGTCGAGAATAGCAAGCTCATCTTCGTCCAGCGGAGCACCCGAATCCCCTTCCACGCAACAAGCCCCCTTGCATTTGTCCAGATTACAGACAAATTGCTGGTCTTCAATGTCATCACTAATGCAGGTATTATCAATGAGTATCATAAATCGGTATACCTATTGTTGAGGTATTTTTAGTTTTTGTCCAACCATAACACTATTGCCAGACATATTGTTTAACCTTTTAATGTCTTCCACATTGGTGTGGTAAGTTTGGGAAATGCGGAACAGCGTTTCACCAGGTGCTACCACGTGGGTTTGGGCTCCCGCAGATATATTTTGGTTCACAGCTTCGGAGGCAGAACTCTCGCCATCGCCAGCTTTTCTTACCCGCAGGCGCTGTCCCGATTTCAACCGGTCGGAATCATCGAGATTATTCAATGCCAAAAGGTCTTTAATGGTCAGCCCGTATGCCTTTGAAATACTGTAATAAGTTTGTCCACCTTGTACCACGTGAAATTCATTTCCCTGGTTGGCGGTGTTCCTGATTTCCTGTTTAATTTCCTCAGGAGTTTTAAATGTCGCGGCAGGTTCAGCGCGGCTAACTTCGATCTTTTCCGGCACCACTTTCTCTTTTACAGCCACCGGTTCAGCTGCAACAGCTGCATTTTCAGTTTTGCTTACCAACAGTTTCTGACCTGTAACAAGCCTGTTTTGGCCTTTCCTGTCATTGAGGGTTAATAATTCACGCAATGTGAGGTTGTACTTACTGGCAATACTGTAATAAGTTTCTCCTGACTGAACGGTGTGGTAACTTGGTTGTCCACTACTGGTCGCCACCTTTGTTGCTTCTGGTTTTGAAGCAGCTTCTCTGGCAGCCCTCTCTTCAGCAGCAGCTCTTTGCCGGGCATATACCGACGTCGGAGCGGTCGTCCTGGTGTCATTGGGTGTAATCACTTTCGAAGGCGTGGTCGACTTCGCTGCATTATTCTCATCAGTTGATTTGAAGGAAGCATCAGCGTTATCCTGGGTGATGATGACTACGCGATCGTCTGCTTCCGGTCTAGCAGCGGAAGTTCTAGTCGGGGCTGTTTCACTCGGTTTAGGAACAGCAGCGGTGGCTACCGGAGCCTTTGTTACGGGAGCAGCTGGCTCAGTGACGACTGTTTCGCTGGCAGTGCCAGTGTCACTTTTTTCAACCAGTACAGGGGTATATTTTTTTCTGCCAGACGGTTTGTCGGGAATAGTGTTAGCGGTAGTCTGTGAAGTTGCAGGCGCTTTTTCGGCAGCGGCGATTGGAGCATCCTGTGTAGCTGGTACCGGCGCTGGCTGCGGCGGAGCGATGATTTCAACAGGCTGTCTTCTGGGTCTCTTTTTGGTCAGGAACAATACTTGTCCCGTCTGAATGGGGTAGTTGCGGCTTGTTGTCCGGTTATATTTCAATAAGCTAACCAGCCGAAGGCCATATTGCTGGGATACGCTGTGCCAGGTGTCGCCCGGACGTGCGGTGTGAAAAGGTGTTGCAGCTTTTTTGTGCTTGCGCGACAGATAGTATACTTTACCCGGAATAAGGGGCATTTCTGCAAGCATATCATTGTAACGCATAAATTTCGGGGCCTTCATGTTCCCTTCCCTGGCTAGCGTCTTCGGTTTGTCACCCGCACGGGCTTCCACACCGGGCAGACCATTGATTTCATATAAATCAGGGCCATTGGGCTCTTTTGACTTGTATGCAGATTTTTTCAGGACAGGAAATCCGGTGTCTTCATATACCGACGCAACAGCGGTCTGGCGTGGCGGTAATGATAATTTTTCGCGTACTGATGCTACCTGATTTACTGGTACAGGTAACGTAATGAGGTATTCGCGGTCGGTAGGTACCTTATCGTCGTTGAGCCACTTGTTATAGCTTTTAAGTTCTGCCGAAGCAATACCCAGAGATGCCGAAATTTCGTCAAAGCTCTGTCCCTTCCCATAATCCGATTCCATCAGGATCAGGGCATTGTTGGTTTTGTATCTCTCGATTCCAGCTTCCAGAGCTATTTTGTGCGCAAAAAACCGCAGCATGTAGCGGTCCGTTTTGCCGTTGAGCGTCACTTCGCGAGCGTATGCCCAGCTAGCCGGAACCACTTTTTTTACCCCCCCTGCACCCTGATAGTAGGAGTATAGCGTAGTAACCCAGTTATTGAACTGCTGATTGTTCTTTTTCAGGTACCAGGCTGCTGCGTGTGTGGAAGAACTGATATTTTTTCGTTCATCCACATCACCATCAACGCGAAGGTTTAGTTCACGCGCAGTTTCTGGTTTGAACTGCCAGTAACCGACTGCATTGGAAGAAGACACCACATCGGGACGGAACGAACTTTCCTGAACGGCGAGGTACTTGAAATCAATGGGAACCTCTTCATCCATTAAGATACCTTCCACAATTGGAAAATGGAGAATGGCGCGGTCCATTTTCTCTTCCCAAAACTTCTTATTAGACATCAGGCTTTTTACATCTGTTTCAATAATATCCTGTGCGCTTCTATCGAACTTAACCGTAATTCCTCCGAAAGATACACTTGCAGGGATTTCGGGATAACTCTGAGCGATGGCATGATTACCTGCGAAAAGCAGTAGCATACATGCAACTTTGATATAATTGATGTTTTTAATGAAAGTCCTGGCCATAAATTAAAATGCTTGGCTTAAAGATTAGTGTATTTATAGTTTTTGAAGGATCATCAACCCATCCCGGATAGGAAGCAAAATATTGGAAACACGGCTGTCTTCGTGAACCATACGGTTGAAATCCAGTAATGCCTGGGTGTCCTTATCAATTTTTGTTTGCTCGGACTGAATAACTTTACCGCTCCATAGCACATTGTCGGCGATCAGGAATCCACCGGGCCTCACCTTTTCAAGACAAAGGTTAAAATAAGAAGAATAATTTATTTTATCTGCATCAATAAAGACCAGATCGAAGGTATCGCTGAGCGTCGGCACAATGTCGAGCGCAACTCCAATGCGATAGTCGATAGAATCTTCAAACGGAGAACGCTTAAAAAAGTTGCGGGTGAAAGTTTCCAGCTCCTCATTAATATCAATGGTAATGAGCTTTCCGCCGGGCTTCAATCCTTCGCAAAGACAGATCGCGGAATATCCGGTATAAGTACCGATTTCCAGAATGCGCTCAGGACGGATCATTCTGGAAATCATAGATAAAAACCTTCCTTGCAGATGCCCGGACAACATACGGGGGTTGAGAATGTTGGCGTGGGTCTCCCGGTTCAAAGACTTTAGCAACTCACTCTCATTTTCCGTGTGCAGCACGGAATACTCCTCAATTTCCTCTGCCAAAAACTTCATTTTTAACTGTATTCTGTAAAAGTATAGCAATGTTGATTTTAATGAAATCAGCCGTTTGCTACGATGCGTTCAAGATAAGTTCCGTAGCCGCTTTTAACCAGCGGTTTGGCGATTTCACTTAGTTGTACTGCATCAATAAAGCCCATTCGGTAGGCAATCTCCTCAATGCAGCCGACCTTTAGGCCCTGCCGCTCTTCAATCACCTGAACAAATTGCCCGGCTTGCATCAGCGACTGGAAAGTGCCGGTATCGAGCCAGGCAGTACCACGGTTCAAGACGCCTACTTTCAGCTTGCCGCGTTCGAGATAAACACGGTTTACGTCTGTGATTTCAAGTTCGCCGCGGGGTGATGGGGGAATGGTTTTGGCAATTTCCACCACATCATTGTCATAGAAATATAAGCCTGGTACCGCGTAGTTGGACTTCGGGGACTCAGGTTTTTCTTCTATCGACAGCACATTGTTCGCCTTATCGAACTCTACTACGCCGTAGCGCTCAGGATCGTGTACCTGGTATGCGAAAATAACGCCGCCGTCAGGATCATTATTGGATTGTAACAAAAGCGACAAACCTGACCCGTAAAAAATATTGTCACCCAGGATCAATGCAACTTTATCATTTCCAATGAATTCTTCACCGATGATAAAAGCCTGCGCCAGTCCGTCCGGGCTTGGTTGTACGGCATAGGTGAATGTACAGCCCAGCCTGCTTCCGTCGCCCAGCAGCTTTTCAAAATGCGGGAGATCGTGGGGTGTTGAAATAATCAATATCTCACGGATTCCCGCCAGCATCAGGATGGATAACGGGTAATATATCATTGGCTTGTCATAAACAGGCATAAGCTGTTTACTCACTGCCAATGTCAATGGATGCAATCTTGTTCCGGAACCGCCGGCCAGAATAATACCTTTCATAATAGGAATCTCAAATTAAAGTAGCATTGACTGCGGACTACGCGTCCCGGACTGCGCGTCCCGGACTGCGCGTCCCGAACTGCGCGTCCCGGACTACCTGTCGGAATACATTTCGTTGTAATATTTTTGATAAGCTCCCGAGGTGACATTGTTCAGCCACTCTTCATTGTTCAGGTACCAGTCAACAGTTCTTTCCAATCCCTCTGCAAACTGCAGCGAAGGTTTCCAGCCCAATTCGTCCGAAAGTTTTGTCGCATCGATCGCGTAACGAAGGTCGTGTCCTGCACGGTCAGTTACATAGGTAATCAGCTTTTCAGTTTCTCCCTGCTCACGGCCCAGTTTTCTGTCCATAATGCTGCAAAGTAACAGTACCAGATCAAGGTTTTTCCATTCGTTGTGGCCGCCAATGTTGTAAGTTTCACCGTTGGCACCTTTGTGAAAAATCACGTCAATGGCAATGGCATGGTCTTCCACAAACAACCAGTCGCGGATATTTTCGCCTTTTCCATAAACAGGAAGTGGTTTTTTCTGCATGATGTTGTGAATCATCAGCGGGATCAGCTTTTCCGGGAAATGGTTGGGGCCATAGTTATTGGAGCAATTAGAAATAACTACCGGCAGTTTGTAAGTGTTTTGGTAAGCCCTCACAAAGTGGTCCGAAGATGCTTTGGAGGCAGAATAAGGCGACCTTGGGTCATACTTGGTAGTTTCCACAAAGAATGTTCCCGGATCGTGCAGTTCTCCGTATACTTCGTCGGTCGATACATGGTAAAAACGACGATCAGTGAAGTCGCCTTTCCAGGCGGCTTTCGCTGCATTAAGCAAATTAACCGTTCCAACTACATTCGTCATTACAAATGACATCGGGTCGGTAATCGAGCGGTCGACGTGACTTTCGGCTGCCAGGTGAATGATTCCGTGGAAATTGTTTTCACCGATCAGCTTATCGATAAATGCGGCGTCGACAATGTCCCCTTTTACAAAAGTATAGTTGGGTGCATTCTCTATATCACGCAGGTTTTCAAGGTTTCCTGCGTAAGTAAGCGCATCCAGGTTATAGATATGGTATTCCGGGTGAAAGTTCACAAACCGGCGCACCACATGCGATCCGATAAAACCTGCACCGCCTGTTATTAAGATTTTTTTCATTTTTCAGGTGTGATTTTTAATTGCCAGTTCCACGCATCGCGAAGCGCATCAGCCATGGATTTTTCGGCATGCCATTTCATAACGTTGTTCACTTTATCAGACTGTGCGTAAATTTTCTCTACATCACCCGCACGACGTGGCCCAATGGTATAGTTTAGTTTTACGCCATTTACTTCTTCGAATGTCTTAATCAGTTCCAAAACCGTGTAGCCTTCGCCGGTTCCGACATTAAAGACATCGTAATAGTCGGCGTCTGTTTGTTCATCCAGCAGCCCAAGTGCTTTCACGTGAGCCTTAGCAAGGTCTACTACATGTATGAAATCGCGGATACAGGTGCCGTCAGGTGTGTCATAGTCGCTTCCGAATACGGTCAGTGATTTGCGCAGGCCTGCGGCCGTTTGCGTAATGAATGGTACCAGGTTACTTGGGACTCCATTGGGCAGCTCGCCGATCAATGAAGTTTCGTGCGCCCCGATTGGGTTGAAATACCGGAGACAAATGGCTTTGATACCCGGAGCGGAATGAACGTGGTCCCGGATAATGTCCTCGGCAATAGCTTTGGTGTTACCATAAGGGGAATTGGCAGGAAGACGCGGTGTGTTTTCGGTTACCGGCAGTTCAGTAGGTTGGCCGTAAACTGTGCAAGAGGAGGAGAAAACAAATTTATCTACATTAAACTCTTTCATTGCCCTCAACAATACCAGGAGCGAAATGAGGTTATTCTCATAGTAATTCAAAGGCTTTTCAACGGATTCACCCACAGCTTTGTAAGCAGCAAAGTGAATGACACCATCGAATTTCTCTTTTGCAAACAATGCCCTTATTTGCTCAGCGTTGTTGCAGTCGATCTGATAGAAAGGGAAATCCTTTCCTGTAATTTCTTTAATCCCTTCCAGAACGTCCAGGTTCGAATTGTAAAGATTGTCAACAATGACGGGTTCAAATCCTGCTTTATCCAGTTCAACAACAGTATGAGAACCTATAAACCCAGCTCCTCCGGTAACGAGAATTTTCATGCGCTATAATCTAGATTTTTAAAAAAATGTGGTACAGATGAAATTGAAAAACGGGATCAGATATGCAATAAAACGGAATTTTCGACAGAGTTACAATTGATTTATATCCATTTAGGCTGCATTTTTTTCCGGGCAAAAGTAGAAAATTTGATGTCCATAAAAAAAAAATGTTTTTATTTATCCGTTGGTTGTTAAATGCAGATTTGAGGAAAATGAACCAGAGAGAAATTAAAGCACTGATATCCTTGCTTGATGACGAAGATCATGAAGTAAGCCAGCATGTTGAGGGTAAAATCCTGTCATTAGGAGGCAATGTAATACCTTTTCTGGAAACAGAATGGGAAGAAAGCTTTAACCCGATCGTACAACGAAAAATAGAAGAACTGATCCACGAGCTTCAATTGAGTATCATGATTGAGCGTTTACAATCATGGAAAAACGGAGGCGGGCTGGATTTGCTGGAAGGGATGTGGATCATTTCGACCTATCATTATCCGGATCTTTCAATGGAGAAACTGAAAACGACCATTGAACAGCTTTACTACGATATCTGGATCCAGTTTCAGGAGGAAATGAATGCGGTGGATCAGATCAAACGCATTAATAGTATCTTTTTTGGGGTGATGAATTTTGCGGCCAATACCAAAAACTTCCACTCTCCTTCCAATTCCATGATCAATGTGGTGCTGGAAAGCCGCAGAGGAAACCCGATCACGCTTTGTGTTATCTATTTGCTGATTGCCCGAAAGCTGGGTCTGCCGGTGTATGGCGTCAATCTCCCCAATCTGTTTGTACTGACTTACAAGAGTGACAAGACGCAGTTTTATATCAATGTATTCAACCGCGGGATTATATTCTCCAAGACCGACATTGACCATTACATTGCTCAGCTAAACATTAAGTCCAAAGAGATATTCTATCAGCCCTGCACGAACCTCGAAATCGTGCAGCGTGTACTTCGGAACCTTATTTTATCTTACGAAAAAACGAGCGAGCAGGATAAGATCAAGGAAATTGAAAAGATATTGAAGTCGACGATCGACGATATCATCGAATAGCTATAATGCAATGGCGAGGCAGTGCTCGCCAAACCACCTGACATAAATATCGGAGCTTACTATCAGCTCTTCGTCGGTTAACCTCCCTTTGAGAATCACGGAATTTGCGTCAAAAGGTTCTATATAGATAGCGTCTTTGAAGCTGATCTTCTTTTTGCCATGCAGTTTGTACAAGGCCTCTTTCGCACACCAGTACATACTAAGTAATGGCAGCTCGTTGCCGGCGTGGGTAAATTCGGGAGCGGAAAGGTACTTCTTGGAAGTTCTCTGAAGTTTTTCGTCGCTTTTCTCCATATCAATACCGACAGCGGCATAAGGATTGATCGCCACGGCGACATATTCAAATGTATGGGTAATGGAAATGTGCGAATCGTTATTGATCAGGAACGCTTTCCCGTGTTCGTCTTTGTGGGTACCAAGGTATGCTATGCCAAATTGCTCGGCAAGGGTTTTAACGAGCAGCCTGCTTGCGAGCCACTCCCGCACTTTCTGGGGATGAGATATGCTTTGTAGTTCCTCGGCATTGTAACCGTGGCCAAGGTTGTTTCTGAGCTCGGTTTCGGTTTCCGTTAATTTCCAAAGCAGTAATGTACTGGTCTCCTCAATCATTTCCGAATGAACGAGCGGCATAATAATTCTGTTTACAATCTTTATTTTTGACCCTCAACTTCTGTTACAAAATTAATAGGATGAATATTCGCAAAGTAGATACTTTTTCCGGTCATAGAGACAGTGTTTATACAATTATTTCTGATCATACTGCTCATGGTTTTTACTCTGCGGGAGGTGATGGTTTCGTAATCCACTGGGATTTGAACAAGCCTGATCTCGGAAAACTGGTAGCCAGGGTTGGGGTTTCTGTTTATGCCATGGCACTCAATAAAGCTGACAATTCGCTCTGGATTGGCCAAAATTATGAGGGGATTCAGGTACTGGACAGCGTGAATAACCGGATTGATAAAACCTCCAAAATCACAACAGCAGCTATTTTCGACATTCAGATTGTTGGCGAAAAAGCATTAATCGCATTAGGCGACGGCGTAGTAGTAGTGATGGACATTCCTTCGTTTTCGGTTCAAAAGCACATTAAGGTATCGTCGAAAAGCATACGTACTATCGCGGTGAACCCTTACACCAATGAATTCGCTGTGGGAGACAGTGAATGGAACGTCAATATTTTTGATATGGATGGTTTTTCATTAAAAAAGACGATCCAGTCACATTCAAACTCCGTCTTTTCCGTTAAGTACTCACCGGACGGGAAATATCTGTTCAGCACCGGCCGGGATGCGCACCTGAAAATCTGGGACGTAAACGACGCCTACGGAATGGTAATGGACATACCCGCGCATTTGTACGCGATCAACGACATTAGTTTCAGTCCGGACCGGACATTGTTCGCGACCTGCAGCATGGATAAATCCGTAAAAGTCTGGGATGCAGGGACGTTTAAACTCAAAAAAATCATCGACCGCGCACGTCACGCGGGGCATGGAACATCGGTCAATAAACTGCTGTGGACGACCTTCGAAAACCAGCTGATTTCGTGCAGTGACGACCGTACAGTTTCGATTTGGGAGGTCACCGAATAGAGTACTTATAATATGGTAATATTGGTAAATACTTTGAAAAATGATTCATATATCTTTAACTTACACGACCGTTTTTATATAAGTAACAAAGCATTGAATGCATCATGAAAATATCCGCTATAGACATACGCAAGCATACTTTTGAGAAGATTTTCAGAGGTTACGACCCGGACGAAGTAGATGCTTTCCTGAACTCATTGTCACAGGAATGGGAGCGGTTTTCAAGTGAAAACAATCTCCTGAAAATGCAGCTGGAATATGCCGAGAAGGAACTTGGAAAGCTCAAAGACATTGAATCAACGCTGTTCAGAACATTAAAAGCGGCAGAAGATACCAGCAAACTGATTGAAAAAGAAGCCATCGAAATGGCTGAAAAAAGAATAGAAGAATCCAAGACTACAGCCAATGATCTGGTTACGGAAGCGGAAGCCAGAACGAATCAGATCATACGTGAAACGGAGGATCGGTTGAAGCGTTTCAAAGAAGATTTTGCGGCTGAGGTGAAGATCCAGGAACGGGATTTCAGAGCGATCGAAAATTTCAGGGATAACCTGATCGTTCAGCTTTCGTCACTTGCCAATAACACCATTGAAACGGTAGAACGATTCGAACAAAAATATGATAAAGAGTCGGTTTTGAACAAAATGGAGGAAATCAAACAACACGTTTCCGAAATCGAAATTCCCAAAAAAGCTGTATTCCAATCTTTTGTCAAACCAGCCGAGGAAGTAGAGGACGAGCCGGAAGCAGAGGTGAATGTGGTATTGCAGGATGAGAAGCCGGATGTTGTTTTTGAAGTAGTAGATACTGAGAGCGACGTAGTGGAAGAGGAGGAAGATGCATTGCCCGAAGTACAGTTCGAAGATGAAGTAAAAGCTGTTGACGAGCCTGAACCGGAGCCAGAACCTGAACCGGTTGTGGAGGAAATTCAGTACAGGGCGAAGGAAGTAACCAAAAGTGCTGCTGACGAAGCAAGCGAGGCCCTGGCAGAAATGCACAAGTCAGCCGAAAAAGCGAGAGATGCGTCACCAGGTATTAACCGGCCACGCGAAAGCAGCCAACCCAAGAAAACAGGAGGCGGTTCATTTTTTGATCAAATTTAATTTACACATTGGGAACCATCAGCCTGGAAGGATTAGAGTTTTTTGCGTACCACGGTTACTATCCCGAGGAACAGCGGATAGGTAACAAATATGCACTGGATATCACCATTACTACCGATTTTTTCAAAGCCGCGCAGTATGATAAGCTCAGCGAAACGGTGAATTACGAAACCATATACCAGATTGCCTCCAAGGTCATGCAGGAGCCTGCCAAACTGTTGGAACACATTGGTTTCACGGTCATCGAAAAGATCAGGGAATATTACCCGTCTGTTGCTAATATTACAGTAAGGGTTTCAAAATTCAATCCGCCGGTAGGAGGCGTCTGCACGCGGGCGGTGATTACGATGGAAGGGTAGGCTTCGACTGCGCTCAGCCTGACAAATTGAATTGTCAGGCTGAGCATTTTATTTGTCACACTGAGCGCAGTCGAAGTGCAAATGCACAAGCAAGGCGATCAGTATTCGTGTGGTAGCGGCACATTAATGCGCTCGTTCCAGGGCAAACCGTGCTGGTTTAGCAGATCCATAAACGGATCGGGATTAAGCTCTTCTACATTATAGACACCTGGTTTCAGCCATTCTTCATTCGTAAGCATCAGCATCGCACCGATCATTGCCGGAACGCCGGTTGTGTAGCTCACAGCCTGCGCCTTCACTTCTTTATAGCATTCGGCATGGTCGCAGTTGTTCCAGACGTAGTAGGTCTTCTCTTCACCATTCTCAATACCCTTGATCTGGCAACCAATAGATGTTTGTCCTGAATAGTTTTCTCCCAATGAATCCGGAGCAGGCAATACTGCTTTCAGGAATTCCAGTGGTACGATATCCATTCCCTGGAATTTGATCGGCTTGATACTGGTCATTCCTACGTTTTCCAGCACATTCAAATGCGTGATATAGGCCTGGCCGAATGTCATCCAGAAACGTGCGCGTTTCAGGGTAGGGAAGTTTTTAACCAGTGATTCCAGTTCCTCATGATAAAGAACGTAGCTTTCTTTGGGTCCAATGCCAGGGTACTCGATAGGCTTGTGAATTGACATCGCCGGGATCTCAACCCATTCGCCATTTTCCCAGTAGCGGCCTGGCTGAGTAATCTCGCGGATATTGATTTCCGGGTTAAAATTCGTTGCAAACGCTTTGCCGTGGTCACCTGCATTACAATCGATAATATCCAGGTAATGCATTTCATCAAAGTGATGCTTGTTGGCATAAGCCGTATAAACCTGGGTAACGCCCGGGTCAAAACCGCAGCCAAGAAGAGCCATCAAACCTGCTTCTTTAAATCTTTCCTGGTAAGCCCATTGCCAGCTGTATTCAAATTTCGCGACATCCTTAGGCTCGTAGTTGGCGGTATCAAGGTAATGTATGCCGGTTGCAAGGCAGGCTTCCATGAGCGTTAGATCCTGGTAGGGAAGCGCTACATTGATGAGCATGGTTGGCTGAAAACGTTTGATCAACAGAACTGTTTCCGCAACGATATCAGCATCCACCTGTGCGGTCTGGATCGTGACACCGTGCATTTCCCTGATTTCGGCTGCTATTTTATCACATTTCGCCTTGGTACGGCTGGCGAGTAAAATTTCAGTAAAAACATTGCTGTTCAACGCACATTTGTGAGCTACAACACTACCAACACCTCCTGCACCAATAATAAGGACCTTCGACATTTTATTTCGTTTGAAAGTTTTGAGACTTGCCAAGTTTCCAAAACTTGGTAAGTCTTTATATTTCCCGCAAAGATAAAATGACGGTTCAATTTATCAATTTAAATTTCCGTTAACCAGTTTCATAATCTTGCCGTCGCCCAAATTCAGATAGTACACTTCACCGCTAATATCCTGTCCAAAAGAAGAGATTGAGCCTTTATTCTCCATTAACAGACTATTGCTTTTCTTTTTATCGCCGTCCAGTTCCAATGCCCAGATCCGTCCACTCACATAATCCCCGTAAATATATTTTCCAACAAGGCTTTTAACCGAGGTACCTCTGTAAACATAGCCTCCGGTAATTGACCTGTCGCCATTGCTCTGGGTATAATCATGGATCGGTTCTATGAGGCCAGCCTGGTCGCAGTTGGATGAATTGTAGCAATCGATTCCTTCTTTAATGCGCCAGCCGTAGTTTCCTCCTTTGGTGATAATGTCAATTTCCTCTCTTTCATTTTGTCCCACATCTCCGGCAAATAACCGGCCCGTTTCCTTATCGAACGCAATGCGCCAGGGGTTTCTGAGTCCATAAGCATAAATTTCAGGTAGAAATCCATCAGTGGAAATAGCATAGGGATTATCAGCAGGTATCCCGTAGTTGCCTTTGCCAGTGGAATTTACATCTACCCTCAATATTTTGCCAAGATAGCTTTTTCGGTTTTGAGCATTGTTTTGAGGATCACCTCCGCTACCTCCGTCACCCGTGGCAATGTAGAGGAAGCCATCTTTGCCAAATTGTAGGCCGCCGCCGTTGTGATTGTCGTAAGGTTGATTGAATGTAAAGAGAATGGTCTCACTTTCAGCGTCAGCCTGTGCCGAACTGGCGGTAGCCGCTTTGTAGCGTGCAATGACTGTTTTTAATGGACTACCGACGGTATAATTGACAAAAAAGTAACCATTATTTTTGAAATCAGGGTGAAAGGCTAGCCCTAGCAGACCGCGCTCGCCACCTGACGTTACTTTTCTTTTAATGTCGAGGTAGGTAGTGCTGGTTTTTACAGAAGCAGAATTGTCAAAAACTTTAATGCCCCCATCTTTTTCCACTACAAAAAAGCGGCTGCTGTCGCCCGGTGCCTGTTGAAGATCTACCGGTTGATTAAATGTGAGCGCCGGAAAAGCCTCTTTTGAACCTACCGTATTTTCGGGGACCTCTGGCACCTCTTCTACGTCCTTGTCGTTGGAGGAGCATGCGAGGGTCAAAATGACCAGGGCAAAGGGGAGTATAGTTCTTAGTGAGGCGGTTTGCATGACGTTGAAGTTTTCTTTCTACAACGTCATGAAACTCTATTTGTTTTGGGAAAGCCTTTTAAATCAGATGCTTCCAGATTACGTCGTACACATCTACCGCCTCGATTTCGGTTTTATCCAAAGCAGAATCCGTAATGCAGATCGGGTAGTACTCTTTGGGAACATTCGGACTTCCATGCGATCCTTTCACCAATGTCGCATCCAATGGAATGACGTCCATTAAGTAGCGGAAACCGAGCAATTTGCGTGCGAGCTTGTAACCTGCACGAAGTTTGATGAACGGATTTTTGGGGTCCATAAACATTTCAACCGGATCGTAGCCAGGCTTTCGGTGAATGTCTACCAAATGCGCATAGTCGGGCGCTTTTTCGTCGTCCAGCCAGTAATAGTAGGTAAACCAGCTGTCAGGTTTGGCCACTACCACCAGGTCACCGGAGCGTTCATGGTCAATGTGATATGCTTTTTGGGCTTCTTTATCCAGAATCAGGTCAATACCAGGTGTTTTTTTCAATGCATTGACTACCTGTTCTTTAACGGCAGGATCATTGAGATAAACGTGTGCAATCTGGTGATCTGACGCTGCAAATGCTTTGGAAACACCTGGGTCCAGCAATTCGTACCAGCGCTCGTTACGTACGGAAATCAGTCCCTCATTTCTCAGAATGCGATTAATATGGATTGGGTTACTGACTGGATTAATGCCATATTCCGAAAGCAGGATCACTTTTGCATTTCTGGCTTCATAAAACTTCACCAGCTCCTCCACAATCGCATCGATTTCATTTAGTTCTTTATTGATTTTCGAAAAATCGGGGCCGAACTTTTGAAGACAATAATCTAAATGCGGGAGGTAAATGAATGTTAATGTTGGATTATGTTTTTTCTCTACCCACATTGACGAATCCGCGATCCATTTGGTAGACTTAATGTTGGCATTAGGTCCCCAGAAATTGAATAGTGGAAATTGACCGAGGTCTTTTTGCAACTCGTCACGCAACTCCGGCGGATAAGAGTAACAGTCAGGCGCCTTCACGCCATCGGCATGGTACTGCGGACGCGGGGTAACTGAGAAATCCGCAGTGGAGTACATATTATACCACCAGAACATTTTGGCACAAGTAAAACCCGGATCCAGCTTTTTCGCTGCATCCCAGATCTTTTCGCCCTTCACCAGCTTATTGGATTGCTTCCAGAATTTCACTTCCGAATCTTCACGGTCATACCAGCCATTTCCTACTATACCATTGTCTACCGGCCATTTACCGGTAATGTAAGTGCTTTGGGAAGTGGTGGTAACAGCTGGAAGAACCGGTTTAATGGGGGTTAAATGCTTGTTTTTTAAGTATCCGGCGAGAAACGGAGTATGTTCGCCGATCAGATTGGCACTTAACGCTACGATGTCAATGACAACTGTCTTATTCATAACTCAATATTTTCTTCACCCATTCAATTTCCCTTACAATAGACTCGCCGATAGGCTTTTGCATATCTTCCGGCAGTACGCCCCAGGTATAGGTTTCGACTTCAAGAAATGAAGAAAAAGGGTTTTCTGTATGAAGGGCCAGGGTTTTGATGATATCACCCTGAGTGGATTCCAGAACGCCGTAAGAATTGATAAAAAGAGGAACGTGAAAATGAACGCGCCATTCTTCCTGATTTTCGTTCCAATCGGCCAATGCTTCTTTCAAATCAGGATAGTGCGAT
Source organism: Dyadobacter pollutisoli (assembly GCF_026625565.1). Classification (NCBI taxonomy): domain Bacteria; kingdom Pseudomonadati; phylum Bacteroidota; class Cytophagia; order Cytophagales; family Spirosomataceae; genus Dyadobacter; species Dyadobacter pollutisoli. Next base: position 7,453,395 of record NZ_CP112998.1, read on the forward strand.
TTCGTTCCATCGCTGTTTCGGGACACGACCTGATGCAGGTAAACCGGCTCATTGAAAGTTTCAATAGCCTTCAATTTGATCTCTTTTTCGCTCGAAAAATTCACTTTGAGCGCAGAACTCACCTGAATGCGGCCCACCTTGATACCGATTTCATTCAATGATGCCAGTATCTCTTCTGGATTTTCAAAACCAACCGCCGCGTGACAAATGTCGTAGCAAAGCTGGATATGTTTGAGAATAGTTTCTTTGGCCTGCTCTTCCGAAAATGAATATTTAGACAAATGTGTAATACCTTTTGGAAGCAGCACATCACGGTACCAGTTTACAAAATCGACCATATTGTCCAGCATTCCATCTGGTTCTGGTTCAATGTCGAGGTGCAGCAGTTTACCGGTTTCCTTTTCAATGCTGATCAGTTTGTCCAGTAGTTGCAGTACGTGGTTGGTGGCAGATTCGGTTGCGAGCTGTTTGTCGGCTTCCGTTTTCCACCAAAGCCGGTAAGTCAGTGGAGGAGTGGAGACGCCGCCGTGCATTCCCTCAGGAAGCAGCTCGGCTAATATATTGAACAGACGAATTGTATATTCCAGCCGATCGGTAGTAGTCCAGTCTGGCGTATGTACATCGTCTTTTACTACTGTATTATGAAAGCCGCCATAAGGGAATCCATTGATTACAAAAACGTAAACATCCTGTTCGGTCAGCCAGTTTTTGAATTCGAGCAGTACTTCCGGTTTACTCAGCTCAATGGATGCCTCATTCGCAATACGAAGTCCAAGCCCGAAAGACTGGCCCGGCGCAAGCTGTTGGCGGATGTAAGGAATATTGTCACGCAGCGACTGGAAATGGTCAGCCCATTTTTCGCCGGGATGAATGTTACTGCAATAGGTAAGGTGTCCGTAAGGGGTTATCATAGGGCATGAATGATTTTAGAGCCTTCCAGATAATCCACTGATTTGGCAATGATATCAGCGTCAAGCTCGTGCACTTCCACACCTTTTCCAATTTTTTCAAGAAGCATGATGGTCAACCGTCCGCCTAAATGTTCGCGGAATTCCTGCAAACCATTTCGAAGGTTAACCTTTTCATTTTCAGATAATTTGGGATGATATAAATCAAAACCCAGCTTATTCAGCAGGTCAAGAATGCGGGCGAGATCAGCTTCCGGGAGTTTCCCAACCTGGGTCGCGTACACGCAGTCCAGCGCGATACCAATCGCCACTGCTTCTCCATGACGAACCTGGAAATCAGTCAGATATTCAAGTTTATGGGCAGCCCAATGTCCAAAATCCAATGGTCGCGAAGAGCCAAATTCAAAAGGATCGCCGCCTGCAATGTGGTCGGTATGCATTTCAGCGCAGCGGTGGATCAGGTAAGCCATGGCTTCTTCGTCACGATGGGCGAGTGCTGTCTCGTGTTCTTCCATCCATTCAAAAAACGATGCGTCCTTGATCAATGCTACTTTGATAGCCTCCGCAATTCCTCCGCGCCAGTCGCGATCGTCGAGCGTTCTCAGGAAAGTAAGATCATTGAAAACCGCTATGGGCGGCGCAAATGTGCCCAGGAAGTTCTTTTTGCCATGAAAGTTAATGCTGTTTTTTACACCTACCCCTGAATCGTTTTGTGATAAAACAGTAGTCGGAATGCGGATGAGCTTGATACCTCTGTGCGAAACCGCCGCAGCGTACCCCACCAAATCCAGCACGGCACCGCCGCCAATACCAATAATAAATGAATGCCGATCGATGGCGTGTACGTCCACGGCTTCTACGAGGCTTTCAAATAATGCAGGATCGTTTTTTGAAGCTTCTCCACCAGGAACAATCATGATTTGGGGTGCGAGCTGAATGTGTGGAACTGCTATGGAAAAGTAAGACCTGATCTGGTCTGCTAAATCTGGATGGTATTGAGCAAATCCTTCATCCACTATCACCAAAGCCTTACGCTGAAAACCTTGCCCGGTATAATCCTTGAAAAAATCTTTCAGTAATGGGTTTTTCTGATCAAATAAATGCTGTGTGAAGAATACCGCATAATTGTATTCTACCTTGAAACGCTGTTGTATGGTTTGCATCGAAATCGACATTGAACACGCAAAAAATAATTTTTAATACTAAGTTACTGCGAAAACCTTTGCCAAAAGCATAGATAACGGCAATAATGCCAAAACGGCCAAAGCCACCGGCCATAATCCAAAAGCCACGCACCACGAAGCGTTCATCACGATCAGGGAAATGACCCCTGCTTTCACAGCTTTACCGATCAATGGGCCAACCGGATTTTGCATTGCATTCCACAATGGCCTGAAGATAAACCAGGCGTGAAGCAAGACGAATGGTACAGTATAAAGCAGATTACCATGCTCATTAGCGAGTTTTAGCTGTGATAGTAAAACAATGGCGTAAAACATGGCGGCAATGTAAAGGGTGGTCTTTTTCCCGCCATGCACTTCATCCTGACTGATCAGTGTAATCGCGGCAATGTAAATAATTGGAAACACTGCGACCCATGCCCAGCTCTGGAAAGATTCTGGCAATACGCTCATTCCTAAAATCAGGTTTCCCCCCCGGCACATTCCCATTGTTAATGGGCCAAAAAACACATGATGCTTCGCAAAGCGGTTATATAATACAGTGAGTAAGGCGATCACAACAGCAATCATCCCGCTTTGAAAACTGAACATTGCTGCTGCCAGAATGCCCAGAAACAGCAGTGATATCCCGAGCGTTGTTGCTGAGGATAATGGCACTTTACCGCTTGGAATAGGGCGTTCGGGGCGTTCGATACTGTCCAGTTTGGCGTCGAAAACATCATTCATGACCACACCACCGCCATAAAGGCCTAATGTTGAGACGACGAGTAGCGCAGGCGAAAAGTCTGAAAAAGTAAATTGTGCAATAGCCATCCCCGCCAGGATATCAGTAATGGCGGTTACAAGATTGGCAGGGCGTGTTAGCTGCAGATAAGGTTTAAAACTGCTCACTTTTATTGAATTACTAAGGAATCTTTGGCAGGAACAGGTTGCTGTCCGCCTCTCAAAATGCTGTTTCCGTGGAATTTTTCGGTATGGTCAATGGCATATCCCGATTCGAAATCTGAAACGTCGATTTGTCCGCTTTTTCCGAATGCATCAATGGCATTCTGGTAAGTTACCAGTCTGATCGTTTCGTCACTAATGCCTCTCATTTTCATTAAAGCGGCGGTTTTAGGAATGGCCAGCGGATCAGAAATGCCCCAGTCGGCAGCGGAATTGACCATGATTCTTTCCGGACCATATTGTTCCACCACTTTCACCATTCTTTCATTGCCCATTTTGGTAAATGGATAAATCGTAAAAGCAGCCCAGAATCCCTGGTCCAGCACACTTTTGACAGTCTCTTCATTATTATGGTCGACAATGACCCATGACGGATCAAGCCCATGCTCTAATGCAATCGCCATGCTGCGCTCGGTACCTTTTTTCTTGTCCCGGTGCGGCGTGTGGATCTGTACGGGAAGCTTCGCTTCTTTGGCCAGTTCCAGTTGCAGGCGGTAGTACTTTTCTTCGGCCGATGTCTGGTCATCAAACCCGATCTCACCCACGCCTACTACGCCTTCTTTGTAAATGTATAAGGGCAAAATCTCCATTACCTGCTCAGCCAGAGGCTCATTATTGGCCTCCCGGGAGTTGAGCCCCATGGTACAGTAATGTTTAATGCCAAATTGGGAAGAGCGGAATCTTTCCCAACCTACCAGGCTGCTGTAATAATCTTTAAAACTGGATAATCCCGTCCGCGGCTGTCCTACCCAAAAAGCAGGCTCGATCAAAGCCACGATCCCGGCCTGGTGCATGGCCTGATAATCGTCGGTGGTACGGGAAACCATGTGGATATGCGGATCGAAAAACCGCATTCCTTTGATCAGTTCTTTATAGTCGTTCCAGGCAATGTCGCGGTGCGCGGGCGCAGTTGCTATTTCTTCACTTTCTTCAAAGTGTGAAGGGTTCTGGGTGGTATCGTTATGGTTAAGGCACATAGGTTTAGATGTCAGTTTTCAAGTTCGGCCCAGGTTAATTCTCCTGATTTTACGGATTTTTCGAGACCAGCATATTTAGCCAATAAATAATGTGCTGCCGGAAGTGTCGATTCGCTGCAAGCCAATGCGGCTGCTTTTTGGTCGCCGGTATTTTCGGAATCGAAGAGGTGCTGCGCGTCGGCGAGCAGTGTCGGGTTCATATATTTGCCAACAAGCCGCCATACCTGCGGAGGCACGCTACGTCCGGCTGCCCAGCGTTCGTGTGCGAAATCGGAAAGCGTTACGGCCAGTTTTTCGTTAGACCTGTTTTCAAGCCCTTGGATCAAATGAATGGGTTTATCATTGAAAATAGTCTTCAAAACCATCTGGTTCCAAGCCAGTTCGCTGAAATACTTTTCGGGATAAGGGTTATGCAATGCAATGGCATCAAACACAAAACCCATATTGGAACGGACCGCGTCAGTAGCCCTGAAAAGCCATTGATCAGGATAAGAAAGAAGTGGTAATGCAGAATAAAGTGCCACCAGCTCATTCATTTCCGCAGTATCAAAGAGCGTTTCGATGTTTTTAACGTATTCTTCCTTATCAGACGGATCAAGTTGTGTGAGGAGCCAAACCCTGGCCAGCCGTACCAGTGACCAGTTTTCCACTGAAAACCCGGAAACTTCCGAGCTAAGGTCCCAGGGTATTTCCTGGCTGATAGTTATGATTTTTTTGGAAAGAAACCTGGGTGCCGCCACAAACGCGGTCATGAGTTCCATGGGACTGGCAGTACCTTTTTGTCGTAGCCAGTCGGCCTCAGAGGCTGTTGTATTGCGGGTTATTAGCTCCCAAATCTTATTTTTAATGATGTCCGACATACCGTGTGACTTAATCTGATCAGCACCGGATACTTCCGGGCGACCATTCTTTATTGCGGGTTATTTTCTTATAATGCCTATTTACTGTTATAAAGTTTCCGGGTGACGTATTATAACGTTTTAAAAAGATGATAAGACTCATGAATGAGCGTTATTCCCGTAGTTTTAATGAAAAACTAATCTGCCCGAAGCATTTAGCAGCTTAAAAATCGAATTCCTGAATGTTGGTATCATTCAATAACTGGTGCGTCAGCTGGTCGTGCTTTTTTTCAGAACCTTGTAACGTCCAGCTTCCGGTAATGTGGTTTCCCGTACGACTTTGCTCACCTCTCAGAATTTTCAAATTATATTGTTTAAATAGCTCCTCGTAAGTTTTCAGGCTTTGCTTTTGGTAAACGCACATCAGCCGGTAATTCCTGATCTGGCTTTTCTGACGGATAAATTTTTGAATGGGTGCCAAAACGACCAACGAGAGCCCTGAAATTAAGAAGCAGGCAATCGAGATTTCATAGAAGCCAGCACCAATGCCCATTCCCAATGCCGCTGTAACCCAAACAATGGCCGCCGTGGTAATACCTACTACCCGGTTGTTTTCCCGGAAAATGATCCCCGCACCAATAAATCCGATACCGGTTACAATGTTGGCTGCAATACGTCCTGCGTCGGAGCTGATCTTGATGGAAAGAATAGTAAAAAGCGTTGACCCCACCGCGATCAGGATCATGGTCCGTAGTCCGGCAGATTTACTGCGGTACTCCCTTTCGGTACCAATGATAGCACCTAGTAGAAAGGATAAAAGCAGCTTGTAAACGTCTTCGGGTAATAATTCCATTTTCGCAAGTTCAGTCCTGGCCTTAGAATGAAAAGCCGGGAAGATTCATAATCTCCCGGCTTTTGGTGAATGTGGGTGCCACATTACTAAGTTCTTTCAATAGCGTCGAGCAAATCGCTTAGCTCTTTTGCGCTGATATTTTCTTTTTCTGCTTTGTCAAAAATGCTGAGGAGAACAACTTTTTCTTGCAAAGAAAAGACACAGGTTATTACCCTAGCGCCGCCACTTTTCCCTCTGCCTTTGCTTTTGATCGCCAAGCGAATTTTAAAGCAGTCCTTCCCAATCGGTGTTCCCTGAACAGGATTCTCTTTAAGGTTTTGAATCAATTCAGTAATCTCTTGCCTTAATGAAGCATATTTTTTTGCCAGCTTTTTTAACCCTTTTTCAAAATTTTCGGAGGCGATAATTTTATAGCTCATTTAAAATATCTTCAATAGGACGGGTTTTTAATGTTCCTGCCTTCAAAGCAATGTAATCTTGCTTCAAGTTTTCAAGAATCTGAGCTTTTGTTGGTTCATCTTCGTCCAACTGCTCATCTTGAATCACAGTAACCAGTTTTTCACGCTCTTGCCTTGGTAACTGCCTTACCAAATCTACAAGCTGCTGAAACGACAACGGAATTGTAAAATTGATCGTGTTTTCCATTTGATTTCAATTTGATCTGAACAAATTTACAAAAGAATGAGTCAAAAGCATTCCTCTTACCTATTCATCATCTCTTCTATTTCATCGGCTTCCAGGGGAATGTGCTCCATGAGATCGATGTTGCCGTTTGGCGTGATGAGAATGTCGTTTTCCAACCGGATACCTAACCCTTCTTCTTTAATGTAAATACCGGGCTCGCAAGTGAAAACCATTCCAGCTTCGAAGCGACGGTATTTATTGCCAACATCATGAATGTCCAGGCCTAAAAAATGAGAAGTACCGTGTGGGAAATATTTCTTGTAAGCCGGCCACTCCGGATCTTGTTTGTCAATATCATCTTTGGTGATCAACCCTAGACCGATGAGTTCACTTTCCATGATTTTGCCCACTTCCAAATGATACTCATCCCATATGTTACCGGCGATCAGCATACCCTTAGCGGCTTTGAATACGCGTAAAACAGCATCGTAAACTTCCCGCTGCCGCTTGGTGAACCGACCATTGACCGGAATGGATCGCGTTAGATCAGCTCCATAATTAGCATATTCAGCCGCTACATCCAGCAATAACACATCCCCGTCTTTGCAAGGCTGGTTATTTTGAATGTAATGTAGCACACAAGCATTAGCACCGGAAGCGACAATGGGCTGATAGGCAAATCCTTTCGAACGATTACGGACAAATTCATGTACCAGCTCGGCTTCGATCTCGAATTCATGAACACCCGGTTTTACAAATTTCAGCAAACGTTCAAAACCAAGCTTGGTAATGTCGCAGGCTTTTTGAAGCAATTCAATCTCAATGGGTTGTTTGATAGCCCGCAGCCTGTGCATCAACGGAGCCAGTCTTTGAAGTGAATGAATGGGGTATTTTTCTTTGAAATCGATCACAAATCGCGCCTCGCGAGTCTGGACGGGCGAGTCGCCGCGGGTGTGTTCATTGGTATTCAGATAAACATGCTCTGCTTCAAAAACAATATTTCTGAAAACGGTTTCATATTGGTGTGTCCAGAAAATCGTCTGTATTCCGGTTACTTCCTTTGCCTGCTCTTTGGTCAGCTTTTCGCCCTCCCATACGGCGATCAGCTCATTGGTTTCTCTCAAAAACAATACTTCCCTGAATTTTTCGTCCGGATGGTCAGGAAATATCAGAAGAATGGTTTCCTCCTGATCAACGCCAGTGAGGTAAAAAAGATCCGTACTCTGCTTAAAGCCCATACTGCCGTCCGCATTGGTGGGCATGATGTCATTTGAATTTAGTATAACTAATGAATTGGGCTTCAATAATTCAGTGAGACGACGGCGGTTTTCTACAAACAGGGATTTGTCAATAGGGGAGTATCGCATAGCAGGTAATTTTTTGTAACTGGTAATTTAATTTGCAAAATTACGTTTATCTTGTTCAAAAATTATATGGGGTTAAGTAGCAAATACAGCAGTTTGTAAATGCCTTTTGAAGAATAAATACCCGTAAATACCAAATTGACAAAGAATACCTAACTATCATATTGTTCATGAAAAGATTGTTTTTGCTTGCGTTTGTATTGATTCCCTTTGTTTTGTCGGCTAGTCCCAAATATTGGATTTACCTTAAAAATAAAGATCTGAATGCTGCGCCGGCAGTTTCGCCATTGACGCTGGAAAACCGTCAGAAACTTGGTCTGGCATTTTCGGATGAAATGGATCTGCCGATCAAAAGGGACTATGAACAAACGCTTCGGGAACAGTCTGTTAACATTATTAACCGTTCCAAATGGCTGAATGCAGTGTCAGCTGTGATGACCGGCGAGCAGGCCATGAAAGTAAGGCAGCTTGATTTTGTTCAGGATGTAGTGATGATCGACCCGGGATTTTACATTGCCCGCACACAGCCGATCGAAAAAGCACAAATGGCTCCCGTGATGTCGCAGGTACAGGCTAATGCATTTCTGAAAGAAGGAATTACAGCGAAGGACGTTACGATTGGTGTGATTGACGCTGGTTTTTACGGAGCAGATTCTTCACTGTCATTATCTCAGATTTTTTCAAATAGCAGAGTTTTAGGGATCCGCGATTACGTAAAACCCGGTCGCGCGGGTGATTTGCTGTTCAGTACAGCAGAGTCATTTTCGGATATGCACGGGACAGAAGTACTAGCAGCAATTGCAGGTATAGATTATAAGGACCAGATCCAATACGGAATGGCGACCAATGCAAAATTCTACCTCGCCCGCACCGATTATTCTTTAAGAGAATATCGTGGGGAAGAGGATAACTGGATCGCGGCAATGGAATGGATGGATAGCCTGGGCGTACGCCTCATTAATACTTCATTAGGCTATGCCAAAGGGTTTTCGGATCCAAGGGAAAATTATACGCCTTCACAAATGGACGGTAAAACCAGCGCCATTTCACGCGCTGCTCAAATCGCTTCGGATCAAAAAGGGATTATGCTGATCGTATCGGCTGGTAACGAGGGAGATGATAAAAGCTGGGGCATCGTGTCAGCCCCTGCAGATGCAAAAGGCGTATTGTCGGTAGGTGCTACTAATGGAAAACTTTGGAACAGAATTGGTTATAGCAGCACCGGGCCTGAATTTTTGCCTTATGTGAAACCCAATGTCTCGTGTTTCTCGCTTTACGGTACTTCGTTATCGGCACCGGTCATTACCGGTTTTGCAGCTTGTCTTTTACAGGCTAACCCAAGATTATCGAATAAAGAACTCCTTAAATTGATTGAGAGATCGTCGCATTTGTATCCTTATGGCAATAACTACATTGGCTATGGTGTACCTCAGGCCACGCGCGCGCTTGCGCTGGCCAAGGCTCCATATCTACCGGATAATGCCAAATTGATCAATGCCAAAGGTCGTTCTTGTGATGTGGAAGTAACCAGCCAGGATTCTTTGGTGGCTATTTATAGAAAGAAAAATGACAAGGACGTCATGTCGCAACAAGTTGCCAAAGTGCAAAACGGCAAAATTTCCCTCAAACGCCAGAACAATGAAAAGTTCACCACCATTGACCTCCGGGATTATGTGGTGGAAGTGGCCTGGGACTAATGTCAGCCTGAGTTTCTCAACCTTGCTTCTTCGAGGTCCAATTCTCTTTCTTTTGTCCTTATTATTTCGTCGGAACAAACTTTGTCCCGGCGAATTTTTTTTATTTCCTCACGCTTCACGCCCACAATTTCCACGAGCATTCTGCGGTAAGCCCTGGCAAAGCCAATGGTTGCATTGTTATCAATGTCCAGATAACGCGTGTCCGCCAGCTCAATAATTTTTTCATAACGGTCTTTCAAGAGCCGGAATGGCTCAAACTGCGAAATCTCACCTTCGTAGTTAGACTGCATATATTCCAGGCTAACAGTTGCCAAACGCGCATTGATGATCGCTTTTTGCTCGGTCATATTCTCGCCCGGATCCTCAATTTTGAGCACACGAATGAGCCATGGAAGGCTTAAACCCTGCAAAACAAGCGTAAACAGGATTACGACAAAAGTGATAAACAAAATTAGATCACGGTTCGGATATGCTGTGCCGTCCAGGGTTAGGGGAATGGCTAATGCAGACGCGAGCGAAACAACGCCACGCATGCCGCTCCATGCCACAATAAACGTGGTCCGCCAGTTTGGCCGAATCTCTTTCTCTCGAATTTTTTTAGATAAAATCCTGGGCAAATAAGTGCCGGGATAAACCCACACAATGCGGATCAGGATAGTGACGAGGCTGATAATTACAGCGTAGGAAATCAGTTCGAATAAAGAATAGGCTCCAAGCCCTGTCATGACTTGCGGCAATTGCAGGCCGATGAGGATAAAAACGATTCCATTGAGCAGGAAAATTACCGTTTCCCAGACGTAAGTACTCTGCATCCGCGACTGATAAGCAAAAACCTCATGCGCCCGGAAGCTTAAAAATAACCCGCCGCTAACTACCGCCAACACACCCGAGTATTCGAAATGTTCAGCCGTAATGTACATCATATAAGGTGTGATGAATGTAAGCGCGGTGTCGATGGCAGGTGTGGTCGGGAAATATTTATGCACAAAGAAAAGTAGCGTGGCGATAGCAAGGCCAACAGCAATACCCATTCCAGCCACAATAAAAAAGTCTACCCCAGCTTTCCAAAGAACGAATTCTCCTGTTGCAATGGTTGCCAGGGCAAAACGGAACACAATGAGTGACGAAGCATCATTGACCAGGCTTTCACCTTCCAGAATTGTCACAACTTTTTTAGGCACTTTAAGTCCTTGAAGAACCGAAGTTGCAGCCACCGCATCCGGAGGAGAAATGACACCGCCCAGCAAAAAGCCCATGGCCAGTGTAAAGTCGGGAATGATAGCGCTGGAAAGGTAAGCGACAGCGGTAGCCGTAAAAACCACCAGGCCAATGGAAAGCAGCCCAATAGGCCGCCTTGATCCCCAGAAATCTTTCCATGAAGTATTCCAGGCTGCGGAGTATAAAAGTGGGGGCAAAAAGATCAGAAAAACCCAGTCTGGTTCCAGCTGCATATGCGGCATTCCAGGAATAAAACTGATTAGTAAGCCGGCGATCACGAGGAAGATCGGATAGGAAACTCCAATTTTTTCGCTGAGCATAGTCAGCATTGAAACGACAAACAGCAGTGATATTATTAATAGTAAATTATCCTGGATCATATAGGCAGGTTCAAGAAACGATGATATAAATGTATATAAATTGTCAATTTAACCGTTATATACTTTTGTGTGTTAACGAGCACGCAAAATGATTTTTTGGTTTATTTGTTCTGAAAAAATAAGAGTTTTCTATATCTTTATTGCTCTATCTGACAATTCTATCACCTAATCCCTATTACCAATGAGTACTTCTCGAAGAGATGTTCTGAAAATGGCGGGTATTGCTCTTGCAGGCAGCACATTACCAACCATTACAATTCTGAATCCAAATCGTGCCTTTGGCGGTGTTAACGCTGAGACCCTTAAAGTGGGCTTGATCGGTTGCGGCGGACGTGGTTCCGGTGCTGCCAACCAGGCTTTGAAAGCAGATCCTAATGTTGTTCTTCACGCCATGGGAGATATTTTCAAAGATAAAATGGATTCTTCACTTGAAAACCTGACCAAGGTGCATGGTCCTAAAGTAAAAGTGGATGAAGGTCATAAATTCGTTGGATTTGACGCATATAAAAAAGTACTTGAGTCTGGTGTTGACGTTGTCATTCTTGCTACGCCTCCTCATTTCCGCCCCGAGCACCTTACAGCGGCGATCAATGCAGGAAAGCACGTTTTCTGCGAAAAACCGGTAGCTGTTGATGCTCCTGGTGTGCGCAAGGTATTGGATGCGGCTAAATTGGCCAAACAAAAAAATGTTTCCTTAATGTCAGGCTTCTGCTGGCGTTATCATGAGCCAAAACGTGCAAGTTTCGGGAAAATCCTGGACGGAGCGGTTGGTGATATTTCTGCGATTTATAATACTTACGATACAGGTACATTGTGGTCTTTCCCACGCGTACAGGGCTGGACAGATGCGGAATACGTATTGCGTAACTGGACATACTATACCTGGCTTGCAGGTGACCACATCGTGGAGCAGGCTGTACACAGTATCGATATGATGTCGTGGGCAATGGGCGGTAAACTGCCTTTGTCGGCAGTAGGAACTGGCGGACGTCAGGTTCGTACCGATTCATTGTTCGGTAACATCTTCGATCACTTCGCTGTAACTTATGAATATGAAGGCGGTGTGAAAGGTTTCCATCATTCGAGACAACAGGCTAACTGCGAGAACAGCTACCTGGTTGAAACGATTGGAACAAAAGGTCGTGCGATGGTGAACTGTGCGCGTAACGTACATGAGATCTTCGGACAAAACCCATGGAAATACGAAGGTGCGCAGAATGATATGTACCAGACTGAGCACAACGAGCTTTTTGCATCCATCAGAAGCGGTAAGCTGATCAATGATGGCGAATTTATGGCGCAAAGCACGCTGCTTGCGATCATGGGAAGAATGGCCGCGTATACAGGAAAACGCGTTACCTGGGAAGAAGCAATGAACTCAACTGAGAAACTGGGACCAGATCAATATAGCTTTGATATGAAACCTCCGGTAGTTGAAGTTGCGAAACCTGGTATCACAGCCTTTTCTTAAGATTATATGCAAAGAAGGGATTTTATAAAGAACACCGCTTTCGCAGCAGTCGGTACTGCGGCAGTGGGTACAACTGTCGTTTCCAATGCTTCGGCAGAAGGTATCATTTCAAATACTGCGGGACTGACTAATCCATTGGCAAGACCGATGGTGAAAAAGAGCCTTATGTGGGGGATGGTGAAAGAAGATTTGTCTGTAATGGACAAATTTAAATTACTGAAAGATCTAGGTTACGACGGGGTTGAGCTCGACTCTCCCGACAAACTTGATATGAAGGAGGTACTTGCGGCCAGGGACAAAACTGGTTTGCTGATTCCGGGAACTGTCAATTCAATGCACTGGAAGTTGCCATTGTCCGATCCTGATCCAAAGAAGAGGGAAGAATGCGCGAAATCAATTGAGAAAGCATTGTGGGATACGAAAGAGTACGGTGGCAGCACGGTATTGGTAGTGCCAGGCGTGGTGAACGCCAACGTTACTTACGGTGAAGCATATGAACGTTCTCAGGCCGAGATCCGTAAGCTAATTCCGATCGCTGAAAAGACAGGTGTGAAAATAGCGATCGAAAACGTTTGGAACCAGTTTTTGCTGAGTCCTTTGGAAGCTGCAAAATTTGTCGATGACTTTAATAACCCAATGGTTGGCTGGTACCTGGACATTGGAAATGTGCTGCGTTACAGCTGGCCTGTTTCCTGGATCGAAGCGTTGAACAAACGCATTTTAAAGCTCCATTTGAAAGAATTCAGCTTTAAGAAGCAAAATGATCTGGGTCTTTGGAAAGGATTTGATGTAGAGTTTATGGAAGGCGACAACAATTGGCCGGAAGTAAATAAGGCGTTGCAGAAAGTAGGTTACTCAGGCTGGGCTTCTGCGGAAGTGCCCGGCGGCGATCGTAAACGTTTGCTAACGATCCGCGAAAAAATGGATGAGGTTTTTAAGGCTTAGAAAGAAAATTTGATGTTATACAACAGCGCCGCTTCATTTTTTGGAGCGGCGCTGTTGGTTTTGTTAAGCAAGTGGATTTCATTCGTTTTAAACAATTGGCTTTGCTCTTCTTCCTGAATTTGCGATTAATCCACCCAAATCTTTAACTGCATATTCTTCCGAAATTCTCCCACAGGTTCTATAATCAACCTATCATCTTCAAAGCGAACAGTAATATGCTCTCCATGATCAAATCCCAAATCTTTCAGCCACTCTCCACACAGCTTGATTTCCGGGACGAACTTGGTTCGCCATTGGGAAGTCCTTTGGAATTTTGAATAGATTTTCAGTTGGCGGGGTTTAGGTGTAAGGATGTGCATTGTGTTAATTTCCAAAGTGACATTTTTCAAAAGTAGTAATAAGTGTAAAAATATGCAATTATAGTGTTTAAATTATATATTTAAATGTAAAATAATACGATTTTTTACTTAAAGACGAGTTTTTAGATGTGATTATCTTACCACTAAAATGGTATTTGATTTCACTTCAATGGCTGAAAATAAAACATATAACAGGATAAAGGCAGTTCTCGCCGAAAAAGGAAGGACCAATATTTGGCTGGCAGAAGAATTAGAGAAAAATAAAACCACAGTCTCAAAGTGGTGTACAAATGATGTTCAACCACCCATCGAAACTTTGTTTAAGATTGCTGATGTCTTAGAAGTCGATGTTAGAGAACTTCTAGTTTCAAATGTGAAAAAAGGTTGAATAACGTCTGTTTTCAACATGGCTCGATGTCCCTGTTTGTGAATTGCTACATTTTGAATAGATAGAATGAGGTTGAATTCAAATGCCTTTAGGCATGTAATATTGGTAGCAATCCATCAATCGAATTTTTTCAAATCCCTTTAGGGATGCAACAACCTGTTACATCCCTAAAGGGATTTTCAAACGACTGACCGATACCGTTGCTGCCGATGTTTCATCGCTACGCGATTGACTGAAAAATGGTTTTTAGAGACTGGAATTGCTACATTTTGAAAAAATAGGATGATACTGAATTCCAATGCCTTTAGGCATGTAATCTTGGTAGCAATCCGTCGATCGAATTTTTCGAAATCCCTTTAGGGATGCAACCTGTTACATCCCTAAAGGGATTTTCAAACGACTGACCGATACCGTTGCTACCGATGTTTCATCGCTACGCGATTGATGAGCAATGGTTTTTAGAGAACTTCTATTTTCGAATGTGAAAAAAGGTTGAATCGTTTACCTCCAAAAAAATCCCAACTACTTCTTCACTTTATACCTGGTTCTTGCGTAATACTTCAATGTAGATATTTTCAATTGCTGGTTTTTGATCTGAACCAGCTTGTATTCTTTGAAAACGCCTTTTTTGTCCAAAAATCCAATGATGCAGGATTGTTCCTTTGGCCCTTTTTGAATCTCAATTTTGGGCATAATACCGAAATTCGGAATTTTTAGGGAGTCTTCCACTTCCAGTTCTTTGTATTTTATTTTAGCCAAAAATTCAAAAGTAGCTTTGGTTTCATATACTTCAACAGCAAATTTCCAGTCGTTCAGGGGATCTTTCACCTTTTCGCTGAAACTGGCAACCGGACCGCTCGCTACCTCATTTCTTAAAGGCGGAATCGTATCGTTGATCACAATTTCGGACTGGTCTGAGGAGCCTTCTGATTTGTTTTGCTGGTTACAGGCGAACAATGTGAGCAGAAAAAGAATGCAGCAATACTTCATTGGTAATGGCTAATTTGGTTTAAGAGGACATGACTACTTTGCAATATACCTTTGTTATTTGCATTAAATAAAATATTTTACTCCCTACATTGTAAACAAATCGTTATTAATCCCGCCCCTCACATAAGACCCCAACTATGGCTTTAAACTATATTTTCGTAGGATTCTTCTTAATTGCCTTTGCGGTAGCAGCATTACAGTTCATTCTGACGGGCGATGTACAGACTTTTAAGGAAGTAACCGAGGGAATGTTGAAAATGGCGGAAGTAGCAGTGATGGACATTGCTTTGCCATTGACCGGGGTCATGACTTTCTTTCTGGGTGTTTTGAATGTGGGTGAAAAGGCAGGGATTATCAATGGTCTTGCCAAAATCATCGGGCCGTTTTTCAACAAGCTTTTTCCCGAAGTACCTAAGGACCATCCGGCCAATGGGCAGATGATCATGAATTTTTCGGCCAATTTTTTGGGACTCGACAATGCGGCTACTCCGTTTGGTCTCAAAGCCATGCAAAGCTTGCAGGAACTGAACCCCAGCAAAGACACCGCCTCCAATGCACAGATCATGTTTTTGGTGCTGCATACCTCCGGCCTGCAGATTATTCCTTTGTCCATTATTGCTCAAAGGGCGATCCTCGGTGCCGAAAGTCCTTCTGATGTATTTATACCCTGCGTGGTGGGAACATACATTACCACGGTAACCGCCATGATTATCACGGCGTCGTGGCAAAAAATTAATCTATTCAACTGGACGGTTATGTCGTGGCTGGGAAGCATTACGGCTGTTCTGGGATTGTTGCTATGGTACCTTTCGGGGTTACCGAAAGAGCAGATTGAAACGATTTCTATTTTTGTGGGTAACTCAGTTTTACTGGCGGTAATCGCCGGATTTTTAGGGACGGCTCTTGTCAAAAAAATCAATGTATTCGAATCTTTCATCGAAGGTGCAAAGGCTGGCTTTACTACCACTGTGACCATTATTCCTTACCTGGTGGGTTTGCTGGTGGCGATCAGCGCATTCAGGAGCTGCGGAGCGATGGATTACCTGATCGATGGTTTGAAATGGATGTTTTCCTTCACCGGGTTGAATACCGACTTTACAGATGCCCTTCCTGTTGCATTAATGAAGCCTCTCAGTGGTAGTGGAGCGCGCGCTTTAATGATCGATGCGATGAAAGAATTCGGGCCGGACTCGTTTGTCGGACGGCTGGTATGTATTTTTCAGGGATCGGCTGACACTACACTTTATATCGTGGCACTTTACTTTGGCTCTGTCGGGATCAAGAACACCCGTTATGCCATTGTAGCGGGATTAATTGCGGATCTGATCGGTGTTTTGGCCGGAATCTGGCTGGGATACTTATTTTTTCACTGATTTTTCCAACTCTCTTTAAATTGCCCTTTTACCCTGTTATGCAACCGTCCGTATAAATTGGATGGTTGTTTTTTATGGTAAACATTAATATTGGTCATCTAACTCTGAACTGCTTATGTTTAATTCGTTACGTCGTTCTTCATTTGTTTTCCTGATATTTTGCGCAACACAGGTCATACAGCCGGTATTTGCCCAAACAAATGTGACGCAGCCAGCCAATACCTACTCGCTGGAAGACTGCATTAAAATAGCGCTGGAAACCAATCCGCAACTGAAACAATCGGAGCTTACGGTGCAGACCAATGGCAACATTTACGCCCAGTCCAAGTGGCAGCGCTGGCCGAGTATCAGTTTTAGCGCAGGCCAGGGGTTCAGCTCCGGTAGAAATATTGACCCATTTACCAACCAGTTTGTTCAGCAGAACATTAATTCCAACAACTACCAGCTGGGTGGGCAGATCACATTGTTCAACGGGTTTCAGATCAAAAATAATATCAAGTTCAATGAGGCCAATTACCAGGCCAGCGCCAAAGACCTGGACGCGACCCGCAACGATATCATGCTGAATGTAGCATTGTCTTATTTGCAAGTGATTACCAACCAGGAACTGATCGAGGTCGCACGCAGACAGGTTGACGCTTCCAATTTACAGGTTAACAGAACGGCCAAACTGGTGGAAGCCGGAACGTTGGCCGAAAGCAACCTGCTGGATCTGAAAGCGCAGCTGGCCAATGACGAACTTACTTTGGTGAATGCCGAAAATAACCTGGAAACTGCCAAGCTGAATTTGAAACAATTCATGAACATGCCTGGCAGCGAGCAGATCAATGTCGTGAAGATTGAAGTGGCCGATCCAAGCCTGAAAGCCTACGATGCTACTATTCAGGAGATATTTGAAACAGCGATGAGTAATTTGCCACAAATGAAAGCGGCGAACATCAGAATTGAAGCTGCCAAAACCAATGTTGATCTCGCGAAAGGTGCGGCACTGCCTTCACTAACATTGAGCGGGGGAGTTTACACAGCCTTTTCAAGCGCGGCGCCGAAAGAACGGTTTGTATCAGATGGATCAGGATTTACTAACACTGATGTGATCTCAAAAACCGATTATGTGATTGTAAATAACCAGCAAGTGCCGATTGTTCAAAAAATAACGACTCCTAATGGAGCATTGAGGACATTCGGATACCTGGATCAGTTGAACTTTAACCGCAACTCTGCGATCAACCTGAATTTGACCATTCCGATTTTCTCCAACTTCCGCGTGAAGTACAATGTAGCAAATGCGAAAATTCAGCAGAAAACATACGAGTACCAGGCACAGCAGGTGCTACTGACCATTCGTAAAAATGTGGAGCAGGCTTATATCGATATGAACAATGCGGCCAAGCGATATTCCGCCACCGCTAATCAAGTGAAGGCTTTGCAGGAAACATTCAGGGTTTCACAGGTACGGTTTGATGCCGGGGCCATTAACTCGGTGGAATACAACATAGCCAAAGCCAATCTCGACAAAGCAAACGGAAACCTGGTACAAACTAAATATGACTACGTTTTCAGGACTAAAATCCTTGACTTCTACATGAACCGGCCACTCTCGGATTTCTAATATTAGCATTCAGTCATTACCCTCAGGTTTTCCGGATTGACACGAACGGGAAATCACATTGATATCAGCAACCAACAATTAATTGTAATCTAAAAAAATATGGCACGTAAATCTTCGAAACAAATCTGGTGGATTACAGCAGGCTTTGTAGTACTTCTCGTTGCCGGTTTATTCGGGGCCAAACAGGCTGGTTACATTGGTAAGCCCAAAACCACCGAGGTTGAATACACGATTGTTAAGAAATCGGATATCATCGAGCGCGTCAGCGCGTCGGGGAAAGTCCAGCCGGAAGTGGAAGTGAAGCTTAGTCCTGATGTTTCGGGAGAAATTATCGCGCTCAATGTTGCTGAGGGCGATTCTGTTGTAAAAGGACAGCTGCTATTGAAGATCCGGCCTGATAACTACGAGTCGTTAATGGCGAGGGCTCAGGCGGCGGTCAACTCCAGCAAAGCTAATTATGAGCAGACCAAAGCAATGGTAGCACAATCGGAGGCGCGGCTGATACAAGCCAAGGCCAATTTTGAGCGGAACAAAAAGCTTTATACAGACAAAGTGATCTCGGCAGCCGATTTTGAACAGTTTTCTTCAACATTTGGTGTAGCCCAGCAAGATGTGGAATCGGCCAAGGCTAATGTTTCTGCTGCTTTGTATAACATTAAAAGTGCCGAAGCCAGTATGCGGGATGCAGCAGAGAACCTTCGCAAAACGAACATTTTTGCACCTGTGAGCGGTATTATTTCCCTGCTGAATGTAGAAGCCGGCGAACGCGTAGTAGGTACTTCCCAAATGGCCGGTACTGAAATGATGCGGATCGCTAACCTCAGCAACATGGAAGTACGTGTGAATGTAAACGAAAACGATATTGTGCGGGTACAGCTTGGCGACACGGCGGAGATAGACGTGGATGCATATAGTTCGTCCGGGCGGAAGTTTAAAGGTATCGTGAAAGAGATTGCGAACACTGCGGCTGGCCTTGCATCAACTTCCGCAAGCAGTAGCGCTGCTTCCAGTGCTTCTGCTGATGCGGTAACGGAATTCGAAGTAAAAGTAAAGATCCTGAATGAGTCGTTTGAAGACCTGATGGTATCGAAATCCAAAAAGTCTTATCCTTTCAAACCAGGTATGACGGCTTCTGTGGAGATCATTACCGAAAGGAAGAACGGTGTAGTTTCTGTGCCTATCGCCGCTGTGACAACCCGTAGTAACACGCCTCCTGCCGGAGCGCCTACACAGGGTCCGCCTAACAATGATGCGCCCGCCGAAGACGACAAAAAACCTAAGAAAGAGGAGGTGATTAAAGAAGTTGTCTTTATCGATGTAAAAGGAAAGGCAGAGATGAAGGAAGTGAAGACCGGTATCAGCGATTTCGAGAATATAGAGATCCTTTCCGGCCTCAAACCAGGTGATCAGATTATTTCAGGACCGTACATTGCGGTGTCCAAAAACCTGAATAATGGTGACCTGGTAGAAAAAAAGAAGGTGGAAGTGAAAAAAGACGATAAAAAATCAAATGAAAACTAGAACTGGTACGTTGTAAAAATGTAATAAGTTCGATTTAGTTTAGGTTAAAAAGGAAAATCCTTGCGGCTTTGCTGCAAGGATTTTTTATTTTATGTTATTTAATGTGCTTAAAATGAGGTTTTTAGTTTAATCATTGCCCATGCTAATACCTTGTAGAACTTGTAGTGTAGTATTTGTTTGGCGTACATGTAGCTGTCAAAAAATCGCAGGTACTTATACATTTCTGTCAAAATCTTCCCATTTTTGAAACCGACCGGCCAAATCTGCTAATAAATGACCGGATCATTTTAAACCGAGTCAGGAATGAGTTTCTTAAATAATATCAAAATTGCGGTCATCGGTGGAGGCAGTTGGGCAACGGCGCTGATTAAAATTTTATGTGAACAAAATAATGTGCAGATCAGGTGGTGGCTGAGAAATCAGAAAGACATTGAACATATCCGCAAATTCCATCACAATCCTACTTACCTCAGCGACGTGGTGCTCTCTCCCAAAAAAGTAAAGGTTTTTGAAAAAACTACTGATGCCGTCAAAGGCGCGGATTATGTGATTCTGGCAGTACCCGCTGCTTTTGTACAGGAATCATTACAACATTTAACCGCCAAACATTTACAGGGAAAACGCATCGTTTCCGCCATTAAAGGCATGGTGCCCGGCCAGAATATCCTCATTACAGACTGGATTTCCAATGAATTTGACATTGATATGCACGACACCTGCGTAATCGCCGGGCCTTGTCACGCCGAGGAAGTCGCATTGGAAAAGCAATCGTATCTTTCAATTGCCTCCACTGAATGTCCGACCTCGGAGGATTTTGCCAAACTGATGACCTGCCGATACGTTACCGCCAATCCGCTGGACGATTTGTACGGTGTGGAATATTCGGCCGTGATGAAGAACATTATCGCACTTGCTTGCGGCATTACCCACGGACTGGGCTATGGAGATAATTTTCAAGCCGTACTGGTTTCCAATGCCATGCAGGAAATCGGCCATTTTGTAACGGCTGTAGACCACCGCGAACGGGATTTGAGCTCGTCTGCCTACCTGGGCGATCTGCTGGTGACAGCTTACTCGCAGTTTAGCCGTAACCGTCTTTTCGGCAATATGATCGGCCGGGGATATAGTGTAAAGGCCGCGCAGCTCGAAATGAAAATGATCGCTGAGGGTTATTATGCTACCAAAAGCATTCATTCACTCAATAATGTCCACCATGTTAACCTGCCGATTACGAATGCGGTTTACAGTATTTTATATGAGGACCAAGCGCCCTCAGTAGTAATGGAAGAGTTGAAGAAATTGCTGAAATAAATAGCCTGTTTAGTGCCATGCCAGGTACTTTTCAATACATCTCATTTTAAACCCAATTATGACTATTTCTAAAAAACTCTATACCTGTGTAGCAGCCGGTCTTTTGCTGGGTACTATCATACTATCTTCCTGTAATTCAAAAAAGTCGGAAACTGAGGAAGGTGAAAACGCTGATTCCCTGGCTGGTAAGAAAGAATTTGTTTTTGGCGACGACCGTCCATTTGCGCAATGTCACGCATCTACATTGGTACGTTTGAACGACGGCCAGTTTCTGGTCGCATGGTTTGGCGGGACCGAAGAGAAAAATCCTGACGTAGGAATATGGGTTTCAAAAGGCAGGCCGGGAAATTGGAGTGCGCCGAAAGAAGTGGCTAAAATCCGTGAGGACGCACATTGGAACCCGGTTTTGCAGAAAACTGCGGATGGGAAAGTGATTTTGTATTTCAAAGTAGGAAAAGAAATCGCGCAATGGGAGACTTGGGTAAAAACGTCGGCTGACAATGGGGAAACCTGGTCGGAGGCTTATGAATTGGTAAAAGGAGACAAAGGCGGAAGAGGGCCAGTTAAAAATAAACTGATCGAGCTTTCCAATGGCGATTGGCTAGCTGGCGCTTCCAATGAAGTGAACCGCTGGGAAGTATTTGTAGACAGGAGCACCGATAAAGGTAAAACCTGGACTGCCAGCCCATATTTCAAGATCGATACTATGGAAATCAAAGGCAAAGGGGCCATTCAACCTACATTGTGGGAATCTACGCCGGGTAATGTGCATATGCTGATCAGGACAACTGGTGGTGTGATTGCACGCAGCGATTCAAAAGACTTTGGTAAAACCTGGTCAACCATTAAAAAAACAAGCTTGCCTAACCCCAACAGCGGCATTGACCTGACTAAAATTGCGGACGGTACATTGGTGCTGGCTTACAACCCTGACGACCGAAACTGGGGCTCACGCTCACCGCTTTCACTGATCCTGTCGTACGATAATGGCCAAAACTGGACGGATAAGATCGACATTGCCACTGGTAAAAAGGAAGACGAATATTCTTACCCAGCAATTATCAGCTGGGGCGACTCAGTAGCAGTTACTTATACATTCAACCGCCGGAAAGTCGCTTTCTGGACGGGTAGTAAAAAAGACATTGTTGAACTGGCAGCGAAAGAGAAAAAATAGTATCAGTAACCTTGTAGTTCAAGGTCATAAGATTCCAGCATTTCAACACGTTTGCCCATTTTTTTCTGAATGATCTTGAAATGATGGACGTCTTCGGGACAAACCAATGATAATGCTTCGCCGGGAGATTCAGCACGGCCTGTTCTCCCAATGCGGTGAACGTAGTCTTTGGGAGAGCGGGGCAATTCGAAATTGATCACATAAGGAAGAAACTGAATATCAATCCCTCGGGAAACCAGGTCGGTAGCCACGAGGACAGTCAATTTACCGGATTTAAACTTGTTCAGGGCCTCCGTACGGGCGCCCTGACTTTTTTTGCTATGCATCGCCATAGCCTGTATTCCGTTTTTATTGAGTTTTTCGACCAAGTTATCAGCCGTGCGGGTAGCGGACACGAAGACGAGTACCTGCTTCATTTCCTGGGTTTTGATAATGTACCTGAGTAATGGTCCTTTGCGTTCAGGATCGACGAAATAACCTGTCTGTTTGATCAGATCGAGGTTTGCCTCTTCTTCTTCAATCTCAATGCGTACCGGGTTTTTTAACTGATTCTTGTTGATAGCATCCACCTCGTCACCCAATGTGGCAGAGAAAAGAATGCTCTGGCGTTTTTTAGGAAGCAGGAAGAAAATATCCTTCATTTCTTCCGCGAACCCGAGGTTCAGCATTTTATCAGCTTCATCCAAAACAAGAATCTGTGTTTCCGAAAGACTTAATGCTTTGTATGACAGTAGGTCCAAAAGCCTGCCGGGTGTCGCTACCAGTATCTCCACGCCCTGCAACGATATCATCTGCGGATTAATGGACACCCCACCATATACCGCCAGCGTTTTTACTTTCCTGGGCAATCTTTCACCAAATGTCTGAAACACAACCGCTATCTGCACAGCCAGCTCTCGGGTAGGAACCAGTACCAATGCCGTGATATGCCTGTTTGGCGCTGCCGGTTTGTCCTGAAACAATTCCAGGATGGGCAATACAAAACCAGCAGTCTTGCCAGAACCGGTTTTAGCAATCCCCAGAACATCATTTCCTTTCAAAATTGCGGGAATGGCTTCCTGCTGAATAGGATATGGTTGAGTATAATTCTGTTCTGCAATGGTTTTTAATAGTGGTTCGGACAGGCCAAGCGATTTGAAAGATGCTGTGTTATCTGACAATGGGTCAAAAGTTTTGTGAAAAGCACAAAGATACCATTACCTGCAAACATTTCAGACTAATCGGTCCCGCTACTGTCTCACCCCATGACTTTACCGAACATTTTACTTCTATCACAATGTCTTACAATCGCAGGGAATTTTTACAACAACTAGGGTTTGGCGCCTTGCAGTTGGGCGTTATCAGTGCCATTCCGGCCTCCGTTTGGGCATCATCGCTTCAATATGGTCAGCTGCCCAGAAGCTCGCCGGACGAGCAGGGCATGACCGCAAAAGGGATTATGGATTTTGCCAATGCTGTTGAAACCGACAAACTGAACCTGCACAGTCTGATGATTTTGCGGCAGGGGAAAGTGGTCGCGGAAGGCTGGTGGGCACCGTATGCGCCGGATCTGAAACATACGCTTTATTCATTGAGCAAAAGTTTTACGTCCACGGCGATCGGGCTGGCGGTCGCAGAAGGTAAACTGACGGTTGAAGACAAAGTAGTATCCTTTTTTCCAAATGATAAACCGGCGACAATAAGCCCCAACCTCGCTGCTATGCGGGTAAAAGACCTGCTGACAATGTCGACAGGACATGATAAAGATTCTACGCCTGCATTGAGGGGAGGCCCGGATAAGAATTGGGTAAAATCATTCCTTGCACAGCCTGTGGAACATACGCCGGGGACATTTTTTGTGTATAACAGCGGCGCAACCTATATGCTTTCCGCCATTATCCAGAAACTGACCGGAAATACCCTTCTTGAGTATTTGAAACCGCGACTTTTCCAGCCATTGGCTATTGAAGATATGGACTGGGAAACAGATCCGAACGGCATTAATACCGGTGGCTGGGGGCTGAGAGTTAAAACTGAGGATATCGCGAAATTTGGTCAGCTGTATTTGCAAAAAGGAGAATGGAATGGCAAGCGTATCCTGCCTGCGGCCTGGGTAGAAGAAGCGACGCGGTCACACATACAATCAAAAGGAGGCGCCCGCCCGGCTGAGGAAAATGACTGGTTGCAAGGCTATGGCTACCAGTTCTGGCGCTGCCGCAATGACGGCTACCGAGGCGACGGTGCGTATGGACAGTACTGCATAGTGCTACCCAAAGAGGATCTGGTCATCGCTATTACCAGCGAAACGAGCAATATGCAAGCCATACTAGACCACGTCTGGAACCACATATTGAAATCCGTAAAAATCACCCGGGTATCGGAAGATAAGGATGTACTAGCAGGATTGCAGAAAAAACTGACGACATTGAACCTGCCGCTGACACCGGGCAAACCCGATGGCACGCTGGCAGCAAAGTTGAATGGTAAGAGTTTCAAAATTGCAGATAATGAGCTGAAAATTAGCAAGGTATCATTCGAATTTGCAAAAGGCTGGTGTTTGTTCAGGCTAAAAGACGATGCCGGAGAGCATTTGATAGTGAATGGTATTGGCGGCTGGAAAATCGGGATGACAGACCTTTCGACATTGCCGTTGAAGCTGGTACTCACGCCAGTTCCCGGAGAGATCAAATCCAAAATTGCGGGGAATGGTGCGTGGATCGACGATAATACATTTGAAATGACGTGGCGATTTATTGAAACGGCTCATTACGAAACGGTTACCTGTCGGTTTGAAGGCGATAATGTCCAGGTTTCATTCAAACGAAGCCTTGCTATTCTGGGCAATACCAAAGATCCCCGTCCGGTTTTGAATGGTAAAATGCTTACTTAGGATTATCTTTCATTCACTAACTCTATTAATAAATAACAACTTATCTGTTTCTATGAAAAAGAACATTATCCTTTCCCTTTTATTGGCAGTATTGGCATTTGGAGCACAGGCTCAGAAATTCAGGGCGTTGGACAAAAGTCCGCGTGACATCGCTTACTTCCCTGACCATTTCGCACATGACCGCAAAGACGGAGAGAAAGCATTGGTGAAAGTATCGTACAGCCGCCCGTACCTGAAAGGCCGCGAGGTATTTGGTAAACTGGAACCTTACGGGAAAGTATGGAGAACCGGTGCGGACGAATCGACTGAAATTAAGTTTTACCAGGACGCGACTTTCGGAGGTAAGAAAGTAAAGGCCGGCACTTACTCTTTGTTTTCAATTCCTGGTGAAAAGGAGTGGACGCTTATTCTAAGTTCGGACCTGGATTACTGGGGTGCCTACAAATACAAGGAAGCCAACGATGTGCTCCGAGTTACTGCTCCTGTGAAAAAGGCAGATGCACCGATTGAAAACTTCTCCATTGTTTTCGAAAAAGTATCGGATACTTCGGCGAAAATGTTCCTGGGTTGGGATTCAGCTGTGGTAGAAGTACCGGTTACCTTCTAATGTCCGAATAAAGGCTTCAATTTTTGCCCACATCACAGGTGATGAGCAGGCAGTTTGAAAGAACAAATACTGATATCGCTGGCATTATTATTGTAAAAGCAGATCATTGACAACGAACCAATGATCTGCTTTTTGCATTTAACGCCAAATAAAATGATGAGAGGGATTCATATCAATGTCGTGTGCATGCTGGCGCTTAGTGCTATGCTTGCCTGTGGCAGTAAGAAAAAGGAGAAAGAGGAGGCTGCCCTTAGCGGCCCGGATTCCGTACAGACTGTTACCGATAGCCTTATCCTGCCAGCGCCATTTGCTACGAAATCAGTAGAGAAGAGGCCCAAGGAAGCCGGCTGGCCCGACGGGGTCACTCCCAAAGCACCGGAAGGATTTACAGTGACCAAATACGCAGATAAATTTGACAGTCCGCGCTGGACATACGTTGCCCCCAATGGTGATGTGTTTGTAGCAGAATCGGCTACCAAAAAAAGTGCTGACCGGATTACGCTTTTAAGAGATGTCAACAAGGACGGTAAACCTGAGCTGCGGGAAATTTTCATGGAAAAGCTCAATAAGCCTCTGGGAATGCTGGTACTCAAAAACTATTTCTATGTGGCCAACACCAATGGATTGTACCGGTATCCTTATAAATCAGGTGAAACCAAAATAACCAGCAAGGGAGAGAAGATATTGGATCTGCCAGCTGGCGGCTATAACAATCACTGGACCAGAAACCTGCTAGCTAGCGCCGACGGTTCCAAAATATATGTATCCGTGGGATCAGCCAGTAATGTAGCGGACCATGGGATTGATGAGGAAAAGCGCCGGGCGAATATTCTACAAATTAATCCTGACGGGACTGGTGAAAAAGTGTTTGCCAGCGGTTTGCGAAATCCGGTAGGCATGGACTGGGCACCGGGCTCCAATGAACTTTGGACAGCCGTTAATGAACGTGATCTGCTGGGAGATGAACTTGTTCCCGACTACATTACCAGTGTGAAGGAAGGCGGTTTCTATGGTTGGCCATATGCTTATTTTGGTAAAAATGAAGACCCACGACGAAAAGGGGAGCGCCCTGATCTCGTAGCGAAAACATTAGTGCCGGACGTGCCGGTGGGATCACATACTGCCTCGCTGGGGCTGACGTTTTATGATAAAAAGAAGTTTCCGGCCAAATATCAAAATGGCGCATTCGTTGGTCAGCATGGTTCATGGAACCGTTCTCAGTTAGCAGGATATAAAGTAGTGTTCGTTCCGTTTAAAAATGGGAAACCGGCGGGGGAGCCGGAAGATTTTTTGACCGGGTTTGTTGAGAGTGAAGAAAAGGTATACGGTCGTCCGGTGGGAGTGACTGTCATGGAGGACGGCTCGTTACTCGTCAATGACGATTCGGGAAATACAATATGGCGGGTAACCGCCAATTAAGACATTAGCTATGGGGAATAGAATAGCGGCCTGGTCGGGATGATCAGGCCGTTTTTTTTGTATTTGAAAAAAGATTTGAAAATAAATCCTCGCAAATATTTGGAGAAATATACCGATTGGTATATTTTTGTATTGTTAATATTTGATCATATGAATAAGGCAGAAAAAACCAGACAATTTATCATCGAGAAAACCGCACCGATTTTCAATACGAAAGGGTATGCCGGTACTTCTCTCAATGATATGATCCTGGCGACCGGCCTTACGAAAGGTAGCATTTACGGTAACTTTCAAAATAAAGACGAAGTTGCGCTAGCCGCATTTGACCATAATGTGAAACAGATGTTCAGCGTGATCAGAGGCGAAATGGACAAGCAGACCTCGATTAAAGAGAAATTGCAGGTATATGCCGCCATTTATGAAGACTTTATGGGTAGCCGTTTTCCGAAAGGAGGGTGTCCCATTCTTAATACTTCCACGGAAGCCGACGACACACATCCTACGCTTAGAAAAAAGGCGGCCGAAGCGATCACTTCGTGGAAAAATAACATTGCTGCGCTCATCAAAAAAGGTATCGCTGACAATGAGTTCAGTGCAGAGCTTGATCCCGAGCAAATCGCCATTACGATTGTCGCACTCATTGAAGGAGGAATTATGATCGGTAAAGTGACAGGCAATCCCAACTACCGGACCTGCATTATGAAATCGGTCGAGAAGATGATCAATGATTTAAGCTAAAAAATTTTAAACCAAAATATACCGATCGGTATATTAATATTCAAATCAATTCAATCAATACAAAAATGAAAACTTCAGGAAACACAATATTAGTAACAGGCGGTAGCGCCGGAATCGGTTTTGAGATCGCAAAGGCATTCTCAGAAAAAGACAATCATGTGATCATCACAGGCAGAAACGAAGAGAGATTACGGAATGCGGCTTCAAAGCTGAAAAATGTTACACCTATCGCTTTTGATGTGACTAGTACTGATGATGTTGCACGACTTGTCAAAATTCTGCAAACGGATTTTCCTTCTTTGAATGTTGTGATCAACAATGCAGGTAAGGCTTCGTACTACGGATTGGACGAAAATGTAGATGCCTACACCAATGCCGAAGAAGAAATACTGACCAACTATCTTTCTATTATTCGCCTGAACCAGGAACTGTTGCCATTGCTTAAAACGAATGGGGAGGCAGCTATTGTGAATGTATCGAGCATCGCCGCGTTTGTTCCTAATCATGTGATCCCGACCTATGCTGCGAGTAAGGCTGCATTACATTCGTATACTAAGTCGCTACGGATTACTTTGGCAAAAGCTACTGATATCAAAGTATTTGAACTGATGCCGCCGCTGGTGAATACTGAATTTTCAACAGAGATTGGTGGCGAAAACGGGATTCCACCCAAAGAAGTGGCTGACGATTTGATCGGCGCATTTGAGAATGATACTTACGAAATACACGTGGGACGTACCGCACAGCTTTTCCAATTGTTTTTACAGTCGCCTTCCGATGCTTTGCTGGCCATGAATCCTGGTATTCAGGAGAAAGCGGCCTAGCCGTTTACAGTTTATTTCAATATTAATCCAATAAACTATATTAAGGTGAGACAGAAAATCGCTTTTGCTATGATCATGGGAATTATCACGACGGGTATAATTTCCTTTACTTTGATTTCTATAAATATTGGATTTGTTGCCAATTTTTTGGTGATTTGGCTGAAATCTTGGAGCATGGCATATTTACTGGTCATTCCCGTGATATTACTGGTCGGGCCGAAGGTTCAAAAACTGGTGAATAACATGTTCAAAGATGCAGTGACTCAGGAGATTGACACATAACTTCTGATGTCTTCGAAAAAATTCTAAAATTTTTATGAAAAGAGTAGTTGTTACAGGTCTGGGAGTCATTTCTCCCCTCGGCAATTCAGTAGACGAATTCTGGGAAAATATTGTCAATGGTGTTAGCGGTGCCGCCACCATTACCAAGATGGATGTTTCGAAGTTTAAGACGCAGTTCGGATGCGAAGTAAAGAACTTCAATCCAGAGGATTTCATCGAAAAAAAGGAACTTAAAAAGTATGACCTGCATACCCAGTATGCGATTGCAGCGTCCGACATGGCTATCAAAGACTCCGGTCTGGATTTCGAAAGTATAGACGTTACCGAACGCTACGACATGGGCGTGATCTGGGCGACTGGTAACGGTGGAATGGGGACTTTTGAGGAGCAGTTGCTTGAATTCCACGCTTCTGGCGGGGTACCACGTTTCAGTCCTTTCTTTATCCCAAAAATGATCGTGGACATTGCGGCGGGTGTTATTTCTATCCGTCACAAACTGCATGGGCCTAATTATTGTACAGTTTCTGCCTGCGCTTCTTCCAATACTGCTTTAATCAGCGCTTTCGACACCATCCGGATGGACAAGGCAAAAGTAATGGTGGCAGGAGGTTCGGAAGCTGCGATTATTTACTCTTCTCTGGGAGGATTTGGTTCAGCACAGGCACTTTCCAAAAGAAATGACGAGCCCGAAAAAGCTTCCCGCCCGTTTGATAAAGACAGGGACGGTTTTGTAATGGGTGAAGGCGCTGCTGCGCTTATTCTGGAAGATCTGGATTATGCAGTAGCGAGAGGTGCGAAAATATACGCTGAAATTGTCGGCGGCGGAATGGCTGCTGATGCATACCATCTAACGGGAACACCGCCGGACGGAATGGGCGCGGCATTAGGAATGAGAAAAGCTTTGAAGGAAGCGGGTATCTCAGCCGATAAGATCGACTACGTGAATGCGCATGCGACCTCCACAGGATTGGGCGACATGAGCGAGTTGAATGGGATGAAAACAGTTTTCGGCGACCATCAGGTTGCGATCAGTGCTACGAAATCTATGACGGGCCATTTGCTTGGCGCGGCGGGAGCGCTGGAAGCTATCATTTGCGCCCTGGTGGTACAAAATGACATTATCCCCGGTACCATTAATACTGAAAACCTGGACGAGAATATTCCGGAAGGGATGAATATTATTTTGGGCGAATCGGTGAAACAGCCTGTGAACTACGCGCTCAACAATACATTTGGATTTGGAGGGCACACTGCTACCTCTATTTTTAAAAAATATACTGGGGAATAACAGCTAGTCTGTCAGTTCCGAAAGTACCTCAACTACCCCGTTTTCATCGTTGCTTTTGGCGATGAAACGGGCTATTTTTTTGATATCCGGGTGAGCATTGGCCATGGCATAGGAGTAATGTGCCTTGCTCAGCATTTCCAGGTCGTTGAGGTAATCGCCGAAAACCATGGTCTGTTCGAATGATACATTGAATTTTTTCTGAAGAACCTCCATTGCCTTGCCCTTATTCGCATTTTTATGCGATATATCCAGCCATATCGGCCCTGAAACTTTCACCTGCAGGCTCTCTTCGTAGTGCTTGTAATGTGGGTAACTGTTTACTTCCGATCCGGCCAGATCACAAAGGGTAAACTTCAAAAACTGGTCATTCTCAATTTCTGTCAGATCTTTGACGATCTCATACCTTTCAAAGTACAGTTTCAAGTGGTTGATGAACTCAGGCTCGTCACTTTCCACATAGGCTTTTTTCTTGCCACAAATGATCGGGTAAGTATTGGGAATGTTTCTGGATTTCAATATCAATTCCTTAACAATCTCCTGATCAATAGCCTGGATGTGAATTTCCTGGTCTTGAAAAACAACGTAACTTCCGTTTTCCGCAGCGAAAATGACTTCATCTTTAACCCTGTCCAGGGTTTTGGTAAGATTAAAATACTGGCGTCCGCTGGCTGCTACGAAAATGATCCCACGTTCTTTTAGTTTTCTGAAAACCGGGAAAAAAGATTCATGAATTTCGTGCTTTGAGTTCAAAAGCGTGCCATCCATATCTGTGGCCACCAGTCTGATATCCGAAAAAGTCATACTATTTTTTAAATGTTACCTCATTGATCAAGCCAAATATACACGCTAAGGTTCATGTGTGAGGTGTTTTTTCACATTTTGCACGAATTAGGCTGGTTGACGAACTGGCTTTTTTATTTTGTTGTTGGAACAATTGTCCGGGACGGCGTCACCGGTTGCAACCGACTCAATACCACCACTTCATGAAATTTTCAAAATACTACCTCATTGCATTTCTTTCGTTCGTTATCTGGGGCTTTTTTAGTTTGGCTTTAAAACCGCTGCACGATTATCCGTCTCTCGACATTCTTTTTTACCGGGTATTCATGTGTGCCGTGATTATGGCCGTGATCAGTCTTTTTGTTCGCGTCAAAGTACTGAAGGAAAACGTTAAGAAATTTAAAGAAATGCCTGCCGCTCAGCGGAAACAGGTAGCACTGCTGACATTAGCCGGTGGCATGTTGCTGACGGCGAACTGGTTTTTCTTCATTTACGTGATGAACCATATCAGCGTCAAAGCAGCGTCATTTGCGTATCTGGTGTGCCCTATCATGACCACCGTGATCGCCTATTTTGTATTGGATGAAAAACTGAGCAAATGGCAATGGACTGCGGTATTGATGAGCGTAGTAAGCTGTATGTTGCTGTCATTCAATAACATTGCGGACATTGCGTACAGCCTGATCGTTGCCGCTTCTTATGCTTTTTATCTGGTAAGCCAGCGCAAAAATGCGGGATTGGACAAATTCCTGGTGCTTACCGTGCAGATTCTTTTTTCTGCCCTGATACTGCTGCCATTTTACCCGAAATACAGTGCTGCACTTCCAAGTGAGTTTTCGTTTTACGCATTGATCTCCCTGATTGCCATTGTCTTTACGATTCTGCCTCTGTTTATGAATCTCTATGCATTGCAGGGAGTTACTTCATCGACGATGGGGATTTTGCTTTACATTAACCCGCTCATGAACTTTGCGATTGCATTGTTGTACTTCAATGAGCAGATTAATTCGATTCAGATCATAGCGTATTCGCTGATACTGATCTCCATTGTGGTGTTCAATGAGCGTTTCATTTTTGGTCGGAGGCGGGCTGCGCTGATCTGATCTTCCTGTACACTACCGACTGAATGAAGCCGCGGAAATGATAGCTTTTATGCATCACGGCATATCCGCCATCGTTAAAAAGCGGTTCCATTTCCGGTAATCTGCTGGCCTCTACATGCGATAGTATTTTGAAGAACAAGTACATACTTTTGAGCAGGATCTTTTGCCAGGTACCATTGATTTTTTTATCAATATGAAAATCAGTGAAAAGCCACATTCCGTCTTCAACCAACTGCCGATCGAGTATTGTAAAAACACGCGCAGCTCTTTCACTCCCAAAATTATCAAACAGAAAAGGAGTCATGACCGCGTCGAATTGTTCGTTCGATTCAAAATCTTCAATGGCTGTGTGAATGAATGAAACCTGGTTTTGTTTAAAATCCCGCTTTTTGGCCAGATCAATCATTTTGCAAGAAATCTCAACATAAGTAACCGTGAAGCCGCTCGCATGGATTTTCGCCAGTTCTTCCAATATCCAGCCGGTACCGCCGCCCACAATGAGTAGCCGGGAAGGCACATTCAGAAACGGAAGTAGAACTTGCTGGGAATGCACGATTGATTTTCGAAAAACCAGTCTGCTGAGCATATCATAACTTCCGGCGATCTGGTCGTAATTGTTAGTCATGCTTTTGATTAATTCTCAATAAAGTCGTTCAAAAAGGATGCCCGTAATGCCGCAAATCGCTTTAACCAGCAAAAGCCCGTCGATCACAATGAGATAGTAAAGAATTTTGCGTGGCCGTTGAAGCGAAAAAGCAACGATTAACAGACAAATGAATGGTATCAGGTTCAATAAAATGGTAACCGTACTAAACTGCCGGTAAGTAGCAAATGTGAGAAACGAAAGCAGGCCGATCAGAAGTAAAGGTACCAGCACATAGGAGATCGTATTTTTAAGCCCCATCCTGACTGCGAATGTTTTGAGCTCAATGTTGGCGTCGTCTTCGTAGTCCTTCACATCGAACATAATCGCGTTGACGGTACAAAACATCCAGTTTTTTACAAATAGCCAAAACATCAGAAGCGGTTCTTGAATAGTGATTCCATGTTCAATCCTGACCATGGCCACCGGGAAAAGATTCACGCAGCCGGCCCAGACAAAGCCGATCACGAATGCCTTGAACCAACCTGTTCTTCTGAGATTTAATGATATAATGGATTCAGGGAGAAGGCCGTAGTAAAGAATGGCGGCCGCAGGGACGGTTGACAATAGCAGCCAATTGTAAAAAGGTAAACCGATTATTTTGGTAAAATCCTTCATTAAAAGCCAAAATGCCAATGCAATGCAAATCACAGCAACAACTAACTGGCTTGTCCGGACAAAACGGTGATGGACGCGGTACCATTCAGTGCGCGGATTGGCGGAAACCGTCGCGCTCGGCGGAACCGAGTATGCTTTGGTATAATAAAAAACGGTGGCGGCGAACAGGAGAATGTAATACGTTGCCGAATTCAGCGGAAGACCCAACTGAAAAGCAGTTTCCACAGACAACGCGACAGCCAGCAAACCCACGAAGTAATTTGCAAAGAAAATAAATGCTACAATTCTGTTGCCCATGTTGACGCTTTAAACCGTTGACTGCAAGGTTATACCTCGGGAATAATACAATTAAAATATCGATTTAGAATTTTTAAAGACGGCGAGCTAATCTACGACGGGATTCATTAAATTAGGAAACATATACAATTCTTAAACCATTACTTAAATGAAAAAAATCTCCTTGATTTTTGCCCTCGTCTTTGCATTCTATTTCAACCCGGGATTCTCTCAGAGTAAAGATCCCGTCGTTGAAAATATCGTCAAAGAAGCTACGGAAAATTCACAACTGGAAAAATTGGCGCATGAACTGATGGATGTGATCGGTCCGCGGCTCGTAGGCTCCCCGCAAATGCAGCAGGCACATGAATGGGCCGTGGGCAAATACAAAGGATGGAATATTACTGCCAAAAATGAAAAGTGGGGTGAATGGCGCGGGTGGGAGCGTGGTGTTTCGCACATTGATATGGTAGCGCCACGAGTGAAATCCCTCGAAGGAATGCAGCTCGCGTGGAGTCCGGGAACCGCTGGAAAAACAGTTACCGCCGACGTAATTATCCTTGCTGATGTAGCCGATTCGGTTGCTTTCCAAAAATGGCTGCCGTCGGTAAAAGGCAAATTTGTGATGATCAGCATGAATCAGCCGACTGGTCGCCCGGATTATAACTGGCAGGAATTTGCGACGAAGGAGTCTTTTGAAAAAATGAAAAAAGAGCGCGACGCCCAAACCGAAGCCTGGACAAATCGTCTGAAAAAGACCGGCTACACTACACGCACATTGCCTCTCGCACTGGAAAAAGCAGGTGCCGCTGGTGTGGTGATGTCTTATTGGTCAAAAGGCTTTGGTGCAAATAAAATTTTCGGCGCATATACCAAAACCGTTCCTACGGTTGACATTTCACTGGAAGACTATGGATTGCTCTATCGTCTTTCCGAGTCAGGACATACGCCTAAGATCAGTGTAAGGGCGGACGCGAAGGAAACAGGCGTGAGCCAGACATTCAACACTATAGGTGAAATAAAAGGTACTGAAAAACCCAATGAATACGTGATCCTCTCAGCGCATTTCGATTCCTGGGACGGTGGTAGTGGGGCGACAGACAATGGCACTGGAACGATCGTGATGATGGAAGCAATGCGGATTTTGAAAAAAGTATATCCTAATCCAAAACGGACGATTTTGGTAGGACATTGGGGTAGCGAGGAGCAGGGACTGAATGGTTCGCGCGCTTTTGTGGAAGATCATCCGGAAATTATTCAGAACATTCAGGCGGTTTTCAATCAGGATAATGGTACCGGTCGGGTCGTGAACCTGTCGGGTCAGGGATTCCTTAATTCATACGAGTACCTGAGCCGCTGGCTGACGAAAGTGCCTGATACTATCAAAACGCCGATTGAATCCAAATTCCCCGGCGCACCTGGCGCAGGTGGTTCTGATTTTGCGTCATTTGTCGCTGCGGGCGCTCCTGCTTTTTCATTGAGTTCGCTTAACTGGTCGTACGGTTCCTATACCTGGCATACCAACCGCGATACGTATGATAAGATTGTTTTCGACGACGTTCGCAGCAATGCGATACTGGCGGCTATCATGGCATATCAGGCCAGCGAAGATCCAGCCAAAACGTCCCGCGAGAAGAGTATCCTGCCGGTGAATGCCAAGGGCGAACCTGGTGCCTGGCCAGTGCAAAGGAAGCCAACCCGCAGAGGAGGCCTGGATTAACGGAATCATATCTTTTTATTGAAAGCAAAGACTTATATTGTCTTTGCTTTTTTTATTTCAACGGATACAAATACAATGCAGATTTTACAAAGACAAGAAGCAGACGAGAATATTTTGATCATACGGTCATTTGAACAAGGCGCTGAGCCTGAGAATCAGACGATGTTTAAGGCGGAAAAAGGGGAGTTGTGGTGGTATTCTTCGAAGGAGCTGTGGCTGGGGCTTGGAAAATCACCCAAGCTTCCTGCTATCATTAAGATTTTTCGCTCATTGTTTTTTAAAAGAAAAGACCGCTGGCCGGAGGAAATCATACTCGATGCAAGAGGAAAGGAGACAGAATGGGTATGTAGTGCAATCAATGGGATCATTTTGGGTGGGTACAACCTGCAACTCTATAAAACGGAGCCGAAAGCATTCAGTGCTTTTTTTGAAGAAGGAAAATTATGGATTTTGTCGGACGCGTACGGGATCGCAGATAACATCGCAGCTGCACAGAAAACAGCATTGGTACAATGTCGCGTCATGGATCTTATGAATGCGCCCGGCAATTATAAAACGCCCTCTACACTGGCACAATGGGCAAAAGACTCCGGTGACGCGAATGGGTATAAGGTTACTGTTTTTGAAAAAGAAAAATTACAGGAACTGGGTATGCACGCCTTGCTGGCGGTGAGCAAAGGCAGCGACGAGCCACCTGTGATGATCGTGACGGAATACACGCCGCAACATTATAGAAAAACCATCGCATTGGTAGGTAAGGGCGTTACCTTCGATACCGGCGGGATTTCGATTAAAGCCTCTGCCAATATGCATCTGATGAAAAGCGATATGGGGGGCGCGGCTGCGGTATTGGGTACGATTGAATTGGCTGCACAGCTAAGGCTGCCCGTGAGGCTGATTGCAGTCATCCCTTCCACTGAAAATTGTGTGGACGGCTCATCGATGAAGCCGGGTGACGTGATCGGCTCCTATTCCGGTAAAACCATTGAAGTAATCGATACCGATGCCGAGGGAAGACTTATCCTGGCAGACGGACTGAGCTATGCCGTGAAGGAGTTTCGGCCGGATGTGATCATTGATCTGGCTACATTGACGGGAAGCGTGATCCAGACCCTCGGCTATGAAGCGGCTGGCCTTTTTACGCCTAATGATGCGCTGGCCAATGAACTGTCCAAAGCGGGGGAGCAGACGGGCGAGCGCTTATGGAGGTTACCGGTCTGGGACGAGTATAAAGAGGAAATTTCCTCGGACATTGCCGACGTCAAAAACTATCACGGGAAACCATTGGCGGGTGCCATCGTAGCGGCTAAGTTCCTCGAAGCATTCACCGGCGAGCATCAGGCATGGGCGCATCTGGACATTGCGGGAACGGCTTTTGGAGATACCGAATTTGCCCCTGGGCGCGCGGGAACGGCATATGGCATTCGCTTGCTACTAGCCTACCTGACTGCTCCTGAGCAAAGCTAATGGACATTTGATGTGAAGGAAAAGTAAATTTCGGTCACTGAAATTTAACCAGGGCTCTCCTTGCAAAACTGGTTCTTTTTGCTAGATTTGAGAATGTAAGCACGCGGTATTAGCGGTTTGCCATATCTACTTTCCACCAATTTAATTTTTATGGCCCAAACTCTAACTTTTCTTTGCATATCGACATATTTCAAGGGTAATGATTTTTTGAAAGCCTGTAAAGAGGCCGGGAATAAGGTTTTTTTGATCACCGCAAAAAAGCTGGAAGACAAGCCGTGGGCCAGGGAAGCTGTGGACGAGTTTTTTTACGTGCAAGAGGGTGAGGACGGAACCTACAATATGAAGGAAATTATCAATGGGCTCGCCTATGTAATGCGCAGCAGGCCCATTGACCGCGTAGTGGCGCTGGATGATTTTGATGTGGAAAAAGCCGCCCATATCCGTGAATATTTCAGGATTCCGGGCATGGGGCAAACCACTGGCAGGTACTTTCGCGACAAGCTGGCGATGCGGACCAAAGCTGCCGAGTCGGGGATACTGGTTCCGGGGTTTTCGTCGCTGTTCAATGATGAGGACATTAATCAATTTATAGAAAAATATCCGGGGCCGTGGATGATCAAACCGCGTTCGGAAGCTTCTGCGACAGGCATTAAGAAAATGCATGACGCCGAGGAATTATGGAAAACCATTCATGAGCTGGGAGATAAGCGGCATGCTTATCTTGTTGAGCAATTCAAGCCCGGCGACGTTTACCACGTCGATTCTATTTCATACAATGGCCGGGTGATATTCTCCTGGAACAGCAAATACCTCGCGCCTCCGTTTGATGTGGCGCACGGCGGCGGGATTTTCCGGTCGGTAACAGTTCCTTTTGATTCTTCGGAAGAACACGCGCTGCAAACGCTGGCTGTGGATCTTTTGAAAGCTTTCGGGCTGAAACACAGTGCTTCTCACACGGAAGTAATCCGTTGCCATGACGATGGTAAGTATTATTTTCTTGAAACCTCTTCCCGCGTAGGCGGGGCGAACCTTTCAGAGATGGTAGAGGCTTCGTCGGGTATTAATCTTTGGAAAGAATGGGCGAAAATGGAAACGGCGGAGGCGAAAGGGCAAAATTATAAACTGCCACCTGTGCGGAAAGATTTTTCGGGCATTATCATTTCGCTGGCACGTCAGGAGTGGCCTGATCTGTCGGTTTTTAATGATCCCGAAATTGTGTGGCAAATGGATGAGCCTTATCATGTGGGTCTCGTAGTACGGTCGAAGTCGCGCGAAAAGGTGATTGAGCTACTGGACAAATATGCTGCCATCATCCAAAAAGACTACCACGCCTCGGCGCCCGCGCCGGACAGACCTTCTCATTGAAACCATACGTAATCAACTTACTATCTTTTTGTTAACTTAGCATTCTGCCAGATAAAACAGACCCAACGGATTTGATTAAAGAATAGCATATTTTCATAGCATTGCCCAGAGCATTCAGGTTGTAAGCACATTTCAAATACATCCTGGATGCTTTTTTGTGAATTTTATAAATTTTCAGCACCCCAACTTAACCTAACTATCAGGAACTTATGCGAAATTCTATCAAATCCGTTTTATTCGTTTTGCTATGTGGCGCGGCTATGACAAGCTGTGATAAAAAGGACGAAGAAATCGTTCCGAAAACGATCATGACCTACGATGGCAAAGAATATGAGTTGTCAAAAGGGCTTCTGATCGACTATGGTACTTTCCCGCCCAATGAAGGCAACGGCCAGGAATTGTTCCTGTCATCTTCCGGCGTCACGATTCGGGAATCGGGTGGGAAGATTGACTCGATCTATGGTCGCGGGCATGGGATCTTTTTCCAGCTTTTTGGCGCATCTTCCAATCAGCTAGGCGAAGGAGAATATACATTTGATTTCTCTCAGGGTCCATTTAAAGCAAAGAGCTTCTTCTATTCATACGCTACTTTTGACAATGATTTTGTAGACTGGGACGCGGACCTCCACGAAATGATCGCGGGTACCATCACCGTCAAAAAGATCAACACCGAGTATTCAATCACCTTCGATTGTATCGAAAATAGCGGCAAGCACATTACTGGGTTTTATAAAGGGGCATTGAAGATTTATGATGAGAAGTAAGTTTTGGAGAGAATTTATTTAACAGATATGTGACCTTTTCTCTGAATGCACGTCAAAAGAAGAAATTCTTAACCGTAATTCAGAAAAAATATGAGTGAAAAACTACAAGGTTCACAGCTGTTCGTCTCTGTAAAAAGGCTAATCGAAGAAAGTAAATCACAAATTGCAGTTTCAGTCAACGCCGGTATGAGCTTCCTATATTGGCAAATAGGGAAAGCGATTAACAGTGAAGTTTTACAGGATAGGCGTGCGGAGTATGGAAAGCAGATTGTTTGTGCGTTGTCTCAACAATTAGAGGTACAATATGGCGGCTCTTTTTCGGAAAAGAACCTGAGAAGGATGATGCAGT
This sequence comes from Dyadobacter pollutisoli, assembly GCF_026625565.1. NCBI lineage: Bacteria > Pseudomonadati > Bacteroidota > Cytophagia > Cytophagales > Spirosomataceae > Dyadobacter > Dyadobacter pollutisoli. Next base: position 7,492,634 of record NZ_CP112998.1, read on the forward strand.
TTGCTACGTCATTTCCGGAAGAGAAGATTGTCGTATCGCTGATACGACAATTGAGCTGGACACATATTCTTGCAGTAATTCCCATTGAGGATCCTTTAAAGAGGGATTTTTACATTCAAATGTGCATTCACGAAAGTTGGAGCGTAAAGACTTTTCGTGAACGAATCCAATCAATGCTCTATGAACGAACTGCGATAAGCAAGAAGCCAGAAGAAACGATTGTTAATGACCTTGCCCTATTAAAAACTGAGCAGAAGCTCAACCCTGATTTAGTCTTCCGGGATCCATACTTTCTCGATTTTTTGGGATTGAAAGATATGTATTCGGAGAAAGATCTCGAAACTTCCATTATCGTAGAGTTGCAGCGGTTTATTACTGAAATGGGCAACGATTTTGCTTTTATGGCAAGGCAAAAGCGCATCACCATCGATAACCGCGATTACTACATTGATTTGCTTTTTTATCACCGTAGGTTAAAATGCCTTGTCGTAGTAGACCTAAAAATTGGAGAATTTGAAGCAGCATTCAAAGGTCAAATGGAACTGTATCTTCGGTTTTTGGAAAGATACGAAATGATACAAGGAGAAAACCCGCCGATAGGATTGATACTTTGTACCGGTAAAAGTCAGGAACACATCGAATTGATGCAGCTGGATAAAAGTAATATCAGAGTTGCGGACTATTTGACAGCGCTACCGTCACAAAAAGATTTACAGGAGAAACTTCACAAGGCCGTAGAGATAGCCCGCCATAAATTAGAACATCAGACTCAGTCTTGACATAAAAAGGCGACCCGCTACTTCAAAATAGCAGGTCGTTTTTTTGAAAAATAACAGTTACAACAACTTGAATGCCTGACGGCCTAGAAGCACCCAGTTGCCTTTTACTTTTTGCAAGACCATGAAAACACCAAGCCTTACTGCGGCGGGGTCTTTGCCTTTGTTATGCGTATCTCCCATCAGCTTGTGCCGCACCATCGCTACATCCCCGGAAATAGATATCGTTTGTTCGCTCAGATCAATCTTAGTAAAATTGGATTCTCCGCTGGTGAGTGCACGGATGAATTCTTTTTGGTCCTCCAAAAGCCCATTAGAATGGCCGTAAGACAATGCGGGTGCCGTCAATTTCAAAAGTTCTGCTTCATTGGCATCCAACATGGCGACGCGCAACTTCTCTATTGCGGCCGCTACTGCCTTTTCATCTGCGCTTTGAGCAAAAGCCAGCATATTACCCAATAAAAGAAATGCGGCTAATAAAAGTGTTCTTTTCATTTTTTTTAATTTGATGTATTACTTCGGCTATCGGCCGACAAGGTTTACTAATATAACCGATGACCGACAGCCGATTGCTGAAAGCCTAGATATCAACTCTCTCCATTCTTGGTGCAAAGAAATGCATCACACCCCAGGCAATGAGGTACGCAAATCCGCAAATGACGAAGATGATGTTGTAACCGCCACCGATGTTACCCGCTGCTTTGTAATTGTCGAGGATAATCCCTACTAAAAGCGGGAAAAGGATGCCTCCTACTGATCCCGCCATGCCGCCAATGCCCACTACGGAGCTCACAGCCTTCTTCGGAAACATGTCTGAGGCCGTCGTAAAGATGTTTGCACTCCAAGCCTGATGCGCCGCGGCCGCCAGACTGATCAGGATAACAGCCTGCCAGATATTGGTAGTGTATTGAGCGAGCATGATAGGTGTTACCAGAAAGGCGAAAATGAGCATGGAAGTTTTTCTTGCCCGAAAGATGGGCCAACCCTTTTTGATAAAATAACCCGAAAGATAGCCGCCTCCGATACTTCCTATCGTGGTAGCGGTGTAGACGAGGACCAGTTCGGGGCTGGGTTTGGAAAGATTGAGTTTGAAAGCTTCGGCAAAGTAGGAGGGAAGCCAGTAAAGGAAAAACCACCAGATCGGGTCGGTAAGCATTTTACCGAATACAAATGCCCAGGTTTGTCGCACTTTAAACAGATCCAGCCATTTGACGGGCGATTCCTTGCTGGTATCCGGCTCATTATCACTGTGAATATAGTCGAATTCTGCTTGGTTTGCGCGGGCCTGTTTCGCAGGGACTTCATAGTACCTGAACCAGAATATCAACCATACAAAGCCCAACGCACCGGTGATCAGAAACGCTTCCTGCCAACCATACGAGCCAAGTATCCAGGGTACCATGATAGGCGCTACCACCGCACCAATATTAGCACCGGAATTGAAAATCCCTGTCGCCAGCGCCCGTTCCTTTTTAGGAAACCATTCAGCTGTCGCCTTGATTGCGACGGGGAAGTTCCCCGCTTCGCCAAGCCCGAGTAACGCGCGCATAAAACCAAAACTTACGGTGCCGGTTGCAAGGGCGTGCAGCATGGCAGCAATACTCCATACGACAACGGAAATGACGTAGCCAATCTTAGTGCCGATCCTATCAATGATAGCCCCGAAACCAATCAGCGATATGGCATATGCAGTTTGAAATGCCATTACAATGTGGCTGAAATCGGATTCTGTCCATCCAAAATCTGCTTCAAGGCTGGGTTTTAAGAGTCCGAGCACCTGGCGGTCAAGGTAATTGATGGTCGTCGCACAGAACAGCAGGGCCACAATGCGCCAGCGGTATCCTGTCATTTTGTTTTCCATGTAAGGTTGTAAGGGTTATTTATAATTGAAATTGATCTGTTCGGGCGTATTCCACTTTTTCCAGAAATGATTTGAGCGTTTCCAGGGCGCCGTTCTGTTTAATGGATTCAAGGTAGGAGACGACATTTTGTGAAAGTACCTCTGATTTGGACAAATCTTTTCCCCAGATAGACTGATCTTTTAAAATAACGACTACCATTTCGGGTAGTGAGGATACCTGCCATTTCTGATAAAAATAGGCTGCTTTTTGATCCTGGATCAGATATGGATCACCATTGAATATGCCATAGAAATTATCACCATCCTTTCTCGTGGCCTTCATATAATAGATATAAGCTGCAAATCCGAATGCCATATAATCGGGAACGGAGTCACGAAGCTTCTCGTAGTTTACGAAAGTTGGCATCACCCTGGAAAGTATTTTGGCTGAATAGTTTTGGGTAATGTTCAACCATTTGTGCTGAATGTGGGGGTTTTGGAATCGCTCAATGACTTGACGACTGAAATTCAACGCCGTGCCGGGAGCTACCGGGTAAGGTATTGCCGGGGCGATTTCTGTTTCCATTAAGTTAGCCAGGTAAGTCGAAAACAATGGGTTCGCCATCGCTTCGACTACCGTCTTAAAACCACACAAATGTGCCAGTCCGCCGCCGAGCGTATGCGCACCATTGAGCAGGCGAAGTTTCAACTCCCGGTATAGCTCAATGTCCGGTTCGATGACTAAACCAGCATCAATACCATAGAAAGGCAGTTTTTTTCGTATGTTTTCGTCGCCCTCGATCGCCCACAGATGATAATGTTCCGTCGTAATGAGCAGTTCGTCGCGATAGCCGAGCTCTTCTTCCAGGCCTTTCAGTATGGTCTCCTCGGGCTTACCCGGTACAATGCGATCCACCAGGGAGTTGCAGAAAAAGTTACTTTGTTCGAGCCAGTCGATAAATGCCCCTTCCAGACCATTCCTATGGGCTAATTCCAGCACGATCGATTCCAGTTTTTTGCCGTTATCAGTGATTAGCTCAGTGGGAATGATCACCACGCCAAAATCAGGATTGCCTCCGAATGCTACATATCTAGCATACAGAAATGCCAATAGTTTGCCAGGAAATGACACAGGCGGCCATTGGTAAATGTCATCCTGAACGAGCTGAATGCCGATTTCGGTGGTATTTGAAATAACGATACTGACAGCCGGATTTTTAGCCAGGTCCAGCACAAGCGACCATTGTGTCTTGGCTGATAAAACCCTGCTGATTGCGGAGGAAATAATGTTTTCTTCCTTACTAACACCGTTTTCAATTCCTCGGGTGCAAATCGTGTACAGATTGTCCTGCCGCTCAAACGCTTTCAGGTCACCGTCTTCTGTGGACTTTACGATCACGATCCTGCCATTGAAAACACCTTGCCTGTTGGCCTTATCAATGAAATAATCAGCAAGCCCACGCAGGAAGGCCCCCGTTCCGAATTGCAGTACTTTTTCTGGTAAATGAAAAATGGAGTCATCCGGAACAGTGACCGACGGCTGGCTTCTTAACTGACGCAGATTTTCTCGAAAAAGATTGCCCATAACGTTACGATTTTACTTTTTAACAACCTGTTTCAGTAGCCAGCCAGCCAGATCTTTACTTGCTTCAAAGTTTTCAAAGCTGGTGTCAATCCTCCGGCCATCAACATATTCATTGTACAGCCACGGATCTCCCACAGCGAATACAAGGCCTTTTCCGTATTTGGAAATACCCAAAATGACGTCACCCTGGTCCGTTAATACCGACTTGGCAGGTGGTGTCAGGATCAGCGGCGATAGCTCTTTAATGTAAATTTTGCTGGCTGTTTTGAAGATCGATTTGTTATCGGCTGGAATCAATAATTTGCCTTGTTCAAATTGTGTTCCCTGCACCATATTCCGGCTTTTATTACTGAACTGGATCCCGAAAACCTTAGCCAGCTGATTGAAATGAGGGATTTCACAGTTCGAAGTATCATTGGCCATGAGTACCAGCACGCCGCCTGCCTTGACCCACTTTTCAATGGATGCAATGTCATCTGGACCTATGAAATTGGGCACAGATGTTTCTTTTTTGGTATCAGGATCGACAATAATGTAAATGTCAATGCCTTTCAAACTGGCTGCGGTAGGAGCTGGAACGGAAACGGTTTTGGCGCCCAGCTCGCGAATGGTGTTCCCCCAGAGCCAGAAGCCTGAATGCTGCCTGTCTTCCCAGGTATAATGAAACCGCTCATTTTCTCCATTAGCGCCTTTCCTGAACTCATGATTGAAATGATAGTCCAGGCCGACTGTTTTGTCTTTCCCAACCGCCGTTTCATTCGCGATCTCCATTTCCACACTGGCGAAAATGAATGGGCCAACTCCTTTCAAATCATTTTTCCGGATCGGCTCGCTGAGGTAATATTCGTAGCTGCCGTCGCGATAAGGTGTGCCACCCAGGCCACCTACGCTCACCGTTTTATTGAGGCTTAGCAATCCATCTGCTTCTTTTTCAACGAAATTTTTGAGAATACCTTGATAACCTTTTTTTGCATTTTCAGCAAAGGATTCAGGAATGTAGCCCAGCCGCGAGCCTTTTGCGAGTGCGTATACGAACATACACGAGGCTGAGGCTTCCAAATAATTGCCTTTTCGCGTTCCCTGATCAATCATTTGGTACCATACCCCGGAATCTTTGTCCTGATATCTGGCCAAAACCGGCGCAAGTCTTTGCAGGTATTTGATCAGATCGGCGCGTCTTGGATGATCTTTTGGGAAATAATCGAGTACATCCACCAAGGCTACGGCATACCACCCAATCGCTCTCGACCAGAAATTAGGTGATCTGCCGGTCTTAGGATCTGCCCATTTTTGCTCACGACTTTCGTCGTAAGCGTGGTATACCAGCCCTGTTTTTTCGTCTACCGCATATTTTTCGATCAATGCAAATTGCTTCGCAATGTCCTCAAAATGATCGGGATGGTTGAACAGCGCGCTGTATTCCGCGGCGAATGGTTCGCCCATGAACAGGCCATCCAGCCACATTTGGTAAGGATACCGTTTTTTGTGCCAATAACCGCCTTCTTTCGTCCGCGGCTGTTGTTCCAGTTGCTTCCAAAGCAGGTCGGCGGCCTTTTTGTACTTTTCCTTATCGGGCTGGGATTGCTGGTATAAGGTCAGCAAAGCTCTGCCGGGAGGGATATTATCAATGTTGAACTCGTCGAATTTATAAGTCCGTATACTGCCATCCGCCTGTACATACTGGTCAATGTCTTTGCGGATATATTCGAAATACTTTCCTTCACCTGTGCGGCACCATACTTTCTCAATGGCTTTGAGCATCAGTCCTTGCTCGTAGTCCCAGCGGGTAATGGTGTTTTTCCCTACCAGGATTGAATCCTTATGCCTTGTAATGAAAGAGTCGGCCATTTGCCTGGATAGCGGAATGTCCTGCGCCAAAACATTGGAGACAGCTATGATGGCTGTCAGGAAAAGCAGAATCGGGAATCGTTTTAAAAGTTTATACATCAATGTGTTGGCAGTAGGTTTGTTAGCAGACTATTTATTCACAAAATCTTCCCGCATCGGATTGAAAATATCGACCAGCGTGCCTGGTTCGAGGCATAATGCACCGTGAATGGCGTCGGGTGGGATGTAGTAGGCGTCTCCTTTTTTCAGAATACCTTTTTTGCCCGATATGGTTATTTCAAACTCACCACTTTCGATGTAACTCATTTGCGTATGAAAATGGCTGTGCAGTACGCCAACTCCGCCTTTTTCAAAAGCTACTTTGACCATCATTAAACTGTCATCATAAGCCATGATTTTTCTTTTCAATCCACCGCCCAAATCTTCCCACGGAATGTCTGAATCTGAAATAAACTGCTTCCCTTTTATGCTTTCCATTTTGATTTATTTGAGATCTGCGATGGCGACCGCGTCCATATCTGTGTAATCCTTATTTTCTCCGGCCATGCCCCATATGAATGAGTAGTTTGAAGTTCCACAACCTGAATGGACCGACCAGGGCGGTGAAATAATCGCCTGCCTGTCGGCCACCCACAAATGTCGGGTTTCGGAAGGTTCGCCCATTAAATGTAAAATTCTTTGGTTTTGAGGTACATCGAAGTAACAATAAGCTTCCATTCTGCGGTCGTGAACGTGCGAAGGCATCGTGTTCCAGACGCTCCCTGTTTGCAATACCGTGAGGCCCATGACAAGCTGGGAACTCTGGATCCCGTCCAAATGAATGTATTTGTAAATGGTCCGGTGATTGGAAGTTTCCATGCTCCCGATTGTGACCGGCGTGGCGTCTTCTTTTGTGAATAAACGGGCAGGGTAGGATTGATGTGCAGGTGAGGATAACAAGTAAAACACAGCGGGATTCGCAGGGTCATTGCTCGATAATGTTACTTCCTGCGTTCCTTTTCCTACATAAACACAGCCAAGCTTGCTGATTTCGAATGTATTACCATCGGCAGTAATTTTTCCGTCTCCTCCAATGTTAATGATCCCGATCTCGCGTCTTTCCAGAAAGTAGTTTGCTTTTAATGCATCGTACGTTTCCAGTTGAAGTGACTTTGTCGCCGGAATCGCGCCTCCGATCATCACACGGTCGTAATGGGTATAAACAAAATTGATCTTGTCGTTCTCGAAAATATCCGGTACTAAAAAATTCTCGCGCAAAGCCTCGGTATTCATTTGAGATACTTCTTTGCGGCTGCTTTCAAATCTGATTTGCATGGTTGGTGGGTTTTTTGAAATATTATCTTCCCATCCAGCCGCCATCGACGGTCAGGATGGTGCCATTTACGTAGCTGGATGCGTCGGATGCGAGAAATAAGGCTGGGCCTTTGAAATCTTCCGGCATACCCCACCTGCCGGCAGGAATGCGGTCCAGAATGGATTTACTTCTGACCGGATCGTTTCGCAATGCTTCGGTATTGTCGGTATTAATGTAGCCCGGCGCAATGCCGTTCACGTTCACGCCTTTGCCCGCCCATTCATTGGCCAGTGCTTTGATCAGCCCACCGATAGCGCTCTTGGAAGCAGTATAACCCGGCACATTGATCCCGCCCTGGAAAGTGAGCAGCGAAGCGGTAAAAATGATTTTTCCATAACCACGGGCAATCATTTCCTTGCCCAGTTCCCGGGAAAGAATATACGGCGCGTCCAGATTGATATTCAAAACCTGGTCCCAATAGGCGTCGGAATGCTCTGCGGCGGGTTGTCTCATAATAATTCCGGCATTATTGATCAGGATATCAATTTGCGGATGTTCCGTTTTTACCTTTTCAATGAACGCGTAAAGGCTTTCTCTGTTCCCAAGATCGACCTGGTAAGGATAAAAATTACGGCCTGTTTGGCTAATGGACTGGTGAATTTCACTATCATTGAGGCTGAGGGAAGACGATACGCCTATGATGTCGGCGCCGGCCTCTGCCAGTGCTTCCGCCATTGCTTTTCCTATTCCGCGGTTGCATCCGGTGATGAGCGCTTTTTTGCCTTTTAGGTCAAATAAATTAACAATATTCATTAGGGGTTTCTAATTTGTCTTTTTCGGGGTATCCGATCATTTTAGCGTCGGTCTTAAAGAGCGTATCCGCCAAACGAGTTTAGATTGAATAATTAGAAATATCAAATAATGAATTGTCTTTTTTTGTGCAATCGTTATCGGGAACGTTATCAGTTGAGACTATGAAGGCTAAACCTTCCCTTACTTTCAAAATTCTTCTGCATTTAATGCATTAACTTAGGTTTGAAAAAAGTATATTTAATCAAACATTAAATTGGAATAAACCCATTTTTCTTGGAAACAATTACCATAAAAGATATTGCCAAAGCACTGAACCTTTCGACATCGACGGTTTCACGTGCTTTGCGGAATAGCTACGAAATTAATCCGGAGACCAAAAAACTGGTGATGGAGTATGCCGAGCGAATGAATTACCGGCCGAACCCCATCGCACTGAGTTTAAAAGACAGCAAAAGCAAGTCTATTGGGGTTATTATTCCTGAAATTGCCAACCACTTTTTTTCGCAGCTGATCAATGGGATCGAGTCGATTGCATATAATCTCGGCTACCATGTGGTGATTTTTCAAAGTCACGAATCGTATGAGCGTGAGGTTGCCAACACCAATTATCTGGTGTCCCGTAAAGTCGATGGCCTATTGATATCACTTTCCAGTTTGACAACCAATTTGCGGCACTTTCAGGAATTAATGGAAAAAGGTCTCCCCATTGTTTTTCTGGACCGGGTACCGAAAGAAATTGAAACACATAAAGTAGTAGCAGATAATTTTGCAGGGAGCTACGAAGCGACCAAGCATCTCATTCTGACGGGCAGAAAACGCATCGCGCATTTAACAAGCCCAATTTACCTGTCGATCACGACGGAGCGGCTGGCTGGTTATAAACAGGCATTGGAGGACTTCGGTATCCCGTTTGAAGAATCTTATGTGAAGTATTGTCACCATGGAGGTAAGGTAGTGAGTGAAAATGAGGCGGCGGTACATGAAATGCTCGACATGCCAGAACCGCCCGATGCCATTTTCACCGCCAGCGACAGACTTACGACGGGCTGCATGTCTGTGCTGCAAAAGAGCAATATCAAGATACCGGACGAAATCGCGATCGTAGGTTTTACCAATATCAGTGTTGCCGAATTATTGAACCCACCATTAACCGCCGTTGTTCAACCTGCGATGGAAATGGGCCAACAGGCCGTGGAATTATTGATCCGGCTGATCGAACATCCCCAGAAAACGGGAGACTATGAGATCAGGTCGTTGAAAACTTCCTTGATGATCAGGGAATCATCTGCCGGTAAATCCATTGAACAATAAACGGTTAAAAAAGCAAATGATAAGTCTGCCTATTGACGATGCTCTGTTCAACTACCGGGTTGCGGGTGTCGCGATCTTAAACGGTAAAGTACTTTTGCATAAAACGCCCTCTGATAATTTTTGGAGCCTTCCCGGCGGACGCGCAGAGCTATTTGAGTTTTCAAAAGATACATTGGTGAGGGAAATGGAGGAGGAGACGGGTATGAATGTGCAGGTCGGCGAAATGCTCTGGGTATCTGAGAATTTCTTTCGGTATAATGACAAAAAACACCACGAGATCGGTTTTTACTTCAAAATGAATATCCCTGATTTAACAAGTCAGGATGATTTTCTAGGTGCGGAAGGGCAGGAGGAGCTGCTTTTTAAATGGATAGATGTGAATGAGCTCACTACTGTGCCAGTATACCCCGAATTTCTGGCCGAAGAGTTGGCCAGGAACCCGCTGGAAACGAAGCATTTTACGTCGGACTTTCGTGACCTTGATGCGATGTAGCTATTTGGTCATGTAGCGCCAGGTTACGGTTCCAACAGTGTTGGGCTTTCCGGTCTCCTCTTTTGAAATGCTACCCTGCAATGCACCGTTTTTCTGCCGCTCTACCTTGATTTCCCGCCAGGCAAAATTCCCTTTCTCGTAGTCGAAAGTGGTGCCGTCGTCATCGTACAGCTTGTAGCTTCCATTACTGGTACCATAATGGCGAATTTCCAGATTGACTTTTTGCCCGGCTTTCGGAGCGTGGAGCATTGGAGGCATCATAGGAATGATACCACCGTCTTTGACAAAAACCGGAATGATATCCAGCCCGGGCGATACTGTGATCACCTCGCCGTCACCCGCCAGTTTTCCGGTGTAGAAGTCATACCATTTGCCTTTTGGAAGCACTACTTTCCGGGAAGTTTGTCCGGTGAAGAGCGGAGCCACCAGCAAATATTCACCAGCCATATATTGGTCTTTCACTTCCCTGGTAACAGCTTCTTCGTAGGGATTTTCCTGATGATTGACACTGGTAACCTCCTTTTTAACTGCATTGCCAAAGCCTTCTTCCAGGCTCATTCCGCGGAATGGAGGCGTTCCTTCGTAATGGTACTTGGCAAATTCGGAGTACCAGTAAGGCATCATTTGCATCCGTAACTCTGCTATCGCCTTGATCTGTGGCGCAACTTCGGGGAATGTCCACGGCTGCATGCCGCTCGACCATGCATTGATCATGGCCATGGGTGAAAAGCAAACGGTTTGGAAACGTCTCAGCCATTCTTCGGCCGTTTTGGAAGCACGTACTTCGGGCGTCCAAAGTACACCCGCATACCCGCTGTTGATCAATGCGGTAATGAAGTCTTCGTGGCTGTAATTGTCATTATAAATCACATAGGGAAATGACGCTCCTCCTGCATTTGACGCCCGTACGAGCCCGTAGGTGCGGGAATTATTTCTCCGAAACATCTCGTAGCTGTGTTTCTGAACCAGCAGGCCGTAAGTCTGGCGTATTTGTTCGGAAGTATGGCCGGAAGGAAAAGTCGCTACATCAGGCCAGAGGTAGGAATCAAAACCGTCTACTTCATCAATCTTATAACCGCCAACGCCGATCTTGACGTGCTCTTTTTCAAACTGGTCAAAGAGTATTTTTCTCGCCTCGGGCATGGAAAGGTCTGGTACTACGCCATTCCAAACGGTATGCGAGCCGGTATACGGCAGTATTTTTTTATAAATTCCTGCGTCCGGTGAAACATACGGATTAGTCCAAAGGTTGATTTTGACGCCCATAGCATCCATTTGTTTCACAAAGCCAGCAGGATCAGGGAAGCGGGATTTGTCCCATTCAAATGTACAGGGGTAAGATTTGCTTTGCCAGCCAGGTTCGAGGCCAATAAAATCTAATGGGAAACCTTTTTCTTCAAATGCTTTGGCTTCCTGCTTCACCTGCTCGGAAGTGTACAGCCGATGCACCCGCTGGGTAAAGCCCAGGCCCCAGCGAGGCGGCAAACATCCGCCGCCGCTCAGCAAATTGAAGCGTTGAATTGCATTTAATGGCTTAGGTCCTGCGAAAACATAAATTTCAATGCCTTCCGCCGGAATCAGCATTTCTACCGCGTCGGAGTAGGGGTGAGCGTCCCAGTTTTTATCAGTATTGCGGTCCATTACTTTCGGCGGGTTCTTACTGTCTTTACGGACATTGGAACCGGCGTAGACATCAATGTATTTGGCTGAGTTGACAAACACGCCATACCCCAGCGAAGACACATAAAAAGGGACAGGAGCATGTGTACGTCCATTGTCGGACTTACCATAATGGTCGGTATGCAGATGAAGAATTTTTCCACGCTGGTGTACCGTCTGGAAATTTAAACCAAATCCAAAAAGCTGTTCATTGGCTTGTAATGGTAACCGGAGATAGGTTTTCCCGTGGTCGAACTGTGCTGTAATGTCGGCTTTGTTTAAAGGGAAATCGGCCTTAGCCAGTTTATTCAATGCCACGGACGGTCCGGTATCCGCTGCTTTTAGCAAGTCATAATCATCAGGCTTGCCAACCAGGCCTTTCCACACACCCGGATATATCTCCTGCCATTGAATGGTTTGCGCAAAAAGACAGGTGGAAGCAACGCCAAAAAATAGGATTAGCAACAGCGGGCGGATGATATGCATGGGATACGGGCTAGGAATTTGGTTAAATCTAAAAGTGTGTAATGAGATTTTATACTAAAACATTTTCTAAAAAATAAGACTGTTAAAATACCCAGGCTATCATCCATTATATTTGGCAGAACCTGCCCCGATGCGGGTTTTTTGTTGAACCATGAATTTAAATTATTGATCTCATATGGTTTTAAAGGCCAGGATACAGTCGAAACTTCCCAGGGTTGGGACTACTATTTTTACCAGAATGTCGCGGCTTGCGGAAGAGAATCAGGCCATTAATCTTGCGCAAGGTTTTCCTGAATTTGATTGTTCGCCCGATTTGCAAAAACTGGTCGATAAGTACATCAGGCAGGGAAAAAACCAGTATGCACCGATGGCCGGGGTAATGGGGCTTAGAGAGGCGATTTCACAGAAAGTGTATGCATCGGGTTCAAGGGAATATCATCCTGAATCGGAGATAACGGTTACCAGTGGAGCTACTGAGGCATTGTATGTGGCGATTAGCACCGTCGTGAACCGGGGTGATGAGGTGATCGTTTTTGAGCCTGCTTATGATAGTTATGTGCCTGCTATCGAGCTGAATGGCGGCGTACCGGTGTTTGTAACGCTTGATCCGCAGTACGAATCCATTGATTGGGAGGATGTCCGTTCCAAAATCAGCCCGCAAACCAGGGCCATTATCATTAACACACCTCATAATCCGACAGGGAAGGTTTGGGAGCTTTCCGATCTGCAGCAGCTTTCGGAGATCGCAGAGGAACATGATCTTTGGGTGATCAGCGACGAGGTTTACGAGCATATTGTATTTGATGATCGTCCCCACATTTCGGCTGCGTCCATTCCATCACTTGCGGAGCGCACATTTTTGTGTGGCTCCTTCGGGAAAACCTTTCATACGACCGGCTGGAAACTCGGCTACTGTCTCGCACCGGCTGAGCTGACGGTAGAATTTAGAAAAATACATCAGTTTTTGGTGTTCAGCGTTGTTACACCATTCCAGTTTGCGGTGGCAGAGTATCTGGCAGAGCCGACACATTACCTTGCACTTTCGGCGTTTTATGAGCGGAAGCGAGACCTTTTTCTGGATGCGATCAAGGACATTGGGTTTATTATGAAACCTTCGGAAGGGAGCTTTTTCCAGAATGTATCCTATGAAAAACTATCTGACGAAAAAGACCAGGTCCTTGCTGAGAGGCTAACCGTGGAGGCTCGCGTAGCATCGATTCCCGTATCCTCTTTTTATAACGAAATCACGGATTACAAAACGTTGCGATTCTGTTTTGCCAAACATGATGAAACACTTTTGCGGGCAGCAGAGGCATTGCATAAAGCAATGTGGTAAAATTTGTTTTGAAGGCTTTTTGAGATCGCGAAGAAAGTCGTATCTTAGTGTGACAAAATTCGGATTTGATGAAAGATATACAATATAAAATGCCAGAGCAAAGCATTCCTCTCAGGATTGCAGCTGAGCCGGAAGTAATGTATATGGCCATGAAACGCATTGATCTTTTTCAGGTTAGCCAGTTTCATGATTTATCTCAAAAGCTACCATTCACACAAGTAGAGTGGGCGGAGATCTTGCACATTAGTGACAGGACTTTGCAGCGCTATCTCAAAGAAAACAAGCCATTTGAAGGGTTGTATGCAGAGCATTTGCACCAGCTAGCGAATATGGCTGAGCTGGGACTGCTGGTTTTTGCGTCGAGTAAAGCTTTGGAGGAATGGCTGCGTACGCCTCGGGTTGTGCTGGGGCAGGTACAGGATTTTGCTACCCTGAAATCTTTCTGGGGCGTGAAGCTGATCTGCAATGAGCTGGGCCGGATTGAACACGGGGTTTACATATGATCGTATACCGGCTGGCGGCAAAGCAATACATTAATGATTTTACCGGAACGGGTGCAAAGCTGTTTGGCGGACGGTGGAACCCGGTTGGTCACGGCTGCATTTACACGAGCGAGCACATTTCGCTAGCCTTGCTGGAAAAATTTGTTCATGCCAATCATAAGGAAAATATGGAGCGCATTGCATTATTGCGCATTGAAATCCCTGATGACCCAAACCTGATTTTTAATACTGAGGAAAAGCTTTTGAAAAAATCGTGGGCTGACGACATTACCTACTCACAATGGCTTGGAGAGCAAATTTTGGGAGACTTGTCCATAGTTGCGTTTACAGTGCCGTCTGCTATTGTCCCTTCGGAAAGAAATGTGATACTGAATCCAGCCGCTGCGGAATTTAAGCAGGTGAAATTTCTGCCGCCGGTCGATTTTACTACCGATTTTCGTTTGCTCAGTAAGCTCCTTTCGTAATTCAAAGTAAACTTACTTTTTGAAAAGCAATGCCCTAATGGGCTGTATTTTGGTGATAATGAGCGTGGGTATCAATAATATTAGCCCTGAAATAATCGCGGTCACAATGTTGACCATCACAAAAATGGGCCAGTCGAAAACAATGGGTACGGTGTCCATGTAGTAGTTGACCGGGTCGAGCGGAATGAGTTTGAACTGATATTGCAGCCAGCAAATGGCCAGTCCGCTAATGTTGCCAATGATCAGGCCTTGTCTTACCATATACAACCCCACTCTCAGAAACACCATTCTAATTTGCTTATTAGGACTTCCGAGTGTTTTTAAAAGACCTATCAATGGCGTCCTCTCCATGATCATGACGAGCAAAATGGAGATCATGTTGAAACAGGCGACGAAGAGAATGAGTGTTAGAAATACGGCGGTGTTACGATCGAGCAATATCAGCCAATCGAAGATCTGGGGAAATGAGCTAGTTACTTTTTGCAGGTACACAGCTGGTGGCAGTACCCTTCTCAAATCGCCTGCAACAGCATCCAGCTTCCGGAAGTCTTTTAGATAGATCTCATAAGTACCGATGGAATCTTTGCCCCAGCCATTCAAACGTTGAACGAGCGCGATATCTCCAATGATAAGATTATTGTCGAACTCCTCCATTTGGGTGTCATAAATGCCGCTCACTTTCAATTTTCTCGGGCGCGGCGGATTTTGGAGCGAGTACATGATCACATCATCACCGGCTTTGAGGCGGAGTTGCGACGCGATTTTTTCACTGATTAAAATTTCGGAGGAGTAACCGTATTTAATGGAAGACGAATCGGTGTGACCGATTAATCTCCCTGATACCAGGTTCTTTTTGAATGTAGCCCAGTCATAGTCCTTGCCGACACCTTTCATGACCACACCTTTGATCTCGTCGGGTGTTTTCAGGATGCCAGATTTATGTGCTACTGCCTGCCATCGTTTGATTTCGGGCATATAGGGCAATGCCGCAGATACCGGATTTTGAAGTGCGAGCGGGCCTTCTTCGTAGGTATTGCCCTGCGAAAAGGCGCTTACATTAATATGCGCCCCGAACAGAAATATCTTTTCCTGAATGGTTTGCTTGAAGCCGAGCAACACAGCAAAGGCAATAATCCCGACTGCGACCCCTACTGCAATACTGGCGACACCTATCCTTGAAACTGTGGCTGAGAATGAGCCGGCTTCATTATGGCGTATCCGTTTGGCGATGAATGAGGGGAATTGCAAGAGGAATCTGTTGGTTAATTTTTATGTTGACAAAAATAGAGAAAAACTTTGCCCGTACGAAAAGGCAAATTTTATTAAGTTGCCGGTATATCCATTAAATCAGTTTCCATGCCATTGATCAAAGCAGCTTCCGGGGTGGTAAATCAGACACCAATGTCCTGGGAGGCTAATACCAGAAATATCATTCATGCTATCGAGGAGGCCAAAAAGCAACAAGTAAGTTTGCTCTGTCTGCCGGAGCTTTGCATCTCGGGATATGGCTGCGAGGATTACTTTTTTGCGCCTGACATGGTGGAACAGGCCCAGAAATGCCTGCTTGAAATTGTGCAGGAAACGGCGGGGATCATTGTTGCCCTGGGATTACCGGTTCGGCATAACGGAAGTATTTACAATGCAGCTTGCCTGATTTCTAACAAGCAGATCGCGGGATTTTATTGTAAACAGAACCTGGCTAACAACGGTATCCATTATGAAGCGCGTTGGTTTCGTCCGTGGCAGCCGGGCGTGGTGGAAAGCATTGAGGTGAACCAGATGTTTTATCCGATCGGTGATATTGTTTTTGATGTCGCTAGCGGGCCTATTCAAGGTGGGTCGCATGGGGTTAAAATTGCATTCGAAATCTGTGAAGATGGCTGGGTCTCCAATCGTCCTGCCCGCAGGCACTATGAGCGGGGAGTGGACATTATATTGAATCCGAGCGCGAGTCATTTTGCGTTCAATAAATTTTTGACGCGGGAAAAACTGGTTACAGATGCTTCCAGGGCATTTTCTTGCAGTTATATTTATACCAATTTACTAGGTAATGAAGCCGGTCGCGCTATTTACGACGGCGATGCGATGATCGCTTCGAATGGTGATTTGTTAGCGTCGAGTCCCCGGTTCAGTTATGAAGATTTTCTGATCACTACCGCTGTCATTGACACGGAATACACCAGGCTGAGTCAGGTGCAGAGCAAAATAGCGATGCCTTCCAAGGAAAGGACCTGGCGCATTCCGGCACGGTTTGATTTCCCGGAATTGGAACCGGTATTGCCTCAGATTCCGGAAATTGAGCCATTTGAGAAAGGCGGCGCATTGAAGGAAGAGGAATTTGCGAGGGCGGTTTGTCTGGCGCTGTTTGATTATTTGCGCAAAAGCCGCTCCAATGGTTTTACGATTTCACTTTCGGGGGGCGCCGATTCCTGTGCTTGTACTGCATTGTGTGGGTTGATGATCAGGCTGGCCGACGAAAGCATTGGAATGAAGCGGTTGAAGGAAAAGCTATCTTATATTAAGGAAATCCAATCTGCCAAAACGGAGGAAGATCTTGCATTAGCATTGATCCATAACATCTACCAGGGAACAGAAAACAGTTCTACGGATACGCTTGAATCTGCTCAATCGCTGGCGGAATCGATTGGTTCTACTTTTTACAATATTAACATTAATGGTCTGGTTGAGACTTATAAAGGATTGATTGAAGGGCAAATAGATCGTAAATTGACCTGGGAGCAGGACGACATTGCATTGCAGAATATTCAGGCGAGGGTGCGTGCCCCGGGCGTTTGGCTGCTTACGAATTTGTCCAATCATTTGCTTCTGGCAACGTCCAATCGCTCGGAAGCTGCGGTAGGGTATGCTACGATGGACGGCGATACATCCGGCAGTATTAGTCCTTTGGCGGGGATTGACAAGCATTACCTTCGGCAGTGGCTTCGCTGGCTGGAAACAGTAGGGTGTGAAGTGAAGGGAAAACACATTAAAATTGAAGGGCTCAAAAAGGTTAACAGCTTGCAGCCTACTGCCGAATTGCGGCCACTGGCACAAACGCAAACGGATGAGGCGGATCTAATGCCTTATGAGTTTTTGAATGACCTCGAAAAGCTCGCTATTCGCGATAAAAAGTCACCATTGGAGTCTTATCGACATCTGTATGTTCGTTACAAAGGGCTTTACGGCAGTGAACAACTGCTCGGCTGGACCGAGCGTTTCTTTAAACTTTGGAGCCGGAACCAATGGAAAAGAGAGCGATATGCACCATCATTTCATCTCGATGATCATAATCTTGACCCAAGATCCTGGTGTCGCTTCCCGATACTTTCAGGCGGTTTTGAAAAGGAATTGGCGGAACTAAAAGAATATGTAGGAGGCACTGCGATACAGAACGGAAGGAAGCGGATCGGGTTTTGATAAATTCTCTTTATCAATTAATATGTTGATATTCAATTTTGTAAATTTACGGACTAACTAAATAGTCGTGCATTATGGCAACACTGACAGTTGAAGTTGAGGATAGGGATTGATCGAGAAGAGTCGGAGTCATAAAATACTATCGAGTCAAATTACAAAACCTGATCCCAGCCTGAAAACCCAGCCAGGTGTATTCTTTTGTTGAAGCGGTTGGTTTTTCGCCTATCCATATAGGTCTAATGCCCTTAGTTTCGGAGCTCTTAAAGAATCCACTATCCTCGCCACCCAGCAAATTTAATGTTGGGCCTGCGAAAAGTGCGAATTGATTCCCTATTTTCTTCTCAATCCCAAGCGCTATTTTAAGCATTCCAATGTTAATGTCTTCGATTTTCTGGTTTTTGAGAACGACGACACTAAGAGTAGCGTCTGCATTGACCATCCAGCCCCTGCCTAATTTCTGGGCAGTACCAAACCCGTAACCGAGCGAAAGCAATGGTTTGTTCGATAAGAAACCATTGAATCCCAAACTGAAAATATTGTAAAATCTGCTTACACCGGTTTTAAATGCAGTATTAAAGTAGTTGAGTTCATCTGACGAAAATTCATAGCGACGGTAACCATTGGTCTGTACGAAGCTGAACAAACCAAACGGAACGTGAGCTGACGAATCCGAATAATTTACAAAACCGATCTGATGACCTTTACGGACAGTATGGGCATAGTTATAACCCGCCGAGAACTGGTACCCGTCCAATACGCCAACCACCACATTCCCCACACCGGCAACCTGAAACCCTCTAAAATTTTTGCCGGTATAGTTGATGAAGTTGGTACCTTGAAAACCTGTAAAATTGCCAAGGGTCAGGTTAAGAAAATTGGCATATTGAAAACCGACAACGTCCTTTCCGACAATGTTGCCGACACCGGCCAGTTGGAAACCCCTGACGTTTCCCCTCACCACATTAAAAATACTGCCTACTTCTAACTTGTTTACGCCGAGCGAATATCCGGCGATCAGGTTGATCGAATAATCGTTTACAATGTTCCCACTGAGCTGATGATTAGTCCCTAAAAATGGTAAAATGGATGCTTGAAATGGTCGATGTAAAGTATCTTCAATGTTTCTCGTGTGAATGGCCTGGCTGGCTGAAGCAAAGGCGCTGACAAATCTGTTTTGAACTTTGCGGTATGTATTTTTGAATTTATCGTACTCAACCGTAGTCCTGTCGGGACCACGATTCATGGCTACTTCCGGGCGTATCGTGTCTGCGAAAGGTGCGGGAGCCGATGCCGCGGAAAATTGTGGAATTTCGACTTTATGATGCAGGGAATCAACCTTTGATTTGGTTTGTGCAACCAGTTTTCCTGATATCGGCTTTAATGTGTCTGGGGTAAGGGTTATCTGCAAATAAGTATCCTGCCGGTTTGGGATTGCGATGGTCTTGCCGATATAGTCTTCCTTTCTTATTTCCAGCCGAATGGCCGCAGGGGCAGTAGGAAGGCGGATCTTGTAATAACCGTAGCGGTTGCTGACGGCGGAAGCCAATGTGACAGATTCATAAATACTCGCATTGGCAAGCTTGCGGCCAGTTTTGTTATCAATAATGTAGCCGTTGAGGTTAAAATTCTCAGGTTTTTCCGGTTTGTCGTAATCTGTATTTTTTTGCAGGATAATGTATTTGCGTCTCTCTTTGAAAGTAACCTTGTCCTTAAAGATTTCAATTAATATTTCCCTCACACTCTGGTTTATCGCCTGTATCGAAACTTTCGATTTGATATCGATCATGTCGGGACTGTAAGAAAAACTGAAATCGCCCAGGTCGCCTATTTTTTGCAAGGTTTCGTCAAGCGGCTGGTTCGTAACCCGGATCGAGATACGTTTTTCCAGCAGATCCTGCGCAGATACATTACTTGCGATTGACAAAATCATTAAAAGAATGATTCCGAAAATGTTGATTCTCAAACCAAAAGGATGATATGGAAATTTACTGACAGCCATTTCCATCCAGCCAGTATACTTTTCCTTCTTTTCTCAAATCCAGATCAAGTGTTTCTGCGATTACAGCCAGTGTAGCGTCCAGCGGTTCTTTCTCAAACCGGATTGTAAGCCTGCATTGTGCGATCTGCTGATTGGAAAGCCGCACATCCACGTGATATCCTTCGCGAATGGAGGAGACGACATCATTGAGATTGGCCGCATTGAAATCGAAGATCTGGGTCTTGTACCCCATGATGTTCATGTTGGCCTGCAAACTTCTGATCGTGTCGGCCAGCACCTCAGCGCTTTCACCTTTGATCAGGTCAATTTTATGCGAGGCTTTGCTCACACGCACTTTTCCTGTGCTTACATCCACACGAACCGGGGCTTCTTTGTAGGCTTTTACATTAAATGATGTTCCCAAAACCCGGATTTCCGTGCCGTTGGCATTGATAATGAATGGATGGGCGGCATCGGGTTTCACATCAAAAAATGCTTCTCCCTGCAATGATACCGTTCTGAAATCACCGTCGAAATTTTCAGGGAATGTTATAGAAGAGTTATAGTTCAAAAATACCTTGGTACCGTCCGGCAGAACTTTTTCGGTGGTGTTATTGGTAGTGGCAACCCGTTGTTCAGCAGAAGGTAGTGAACGGAAATGGAACCAACCGAATGACAGAATGAGCAAGGTCACGGCTGCAACTGCCCAAATGCGAATTGGTAACTTTTTTTGAATGGTTGTTTGTGTAAAATCTACCTCCCGGACTTTTGATAGAGTGTCATCTGAAGAAATGATCGCTGGCTTTTTATCCATCTTCATTTTTATCTTATTCCACGCCAGGTCCGTGTCGACAGTGAATTTCTTCTGAACCGAGCCTGCGTGGTCCCAGATCAGACGGTAGTTTGCAAATTCCTGCCTGTTAAGGTCGGATTGCGCCAACCATATCTCTACTTGATTTTTTTCTCCTTCCGAAGCGGTGTCTGCCAGATAACGTGCTAACAGCTCCTCCGATATGTTTTCATGAGATGAGTTCATGGTTACGATCTGATTAACTGTTCGACAATAAAATAAACCGGCCAAAGCACGGTAGGCAGATAATCCGCCAGCTCAACGCGTAAGATTTTTAAAGCCTTACCAATCTGATTTTCGACGGTTTTGATGGAAATCCCCAACTGATCCGCTATTTCCTGATATTTCAATTCCTCAAAACGACTTAATCTGAATGCTTTCTGACATTGTTCGGGCAAGGTACTAACCGCTTTTTCAATGCGATCTTCAAGCTCGTTGGCGTGAATTACTTCTGTGACTGATTCGTAAGACTGCGCTGAAAAATTCAAGGTATGCTCGCGATGTACTTCCCTGACCGACGCATGTTTGAAACGGTTGAGGCAGTGATTGTGTACGGCGCGGTAGAGATAAGACTTCAACGAAAGTGTGATTTCCAGATCTTCCCTTTTCTCCCAGATCGTCAAAAACACAGTTTGAACAACCTCTTCCGACTCTTCCTCATCTTTGAGCAAAGTACAGGCATAATTACAAAGGCGCGGATAAAAGCTGCGGAACGTTTGCTCGAAGGCCTGTTCGTCGCCTCGCCGTATCGCGCCAACTATTTCTGGGTCGGAAGAGTACACCGATTTCGTTTTTTGATTTTCGGTCAAAAATAGATAATCTCTTTCGATTAGTACATCCGGATATAGAAGAGCGGTCGCTGCCACGTTTGAAATTTCCTTTTGAACATGACAATTAACCGATCGCTTCCCCCTATGAATAAAAATTATTTTTTTTCGATAGGGGGGCAAATGCATTGGATTGTCTATTCGAAACAGGGGCGTGAGCATTGAAAACCCTGTGATAGCATTCATTTCAATTACATTTATTAGCCATGAAACATTTTATTTTCTCAGTTTTTGCAGGGTTGTCATTACTAACAATTTCAGAATCTTGCGTTTATGTTAACTCTGACGACGATATACCGCCGCGGGGTGAGAGTACCCGTACTTATGATTTCAAAAATTTTGATGAGCTCGAAATGGGCAGTGCTTTTCGGGTCAATGTTGTGGAAGGAGCTGCATTTGCCGTTTCTGCGACCGGTGAGTTGAATGACCTGGATGATCTTGAAGTTTTTGTTCAGGATGGAAAGTTGGTGGCCCGCTACAATAACTCCTGGAAAAGCCACAGAAAGGCAATGGATATCGATATTACTATGCCAGATATCGCAGGAGTGGATTTTTCTGGCGCGGTTAGTGCGTCGATAGAAGGTTTTGAAAATTTGCCTGAACTGGAATTTGAGTTATCCGGTGCCAGCAAATGTGATTTTGAAGGATCCGTCAGAAATTTGAAATTAGATTTGTCCGGCGCTTCCCGTCTGGACTTATTTGGCGATGGTAAATTTATGGACGGCGAACTTTCCGGCGCTTCTCAACTGAATGCATTTGACTGGGCAGCAGAAGAATCCGATCTCGATGTTTCGGGAGCAAGCGATGCGCGCGTTTGGGTTTCGCGCCTCCTGGATGTAGATGCCAGCGGCGCGAGTAGTGTTCGCTACAAAGGTAGTCCGGTTGTTGAAAAGAAAGTTTCCGGAGGCAGCACAGTGCGGCCAGAATAGAGCTTACTTAATCATCCCATATTTGGCCCGGGCCTGGCTCTTCGACATGCCGTCAAAATGCCACCACTCGGTGGTATTGGCTTTGAACCCGGCCTGGGTCATTACTTTGCGGAGAATCTGCCGGTTTTCAACCTGCTTCTGGGAAAGTTTGCCTTTTTTCAACATCTCCTGCTCGGAACGTGGATAGGCTAGGGGGCCGAAAAAGTCAAATTTTGTGCCCATATCGAGCGGTTTTCCTTTTTCATCCACAATGGTCAAGTCCACGGCACACCCAAAGTTATGGTTGGAGCCAATTTTAGGATCAGCGACATACTGTGTTTTGCTCCTGGCTGGAATTTTCAGGTCGTCCAATGCATTCCAAAGGTTATACTGCACGGAATTGGGCCTTGCAGCATCATAGACCAATAATTGGTAACCTGGTTTGTATTGTTTTAAGAACGTCGCTGCCTTAGAAAGTCTTTTCGCCATTTCAGGTTGCAGGTACGCGCGGGTGAGGTCGCCGTATACATTTTTGCCCATGAAATTATCGGTGGTCGCATATTTCAATTCTACCAAAATTTCAGAATTTGCCTTTTGTACGTCTGTCAATCCCTGGTCGATTATTCTTTGCTCAATGTCGGGAATGGTACTTTTATTCCGTTCTTTTTTTAATTCCTGGGCAAACGAAATAATACTGCAAAACAGCAATAGCAAACCTGAAAAACTGACTTTTTTGAGCATAAAAAAATGAATATCCTTGCAATGAGCTGCAAAGATATTCATTTGTATGAATGCCGGTTTTGAAACAGGCTGCTAGTATCGCTTGATATTGATGCTCGTCAGGCCACCTTCGAAGTGAATGATGATCTTTTTCGCAGTACTTTCATAACCCGGCGAACGATACAAACCGTTGCTTACTTTATCCAGGTCATCCATACTTTTGGCATTCAATGCGCCGTCCATATGCATTTCGCAGCCAACGGATTTTGGAATTTCAATGGTGATGGACGCAACGCCTGCTTCAATATCCAGATTTGAAGTGGGCAGCTTATCACCCATTTTAATGTCCATGTCGGCAACACCGGTACTTACTTTCAGCTTTTCAACTTTGTAATTACTGAAATCGAAATTGCCTTTTCCAGCGCCAATACCCAGATCAATGTTCCAAACTGGTTTTTCGTTTAACTGAATTTTAGCCTGATTGGAAATCTCGCCATTTTTGATTTTGACATTTCCTTCTTCCATTTTCAGGTTAATGGTCGCAGAATTATCCAGCTTGTTGATGGAAGTATTGGACAAAAAGCCGACGATTGTACTTTTTGTATTGGCCTCAAACAATCTGGGCGTATTGCCATTCAGTATGAAGGAACCCGCTCCGCCTTCCAGATGGAAATTAGCTTTCTGGATAAAATCCTCCATATCGTACTTGTAGAAGCCATTGATTGCCTTTTCTCCATTGCTGTTCCAATGTTCCTTCTGATAGTCATCGTCCTTGTCATCGTCGTCATCATCATTGTCATCATCATGGTCATTATCATGATACCCGTAATCGTGGTCACCATCGTCGTCGTCCCAGTCAAAATTCCAATTGTTGTGACGGTCAAATGCCCGGTCCGTACGGTTGATAATTGCCCCAAATACCGCCAGTGTGATCAATAGACCTACAACTCCGCCTGAACCGCGTTCCTTACCAGTGGCCAGCAAAACCGCACCTGCGAGAATCAGCAAAACAGGCCAGTAGGGCAACACTTCGTCCCAATCGATATCCAGAATATTCATGCTTCGGAGAAGCCAGAGTGTTCCAAAAATGATAAGCAATCCACCCCAAACTATGCCGCGTGAGTTTTTCATAGTCTTATATGTTTGAACGGTTGGAAATATCAGAATGAAGGTAATTTTTTAATAAAAGCAAGCCACCGGTTACGATGAGGATAATGGGCCAGAAGAATCGGCCAAAATCAAACGCAGTTAGTTCTTCTACGAGGAACAGGGAACCTGTAATAATGAGGATCACTCCCCAGAAAATATTTCGAAAGTTCATGGCTATGGTTTTGGTTAAAATGAGAGATTCAAAGAGAGTTTATAGGTCTTTGGCAATGCTAGTTCACCCTGATCACCTGATCGTCTTCATCATTATCCGGCTTCTTATTCTCAGGATCTTCCGGAAAATGTGTGGTGGTAGTTGAACCTGGTGTAAATGGCGTGTAAGGCTGTGGGTCAGGCTCGGGCGCTATCGGCTCAGTGGGAGCCGACGGTGGAGGCGTGGTCGGATATACAGTTGAATTAGTTTCCTGCTGCTTATCTCGCTGGCGAAGGATCAGGAATGCGCCAATGGCAATCAGCACGATTGGCCAGAAATATCTCTTGAATTCATACCAGATCGGAAAATCATCGATCAGCATCACAGCACCGAAGAATACAAGTACCGCACCAAGGATCATTACTGTCTGATCCGATCTCTTTTTATCGAAGAATGGTTCGGAAGGTTTTGCAGCGTCAGAATCGAAGCTGGTCGTGGTCGTATAAACTTCACCCGCAGGCCCGGTCGGGAGCACCGCCCAGAGAATAATGTATAAAATACCTGTCCATCCGAAGCTCGGAGGTATTGGCAGCAATAACATTACAACAAAGAGAACCCGAACAATTACAACATCAATTTGTAAATACTGTGCGATTCCGGAAGCAACTCCTCCAAAAACTGCCTGGTCAGGTATGCGGTGCAATTTCTTTTCCATGATTAGCTTAACGTTTATTTGTAATCAAAGGTAGTAGGTAATGCAAGATACTGTAAACCGGAAAATTATTATCGGTAAAACGGCGTGTTAAACGGATATTTTTGAGGAGAGTTAAATTTTGAGGGGGAAAATGAGGCTATTGTTCTTCTAAAGCTTCCAGAATATCCATCATACTGCCAAAATCCTTGTAACCCGGACGGATCTCGTCGCTGCCACGCAAAGCGATCCCTAGGTTCGGTAAAAGTTCGGTGAGCGCGCTGACAGTGAATTCATTATCCAGGCCAAAGCCAATTAATATCGGGTACTCGGCGCCTAAACGCTCCAATACCTGCATCCATGTTTCGGAAAGTTCAGCATTGTTGTCGCTTTCCAGAAGAAAATGAGAGACGTCGCCTTCATAGCGGCTCAGAATGGAGTCAATTTCGTCGGCTTCGTAAAGGTCAACGCTAACGCGCAATATCAGCGGGAGGCTTAACTCGCTATGCAGATAATTTAGAAGTCCGGGTTCCTCGACCTGCACGGCGTGGACCGGATAACTGGCCAATGTCTTCAAAATTGACTCTGCATTGGTCTGGGCTGTCTCTGCTACCAGGGTAACGCCAGCCAGCCAGGAGCAGATATCTTCGAATTTTTTAGGAGATATATGATTGGGAGAATCTTCATCTATTGAAAAACCAAGCATTTCCACACCCATTCCGGCGCAATAACGTGCATCGGACAAATTGGTAACATTGCTGATTTTTACGGTTCTTGTAAGCATTGGTAATTAAAATTTTAATAAAATATCCGGGCTAAAATTGTAGTTGTCCGGCATGTAATTGCTCTACGGGAAAAATAAGATCCCAGTCTTTGCCCCAAACGACATTACCTCTCTCTATTCTGAATTTTTTGAATTCTTTCAGTTCTTTATACTTATCGTGCTGAGGATGTTGATTTTTTTTGAGAAAATTTTCAAAATCAACTACCTGCTGTGTAGCATCGCTGAATTGGATCAAAATTTTATAATCCGACATATAATTTGCCGCAAGTACCTTGACTGTCAGTATCATAATTTCTGAGTGATTTTTATACTTGACACCTTCTTTTTCAATACAAAAAAATCTGTCCAGCGATTTACGATAACCTCTGCATATGCTTCGATTACTTTTCTCGCCTCTTTAAGCTGAGGCGTAGGCAATGCCTCTATTCCAGCAGCAGGTCGTATTTTAAGATCCTTTAATGTCCCATCCTCGAAAAATATCTCAAAAATTGTCTCATACTCATTGTAAGAAACGTGGACATGAATCGGTAAGTGATCGTTAGAATAGAAATAGAAAACTATGCCAAAATATTCCAGAATTTTGGGCATGCTACTTTTATAGTGTGTGACTCAAAATTAGTCAAAAGATTCTAAAAAATAAGGACAATGACAGAGCCGTCCATATCGGTGCCTCTATCATTGTCCTCGTGTTAAATGCTTCCTCTTTTAACTACTTGGCCGAAAACCGGTATTTAGTAGTAGTATTATAAGTTTCGCCCGGTTTCAAAACGGTCGTAGGAAATTGAGGCTGATTAGGTGAATCCGGGTAGTGCTCTGTTTCCAGGCATAGCGCAAATCTTTTGGAATAAGTCGCATTTTTACCCTTCAACTTGCCATCCAGGAAGTTCCCTGTATAAAACTGAACAGCAGGCTCAGTTGTGAAAACCTCCATAAAGCGGCCGCTTTCAGGGTCTTTAACGGTTGCGAACAACATCAGGCCTGGTTCGGTCCTTTTAAGTACCCAGCAGTGATCATAGCCACCGCCATTTTTGATCTGCTCGTCCTCCACTTTATCAATACCTGAACTTATTTTGGTCGGCTTTCTGAAATCAAATGGTGTTCCCTCCACAGCTTGTAGCTTGCCGGTTGGGATCAATGTCGTGTCAATAGGGACAATACTATCCGACGCAATGGAAACTTCATGATCCAGAATGTCTCTTTTGAGTCCTGTCAAATTGAAATATGAGTGGTTGGTTAGGTTTACAACGGTTGCTTTATCAGTAGTAGCAGTGTAGTTGATGGACAATGCATTGTCATTATCCAATGTATAAACCACTTTTACAGTCAGATTTCCGGGATATCCCTCTTCCATATCCTTGCTCAGATATTCCAGCTGAAGGCCCACAACCGAATCCTGATTAATTTCGGTTGCCTTCCAAATTACCTTATCAAAACCTTTAATCCCGCCGTGCAATGCATTGGGGCCATTGTTGATAGCCAATGTATATTCCTTGCCGTCCAGTTTAAATTTTCCTTTCGCGATCCGGTTCCCATAACGGCCTACGAGCGCGCCGAAAAAGGGATGTCCCGCCAGGTATGGCGCTAGCGAGTCAAATCCAAGCACCACATCGGCCCACTCGCCCTTTTTGTCGGGTGCGGTCAATTTAGTGATGATACCGCCGTAATTGGTGATGTTTACGGTCATGCCGTTGGCATTCGTCAGCGTGTAAAGGTCTGCCTGCTGGCCGTCGGGCAGTTCGCCGAATGCTTCTTTGGAAATGGTACTGATCATTTTTTCTTCTTTGTTTGTTTTGGAGCAACTGAAAAGGCCAAATCCAATCAGTGCGGTGAGTAAAATGGGTAGTCTTCTCATAAGTAAAGGTTAAGAGTTGCTGGTTTGCTGGAATAGATTAGTTGGTAATGATTTCTTCGGTACCGGTTGTAATTTTCACTCTATAACAAGGCAGGTCGATCTGGTATTTTTCCAGATAGGCGCTTTTCATTTGTTTTTCAAATTCAGGTACAGCATCTTTTTTGACAAGATTAATAGTACAGCCCCCAAATCCTCCTCCCATCATCCTCGCTCCCAGTACCGCTGAATTGTTTTGTGTTTCGGCAACCAGAAAATCAAGCTCGGGACAGCTCACTTCGTATTCGTGTTGCAAGCCATGGTGCGTTGCATACATTTTTTTGCCAAAATCAGCCATATTACCTTCCAAAAGCAGGTCACAGGCATCCTGAACGCGCTGGATCTCCTCGGTGATAAATTTACAGCGACGGTAAATGACATCTCCTAATTCCTCCTTATGCTCTTCAACGAGCTTTGGCGAACCATCGCGCAGACTCAGAATTTTAGCATCATATTTTTGAAGGATAGCCGTGCCTTGCTCACATTCCAAGCGTCTGGTGTTGTATGCAGAGCTAGCCAACGAGTGTTTTACGCTGGTATCGCAAAGTACGAGCAGGTACTCGTCCATGGGGAACGGGAAATATTCGTAATCCAGCGAGCGACAGTCCAAACGGATTACGGCTTCTTCTTTTCCAAAAGCAGAAGCGAACTGGTCCATAATGCCACATTGAACGCCCACATATTCGTTTTCGGCTTTCTGGGACATTTTTACAATGCTAAAACGGTCCAGGTTCAGGCCATACATTTCGTTTAATGCAAACAAAAGACAGCATTCCAATGCGGCCGATGAGGATAAGCCCGCACCAACCGGCACGTCGCCGCCAAAAGCAGCCTGGAAGCCGCCGATAGTGAGACCCATTTTCTGAACCTGTTCGATAATGCCAATTTGGTAATGTGGCCAGGACTTTTCAGGCTTGGATAGATCGCCGAGAGAAAAAGCGAAAGACTCGTCGAGATCTGCGGCATAGAGGATTACCTGGTCGTCCTCACGGGGTGAGATTACAAAATAAACAGCTTTGTCTACACTGGCAGGAAGTACAAATCCATTGTTGTAGTCCGTATGTTCACCGATGAGGTTAATACGGCCTGGCGACCTGAAAACCCTTATTTTGTCTGTATTCCCAAATTTGAGAAAATATTTTTCCCTGATACTGTCAATGATATTCACTTCTGTTGTCAAAATTTCTGAACTGATCATTTGATTAATAGCCTTTCACCAGATTTACCTCGTTAGCCACATTTCCACCGCTTTCCAGTGCGAAAATGTTGTTCAGGAATAAATCTACTTTGCCCATGTGTTCATGTTTGTGCCCGCCGCCGGTGTGCTGGGTAAGTATTACATTGGTCATTTTCCACAACGGGCTTTCCTCTGGCAGCGGTTCGATCTCGGTAACATCCAACACGGCGCCGTCCAGTTTTCCTGAATTCAATACTGCTATCAATGCATGCTCGTCCGTCGTACTGCCCCTGCCTACGCTTGCGTACACGCTTTGGTCTTTCATTTGAGAGAAAAATTCCGTGTCAACAAAGTAAGTAGCAGTTCCGGGTAATGTGTTGATCACCAGGTCAGCGTGCGGCAATGCATTCATTAAATCTTCACGGCTATGTAAATCTGCTTCGGGAGAAGTTCTCGCCATCATATGCGTGTTGCAGCCCAGTCCTTTTAAAATCGCGTTGACCGACTGTCCTATTGTCCCTGCGCCGAGAATAATAACATTTTGCTGATACAAAATTTTTAATTCGGCACGGAGCTTGGCTCCAACCCATTCTGATTTTTGTTTGAGCAAAGTCAAGGTGTCCAGTCCGCGATAAAGTGCAAGTACACCGCCTACGATGGATTCGGCACAGGGCCGGGCAAACCAATCGCCCATATTGGCTACTTTCACACCATCTTTTAGCGGGACGGAAGCAAACTGGTCGAAGCCAGCCGAATCCAGTTGCCAGAATTTGAGATTGTCGGAAACATTGTCAAACCATTGAACTGGTGGGTTGCCGAGAATATAATTTGCGGACTGAAAAGACGATAACGCCTCTTCGTCGCTGGTAGTTTCGGTTCGGAAATGAATGATATGCTGAGGCGATAATGTGTCAACGAGCTTTTGCCTGAGCGGCTCATCCAGCATTGAATGGCAGTAGATGATCATTTATTTTTATGTTTAAAGAAGCAAGGTAAAACGTTTTACCTGTTTTTGCACTTGCTTTAACTTTCGACATCGATATTATTGTTGTTAAACAGAAATTATATTGTCCTCGATCGGGCATAAAACACTAATAGTAGTTCCCCGCCCCGGATAGGAATCGATACTCAGTTTGCCGCCAAACGCGGCGGTCCGCTGTCGCAGGTTTAGCAAGCCATTTCCGGAATTTTTAATAGTCTCTCCCGCAAATCCGACACCATCATCTTTGACGACGAGATTAATGTTGTCATTACTTACAAACAGATCAATTTTCACATTCTGTGCCTGAGAATGCCTGACCACATTATGCAGGATTTCTTTGTAAACCAGGAAAAGATTTCGCCGGCAGTCATTCGGAATGTACAGGTCTATTTCTTCGGCTGGCAGCTGCATATTCAGCTCAATCGGCTGATGTTCGAGCAATGCATAAGCCGTTTCTTTGATCCGGAATGAAAAGTTGCCCACCGAATCGTGTGTAGAATTAAGGCTCCATATGATTTCACGCATGCGGGTTACCACCTTCCGGGAAGTTTCTCCGATCGTTTTAATGGTATGAGCAGTGACAGCCTCCTGGTTTTTAAACTGTCGTAATGCGGCATGGCTCATGGCGCTTATGCCACTCAGATCGGCACCCAGTTCGTCATGGAGGTCGCGCGAGATATCATCACGGATACGACGGAGTGCTGATTGCTTCTTTTCATTTTCCTGCAACTGTTCAATAAGCTGGGCCTGGGCTAGTATCATTTCCTTCTCATTCTGGCGGTTTTTGACAGACATTCCCAATGTGAAGCAGAGTACTTCCAGGATCACGCCAAACTGCATGTAAGTTACCGGGTAGGAGAACGGGTTGTCAGGATTTTTGGTAAAAATAATTGGTATGTAATTGACAGACAATGCAGTGAGGCAGCCTATCACAAAAAAGAAGGACCCGGCGATAAAATAGGCAATGGCCGCCTGGTGGAGTTTCAATATACGGGGCACCACTACTAAAGCACCGATTGCGAGAACGGCTCGGAAAAGAATGTAGTTACTCGTCTTAATGTTGTCGGGAACATCGCTCAGCAGGAACAAAACATCGATCGCGAGCTGGACGCACAAAATGACCGACATCCATCTCAGTAACTTATAACTGAACGGGTCCAGCTTTGGAATTTCGATCAGCAGGATCGCGAAACGGATATATAGTAAAAAAGCCAGTGACTCAATGAATGAAACCGCGAAATTGGCCCCGGGTTTATAGTCGGCCCGCTGGTAATCAATGTCATCCAGGTAAAAGGTGATCATCATGCAAAATATGTACAATGCGTATTGCCAGTAAATTGCTTTTCGGTGCTGGAGAAAGGAAAAGAAGGCGTAAAAAGCCATCATACATAGCATGCCGTCGAAAAACAGACGTAGCTGCTGGTAGGAGGTAGACCAAGAGTGCATGTTAGATTAGCGGGAAGATTGAGGTTTACTTAACGAAGTTTTTCCTGGCTAATCCTGACAAAACGTGTGTTCTTATTAATATCAAGGCAGACGCTTTTGTGGAATGTAAATATAACTTAAACGTCTTGAACCTCAATACGTTTGACGCGGCCCGCTGCATTAAATATGTTTTAATATTTTCTTTCCACGTGAGCGGAAAGCCGGTGTTTCGAAGTCCATTGCTTCTTCGATGATCACGCGTAATTCGTTTTTAATTTCCGGATAAATTTTGCTGAGATTATAAAGGATAGTCAATGAAAAAGCCCTGATCGCAATGGCGGTCTGCCGGTTTTGGACCAACGCAAAGCACGCGTCCATTAACTCGCCATGAAATTCTTCGGGAATTGCGATCTCTTCCAGTATCCGGGCACTGTTTCGGATCACGGCGTCGTGAATGTCGGCGCGTTTCAGCTGGCTCACCAGTACTCCTATATAAGGTCGAATGCTTTGTGGTTTTTGTTTCGAAGCAATGCTCACACTGTACGCAGCACGCTGGGCAAGCCGGAAATCATCGGAAAGAAAACAATGTATCAATTCTTTAAAGGCAGCATCCGAAGTACAGGCGTAGGCAGCGATCCGCATTGCGATCAATTTGGAATGTCTCGGATCGGCAAGCAGCTCAGTTTTAATGTTCATTTTCCAAACCGGTTAAAATCAAAAGTGCCCCGTTAACAAACGGAGCACTGAAAATAGCTATAAAAATGATGATTTGACAGGCTATTTATTATCGCCCACCATTTCTTCCGGTTTGACCCATGCATCAAATTCATCAGGAGTCAGGTAGCCGAGGGCTACTGCAGTCTCTTTTAATGTTGATCCGTTTTTGTGAGCAGTCTGAGCGATTTCGGCAGCTTTGTAATAACCGATTTTGGTGTTCAAAGCAGTTACCAGCATCAATGAATTGTTCACATGCTTTTTGATGTTTTCATGCAGCGGCTCAATACCGACAGCGCAATTGTCATTGAAAGAAACGCAAACATCACCGATCAGGCGAGCAGAATGCAGGAAATTATAGGCCATCAAAGGCTTGAAAACATTTAGTTCAAAATGACCATTTGATCCGCCGATACCGATCGCCACATCATTACCCATAACCTGTGCAGCTACCATTGTCATGGCTTCGCATTGGGTGGGGTTCACTTTGCCGGGCATAATAGAGCTTCCGGGCTCATTGTCGGGAATGTGTATTTCACCGATTCCCGAGCGTGGGCCTGAGGAAAGCATACGGATGTCGTTACCGATTTTCATTAGACTTACAGCCACTGTTTTCAATGCGCCGTGCGCTTCTACAATGGCGTCGTGTGCAGCCAATGCTTCAAATTTATTTTCAGCAGTAATGAAAGGAAGACCTGTCAATGCAGCGATATGTTGTGCCACATTTTCTGAATAACCTTCTGGCGTGTTAATACCTGTTCCAACGGCAGTTCCCCCCAAAGCAAGTTCAGAAAGGTGAGCAAGTGTGTTGTAAATAGCACGCAAACCGTGGTCGAGCTGGGAGGCATATCCCGAAAACTCCTGGCCCAATGTCAATGGGGTCGCATCCATGAAGTGCGTACGGCCGATTTTAACAACATTTCTGAAAGCCTCAGATTTAGCTTTCAATGTATCACGCAGTTTAATGATACCCGGAATGGTTACATCCACCAGGATTTTATATGCCGCAATGTGCATAGCAGTCGGGTAAGTATCATTGGACGACTGCGACTTGTTTACGTCATCATTGGGATGAAGAAATTTGGTCTTGTCTGCCAGGTCACCGCCTTGCAAAACGTGTCCGCGGTAGGCGATTACCTCATTACAGTTCATATTAGACTGTGTTCCGGAGCCCGTTTGCCACACTACCAGCGGAAACTGATCATCGAGCTGCTCAGTAAGGATCTCGTCACAAACCTGACCGATCAGGATGCTTTTTTCTTCTGGTAAAATACCCGCTTCAAAGTTGGTAATGGCAGCGGCTTTTTTTAAGTATGCAAAGGCTTTGATAATTTCCTTTGGCATTTTATTAATATCCTGAGCAATAGGGAAGTTCTGGATAGAGCGTTGCGTTTGAGCGCCCCAGTATACATGGGCAGGTACCTGCACTTCGCCCATGGTGTCTTTTTCTACACGATATTCCATTTTAAGGTATAAGGATAATGTAAATGAACAATGCTTATTTTGGTGGTAAAGTTAGGGTTGGGCTTGCAGTTTTTGGTGTTTTTTAAAGAGAAATGTTTACCCACCTGGAAAGAATGTTTAGATTGTCGCCTTTACAGTTTAAGATTACTTCAAAACATGACTCCCAAAATCAGTATTTACCCGGACTACCAATCGATGAGCCTGGCTGCGGCAGATCGCGTACTGACCTTACTGGCCAATAAACCCAATGCCGTCATTTGCCTGCCTTCGGGAAGTACACCGCTTGGCATGTTCCACACACTGGCGGCCGCGAATCAGAAGGGAATGGCCGATTTTTCCAAATGTATTTTTATTGGCTTGGACGAATGGATCGGAATGGGAGCCGATGACAACGGAAGCTGCCGGGACCTGCTCGACAAGGATTTTTTGAAACCCATTGGATTAAGGGACAATCAGATCGTTTTTTTCGATGGGAAAGCTATTGATCCGCAGGCCGAATGCGACCGTGTCAACAAGGTGGTGGCGAGTCTGGGCGGTTTGGACCTCATTGTTTTGGGAGTTGGAATGAATGGACACCTTGCCCTCAATGAGCCAGGAACCCCGTGGGACACTTACGCCCACATTTCAGAACTGGAAACCGTGACCAAGGAAGTTGGGCAAAAATATTTTGAAAAACCCACCATCCTGACCAGAGGAATAACGGTCGGTATCAAACACATTCTTGAATCCAAAACCGCTATTCTGCTGGCCTCAGGCAGCTCGAAGGCAGAAGTGATCAAGCGTGCGCTGGCGTTCCCGGTAACCGCTGACTTTCCTGCCACCGCATTACAGAATCATCTCAATGCAGAATTGATACTCGACGAAGAAGCTGCTTCATTGATTCAAAAGTGAAGATAATGGTAGAAATCGGGTTGAAAAAATCACTTTTTGAACTGCACATTTTTGGGTAAAAAAGATAATTTATCGCAGAGCATTATTAATTTCTTACGGCTTCACTTAAATCGGTTACATGTTGAAAAGCCGATAAATTTTCACTTTAAATTTGAAACGTTCTTTGTGAACGCCCGTCAATCGGGGTAATGGTTTTTGCTTTGGACCCCTCATCCAAAACTAGCAAAACAAAAAGGAACCGTGTGCAAATCACGGGCAGTCGTGCTACTGTAAGTATCAGTCCAATCATTAAAATGGACAAATTTTGACCCTGGTGTCCCATTGTTGTAAACCACAGGTACAGCGAGAAGGGCGGTCAGAATGATGCAAGCCAGGAGACTTGCCATTACTCTCAATGACTATTCTCTCACGAAAGGGGAGTAGCCACGCATTGATTTACCACATATTGTTTCAGCGTGAGCAGCATTGTCTGGTTCCTTTCGGTATCTGTCAATGTATGTAAATCCTGCTATGGTATGAAGTACTGATCAGTATCCAGTCAATTTACATCAGGATGGGAGGGTGTTTTCACAGGGTTTTTATTAACTCTTTAAACACAAATGCAATGTTATCACACAACCTGGGTTATCCGCGTGTGGGAAGCCACCGCGAACTCAAAAAAGCCAGTGAGCAGTTCTGGGCCGGCAAAATCAGCCGGGAGGCACTTCAAAAAGTAGCGCAGCAGATCCGCCGTGAGAACTGGCAAACTCAAAAAGAGGCAGGCATTGATCTGATCCCTTCAAACGATTTCTCGCTGTATGACCACGTTCTCGACACTTCGTTAATGGTTGGCGCCATTCCAGAGCGATATCATCAGTTGATCGACGGAAAATCCAACCGTGAGCTGGACCTGTACTTTGCAATGGCCAGAGGAATTCAACGCGACGGGCTGGACATTAAGGCAATGGAAATGACCAAATGGTTTGACACCAACTACCACTACCTCGTTCCAGAATTTGTCAAAAACCAGAAATTTCGCCGGTATTCGGATAAAGTTTTGCTGGAATTTGAAGATGCCTTGCACCAAGGCATTGTGACCAAGCCAGTGTTCGTGGGGCCTGTTACCTACCTTCTTTTGGGAAAAGAAAAAGAGGGAGGGTTTGATAGAATTGATCTGCTGGATAATCTGCTACCTATATATATTTCAGTATTAAAAGAGCTTTCAGCCCGCGGAGCAGAATGGGTACAGCTGGACGAGCCAGGCCTTGTACTGGACCTTACGGAAAAGGAAAAACTAGCGTTTCAAAGCGCATACTCACAGATCAGGGAAGCATTACCGAAGCTGAAAGTGCTGGTAGCCACGTTTTTCGATGCCTTGGAAGAAAACTTGCCGATCGCAACCGGCTTACCTATTGACGCGCTGCACATTGATTTGACAAGAGGGGCTGAGAGTTTCAAGTCTCTTTTAGAAGATGCGGCATTCGTTTCTTCGTCTAAAATACTTTCATTAGGCGTCGTCGACGGGCGGAATATTTGGAAAAATGACTATCAAAAGTCGCTGGATTTTGTCTCAGAAGCAGTTAAAGTTTTGGGTGAAAATCGGGTATTTGTTGCACCATCATCTTCCTTGCTGCACAGTCCGTATGATCTGGATCTTGAAAAAAATGAAGAGGTACTGACGCCAGACGTTAAAAACTGGATGGCTTTTGCCAAACAGAAATTGAAGGAAGTGACCACCATTGCAAAGCTGGCTGGCACAGACTGGGCGTCGGATGAGGATTTTATAGCAAACCAGAAAGCTGTTGGAAGCCGGAAAAACTCTCTGCTGATCCATAAGCCAGTGGTTAAAAAGCGTGCTGCGGCCATTAAAGAGGAGGATTTCGAGCGTTTAAATCAGTTCTCTGTGCGACAAGCCATTCAACTGGAAAAATTGAAACTGCCTCTCTTTCCTTCGACTACCATTGGTTCTTTTCCGCAAACGGATGAAGTCAGGCAGCTGAGGGCCAACCTGAAAAAAGGGACGCTGACATTGGAAGTCTACGAAAACCGCATTAAGGAAGAAATTATCAGCTCGCTCCGTTGGCAGGAAGAATTGGGTATAGATGTGCTGGTGCATGGCGAGTTTGAGCGGAATGATATGGTGGAGTATTTTGGCGAAAGCTTGTCGGGTTTTGTTTTTACGCAAAATGGGTGGGTACAAAGCTATGGCAGTCGTTGTGTGAAGCCACCCATTATTTATGGTGACGTGGAGCGGCCTGCTCCTATGACTGTGAAATGGTCTTCATTTGCACAGGCTAATTCTGAAAAACTGGTTAAAGGAATGTTGACCGGACCGGTCACTATTCTGCAATGGTCGTTTGTCCGCGACGATCAGCCGAGAAAGGACACCGCTTTTCAGATCGGGCTTGCGATCCGCGACGAGGTGGTTGATCTGGAAAAGGCTGGTATCAAAATAATACAAATCGACGAACCAGCCATTCGCGAGGGGTTACCATTAAGAAAACACGCCTGGAAAACGTATCTGACCTGGGCGGTGGATGCTTTCCGCCTCAGCGCAGCCGGGGTGGCCGATCAGACCCAGATCCATACGCATATGTGCTATGCAGAGTTTAATGACATCATCGATTCCATCGCGGCAATGGATGCTGACGTGATTACGATAGAAACCTCCCGGTCGCAAATGGAGCTGCTGAATGCATTTGCAGAGTTCAACTATCCGAACGAAATCGGGCCGGGCGTCTACGACATTCATTCACCACGAATACCAACGGTCGACGAAATGATTTACCTCCTTGAAAAGGCATTGAAGGTGATTCCAGCGAGAAACTTATGGGTAAATCCGGACTGCGGATTAAAGACCAGAAAGTGGCCCGAGACAGAAGCAGCTTTGCGAAACATGATTTCCGCGGCTAGCTTGCTGCGCGAATCGGTTACTGTTGAGGGCTAGGTAGGCATAATGGTCAGGGGATTGTCATTTATGGTCATCACTATCAATGACTAATAGTGACAATGAATGACAACCAATGACCATTAGTGACAATAAATAACTATCAGTGATAACCTGGAATGGTACTACATCTTGGCAGAAAGAGAGTCGATTGACATTGAGTTTCTCTCAGCGTTTTTAGTAATCGACGTCCTTTAAATCGCTTTGATAACTCATAGTTACCGGATGCTAATCGCTTAGGGATACTGTACGGTAACACAATTATTATTAGTCCGAACTTTTGTGGACTAATGATAATTGTTGTATGTCAAATAATGCTCAATTCCGAGACGTATATTTTCCCCAGCTGGATGGTTTGCGTGCGATCGCTGTGGGTTTGGTTATAGTGTTTCATTGGCTACCTGACCGGCAGGGTGTTAACATGATTGCAAACGGCCCGTTAGGTGTCACATTGTTTTTTGTCCTGAGTGGCTTTTTAATCACGAGGATTTTACTGGAGAATAAAGTCGATATTGAGGAGGAAGGCATATTTTCTCTGTACAGAGCATTTATGACAAGGAGAATTTTAAGGATTTTCCCAATTTATTATCTCGTGCTAATTTGTATTTGGTTTTTGCAGTATAACACATTCATTGATCCTATTGAAACTCAATTATATACACATCCCGCATACTATTTGTTCTACGGATCTAACTTTCTCATCGATAAATTCAGTAATTGGGCGGACGTGCTATCCATTTACTGGACATTGGCGGTAGAAGAGCAATTTTACATTTTTTGGCCTCTGATCATTTGGAAAGTACCAAATAGGTTCTTGAAGACGGTTGTTATTGGTGTGATATTTCTGGCTTTACTAACCCGCGGTGTGCTATTCTTTTTGGAGAATAACGCCGGGGTGTTAGTGCCCACTTGTCTGGATTCTTTTGGCATGGGAGCTCTCTGGGCAATTATACTTGCGGAAGACAAGGCTGCTGAGAAATTTGTAAGAAATATTCGTTGGTGGGCAGTCTATGGGGCCCTGGTATTCTTCATTTTATGTACCGCTGATCAGAGATCGCTCTTTGAAGCGCTTTTTTTTAGAACCGGGGCATCAATTTTTTGTTTGTACCTTGTGGCCAAAGCTAGCTACGGGACTGGATTTAAATCCTATTTTGGCAGGTTTATTGAAAATCGTTTCATAAGGTATGTCGGTAAAATCAGTTATGGCATATACATGTACCATATGTTGATACCATATCTGATTGTTCCGCTCATGATTAAGCTTTTTCGCCGTTTATTTCATGTTGAAGTTAGATTGACCGAGCAGTCGAACATAATCCTGAGCCTCTTCTTGCTTGTTGGAGTTGCGGCCCTCTCCTGGTATTTTGTTGAAAAACCGTTTATCCGCCTCAAGAAAAGGTTTCAGGTCAGCCGTGTGAAGCCAGGCTATGTAGAGATGACAAGTTAGTAAGCCTCGCTATTAAGAACCATTTTTGACAATACAGATAAAATATCATTTTTATAAATCAACGTTTTGACATTAGAAGAAAAGATACTCGCCTCGGAAACACGTGTTTTCAAAACCGTTTTTCCAAACAACACCAATCACTACGATACACTTTTCGGCGGAACTGCGTTGTCGATGATGGATGAGATTGCATTTATTACCGCTACGCGTTTTTCGCGGCTCCGTTGCGTAACCGTATCTTCCGACCGCATTGATTTTACGCGTCCCATTCCTGCTGGGACGATTATAGAGTTGGTAGGCAGGGTAGAGACCGTGGGGAACACGAGCATGAAGGTGCGTGTCGATATCTTTGTGGAAAAGATGTACGAGGAAGGTAGAGAAAAGGCCGTAACCGGCATATTTACTTTTGTAGCGCTCGACGAAGAGCACAAACCAGTTAAAATAGTGATATGAGGTAGATAGATACGGTGAGCGATAAGATTATTCACAAAGTTTACATCAGCCAGGACAAGGTCGGCCCCGCGCTTGCAGGTTTTGGCGCCGACATTAAGACCGCCGGAACCTACCAAAAAGCATCCAGAAAATTATCACAACCGCTCGTTCCAGAAAGGATAAACTGGTGCTAATGAGCTATGCAACTTATTTTCCCGACAATGTAAAACTTACAGGTGAAGAAAGTGACATGAAACATTTTGCAGGCTG
Source organism: Dyadobacter pollutisoli (assembly GCF_026625565.1). Classification (NCBI taxonomy): domain Bacteria; kingdom Pseudomonadati; phylum Bacteroidota; class Cytophagia; order Cytophagales; family Spirosomataceae; genus Dyadobacter; species Dyadobacter pollutisoli. The sequence continues at coordinate 7,532,133 of NZ_CP112998.1, forward strand.
CAATTACGCCTCGCCAGTCACTATTTGGGGAAAACCGGAAGGCGTTAGAAAAGGCGTGCAGGTACATAATCGTATCCTGAAAAAATTGGTCGCCGCAAATCGGGTTTTGTTTCTGGATATGAAGAACCGCATGCCCAAAGATTCTACTTTATTTTGCGACGTATGCCATGTGAGTGAACCGGGAGCGCAGCATTTTGCTCATGAAATTGTACAATTTATTATCCGGCAAAAAGCGTTGTAATAATTTAATGTTAACCATAAATGGATTCATTATCAGTTGTTTATGGTGCTGATGTGTGCTGGTACCAGTGGCGGTAGTAAGCGTGGGAGTTACATATATTGCTGATTATTAGACAATTGGTTCATTCGCTATGATAAAACCAAGGCCTTGCCCGGTTGTAGGGTTAAGCAAAATGCTTAACTTGCACGCCTTTTGGACCCCATAGGCAGTAACTATACATATAATTAAATATTTTTAATGAAAATTTTAGGTATCTCGGCTTTCTATCACGATTCGGCAGCGGCTCTGATTGATAATGGTGAAATAGTAGCAGCAGCACAAGAAGAGCGTTTTACCCGTAAAAAGCACGATCCAGGGTTCCCCTCCCATGCTGTCGCATTTTGCCTTGAATACGGTGGATTGTCGCTTAATGAACTTGATGCCATTGTTTTCTATGACAAACCGCTTTTAAAGTTTGAAAGACTCCTTGAAACTTATTATGCCTTTGCACCAAAGGGTGTCCGGTCTTTTTTGACCGCAATGCCTGTCTGGATAAAGGAAAAGATGTTTTTAAAGCGTCTTATCAATGAAGAGCTGGTCAAACTCGGCTACGATAAAAAGAAAAAAGTTAAACTGCTCTTCCCGGAACATCATTTGTCGCACGCTGCGAGCGCCTTCTATCCTTCACCTTTCGAGAAATCAGCAATTCTGACAATTGATGGGGTAGGAGAATGGGCAACCGCATCGATTTGTCTTGGAGAAGGCAAAGATATCAGTATTCTTAAAGAGCTCAGATTTCCGCATTCGCTAGGTCTGCTATATTCTGCATTTACATATTTCCTTGGTTTCAGGGTTAATTCCGGCGAATACAAACTGATGGGACTCGCGCCTTACGGAAACCCCGATTCTCCTGATATTAAGAAGTATGAGGAAATCATTCTGAAAGAATTGGTCGACCTCAAAGAAGACGGGTCAGTGTGGCTTGATCAGGAATATTTTGATTATGCTACCGGGCTCAAAATGGTTAATGAGCACAAATGGGAAGCGCTTTTCGGATTTAAGACCAGAAGACCGGAAGATGCCCTGGAAGCTGTTCATTGCAACCTGGGACTTGCCATTCAGAACATTACAGAAGAAGCGGTGATCCGCATGGCGAAAGAGGCGAAGAGGCTCACCGGAGCCGACTACTTATGTATGGCCGGAGGCGTAGCACTCAATTGCGTATCTAACGGAAAGCTGCAAAAAGCCAACATATTTAAGGACATATTTATCCAGCCCGCTGCCGGTGATGCAGGAGGAGCTTTGGGTGCGGCCCAGGCAGCATATCATATCTATTTCAACGAAGAGCGAAAAATTACCTGGAAAGCTGACGCGATGCGTGGCTCATATCTGGGGCCAACTTTCTCGGACCTTGACGTGGCCTTGACTGCCAAGAAATATAAAGCGATTTACACACATTACGAGAATTTCAAGGATCTGTCTACTGAGGCTGCGAAGTTATTGGCGGAAGGAAATGTAGTAGGCTGGGTTCAAGGAAGAATGGAGTTCGGCCCCCGGGCATTGGGTGGCAGGAGTATTTTGGGCGATCCAAGGAATGCTGAAATGCAGAAAAAGCTTAACCTCAAAATCAAATACAGAGAGTCGTTCCGTCCTTTTGCTCCGTCGGTTTTGGCAGAAGATTGTGGTGACTACTTTGATTATGAGGGTATTTCTCCTTACATGCTGTTGGTACATCCGGTCGCCGAAAGCAGACGCAAGCCGGTACCAGCCAATTACAGCGCTATGGACCTACGGGAGAAACTGTATTTCGAACGCTCAGACCTTCCTTCGATTACACATATTGACTATTCGGCCAGGATTCAAACGGTTCATAAGGAGACAAATCCTCGTTACTACGAACTGATTGATTCATTCAAAGCACTTACAGGATATGCGGTGATCGTGAATACCAGCTTCAACGTACGTGGAGAACCTATTGTATGTACGCCTAATGATGCGTATAGATGCTTTATGCGCACGGAGATGGACTATCTGGTTGTTGGGAATTTTATATTTGATAAAAAGCAGCAGCCCGAATGGCTCGAAAAGGACAACTGGAAAGAAGAGTTTGTACTGGATTAAGCACCCTTCTATTATCAGCATACACAAATGGCATCTAAAATTGTAACAAGCTTGGTAAGGATAATCTTCCTGGGCTTCATTTTCATCTTCCTTTTTTATCCGGATAAATTTCATGTCAAATTTGACTATCCGGGTTTTCCGCAGAGTGACAGCTGGTACGTCAGACTGGCAAAGCTCGCTTTCTGGTTGCTTCTTATCGTTGAGATCCTCAGGATTTTCTACTATGGTGTTGTAAAAAGCAAAGCCAAAGGACTGGTTGCGAATATTGTTACCATTACTGTTCCCTTGTTGGTAACACTTATTTTCCTTGAAATCATTTTCATGTACATTCCGCAAAGCCATGAAGGAGTGCTGTCAAAAGCATCTCAGATATGGTGGGAGAAATACTGGAATCCCGTAAATGCATTGGGTTATCATGATAAAGAGGTTAGAAAAGAGTCGGGGAAAAAACAGGTGCTCGTCATTGGTGATTCTTTTGCCGCAGGCCATGGTTTGAAGGATGTGAACGAGCGTTTTTCGAATATCCTGGAATCCAAGTTGGGTACTGATCAATATAATGTTTATAACCTGGGAATGTCGGGTGCTGATACCCGTGATGAAGCGAAGCGATTGAAGGAATTCCCGGTTAAACCTGACATTGTTATCCTTGAATACTTTCCCAATGACATTGAAAAAGTGGGTCGCGAAAAAGGATTGACGCTTTCAGGAGCGGAACCTTATGCAGATCTCAAAGGCCCGATGGCCACTATTGTAAAACGGTTTTACCTTCCAAATTTTATCTACTGGCAGCTACCGCACACCGGTTTCAGCACTTTTGAAAAATTCGTGCAAACTGCCTATACCGATACGACGGTACTCCATTCTCATTTGCGTGATCTATCCGAAATGACTGCATATAAGGACAGTATCGGTGCTAAAATGTATGCTGTTTTCATTCCGTTTTTATTTCAGATCGATAAGAGTGCGGGCTATACGAAACCCGTTGAGGACTTCCTCAAATCTAAGGGAGTAACCGTTGTAGGCATCAATGATGGAATTGTGAAGATTCCAGAGAAGGAAAGAGTGGTTGGAAAGAACGACGGACACGGCAGTGCAGCGTTGAATGGCCTCATCGCAGACCGGTTGTACAAAGCGATGAAGAAACCATAACACTTTGTTTATTTCAGAATTATATTAGAATATTAAAATTTTTTAACTTTAAATTTCAAAACATTAGAATAAAATGGATTTCTTAACAGATTTGTTCGCATTTATGAAGGAGCGCAAGAAGTGGTGGCTTGCTCCTGTCATTATTGTATTGCTATTGATTGGCGTGCTGATCGTAATAGGAGGTGGTTCAGCAGTAGCTCCTTTTATCTACACATTGTTCTAGTTTGTTGCGCCGGAAGTTCAAACTTTACATTCAAATTCATTACAGTGATATTGGATCTTATGATTGCCAATATCACTGTATTTAATCATTAATATCAGAATGAGTGAATCAGAAAAGGCCAAAGCCCAGTTGGTCATCGTTACCGGATTGGTGGTACTTTATTTTATCTTCAAATCTCAATACCCATATTTCCTGATTGCGGCCGCTGTAGTTGGCGTGTTAAGCATTGCAGTTCCGGCGATCGGAGACCTGATCGTGAAGGGCTGGTATAAAATAGCGGAGATATTAGGTGCGATCAATGGTAGGATTCTTTTGTCCGCCGTGTTTTTCATTGTATTGTTCCCCGTGGCGGCGATCGCCAAGTTGAGCAAGAAGAATCCTTTGAACCTGAAACGAGAAGCAAAGGATTCTGTCTTTACGGAAAGAAATCACAAATATTCTGCGAAGGATCTGGAACAGGTTTGGTAAGCAATATGCAAGAGTTTGTTAAAAGGCCTGGTTTCAGGCCTTTTTTTTGCGACATGCCCTGTCATATAAAAGTTGTAGCATTCCATCTTTCAAGCCCACATCCGGAACGTGAATGACTTCTGCGCCAGCCCATATCATTGCCGATGTGTAGATGTCGCCTGCCGGTACAATTACGTCGGCACGGTCGGGGTTTAATTGCAGCTTATTGATACGTTCCTCCAATGTAAACTGGGAAATGTACTCCTTCATTCTCACAATTTCATCCAGGCTGGTAGAGCTTTCCGTTAGTTTGGATGAAAGATCGAAGAGCTTATTAATGTTACCGCCTGTCCCTACGGCCTGAATAGGTAGGCTGTAATCAACGTTTTGGTTGATCCATTCTTTTATTTTAAGCCACGAGTTTTTAGACTCCTTGCCTTCCAGCAACCGCACCGATCCTAGTTTGAAAGACTTAGCTTTGATTTTCTGACGATCTTTATAAACATTCAGCTCCGTACTGCCGCCGCCAACATCAATGTGAATGTATTGGCCTTCGCCCAGTGATTTTACAACTACATTGTTCACCAGCTCAGCCTCGCGTTGTCCGTCAATGATCTGAATGTGAATGCCGGTACGATTTTCGATATGTTCACGGACTTCGTAACCGTTTTCAGCTTCACGCATGGCCGACGTAGAGCAAGCCATGTAATCGTCCACCTCGTGCAGCTCCATCAGCAGCTGGTAGGCAAGCATCAGCTTCATCATGCGGTCTTCACTTTGGGAAGTAATTCTGCCCTGCGTAAAAACATCATGACCTAGCCGAAGAGGAAATCTGACGTATTCAACTTTTTTAAAGCGGGAGACACCCTCGTCCTGCAATACCGAAGATATTTGCATACGGGCACCATTGGATCCAATGTCTATTGCAGCGAATTTCAAAAGCTAGTTAATAGGGAAGTAAATAAAAGCCAAAAATAGAACTTTCACGAACAAGTTTCTATTATTGTGCGTGAAAGTTCCGATATGCTATTTACATTTTTTTACCACCTATCTGATACAATAACTTAACTTTTACACCTGGGCCAGCACTATTGCTAAACGGTGTGAGCGGTTTGAAGTAGGTAAATAAATAACCTTCTGCCTGGACTACAATCGGATGCCAGGTTTTCTCGATACCCAGTGAAAAATTAACTGAACTTACTGCCGGAATATTGGTTTTATGTTCGAAAGTCTGGTTAAAGAACAGATTGTTCGGTGCCTGGCAGTCATAAGAGATCCTTTCCTTGGAAGATATCTTTATATTCGTTCCTACCCCGGCATAATAAGCCCAATCATCTTTTAATGTGTTACGGAAAGCCACGGTAAGCGGAATCTGCACAAGTGTAGGATTTACCTTAATGTTATAAATTTCAAATATCAACGGTACCTCGCCAGGATTTGTCTGTTTGAAATCCTTTCTGTTCTTCTCCCGGAACACCTTTTCGGTAAAAAACTCCATTGGTTTTACCTTCAACCAACTGATTCCTGCCGAGATGGAGAACTTCTTGGACACGAGCACTTCAGCCACGATGGTTTTTGCCTGGCCACCTTTTTCTATCTGTATCCCACCGCCAAAACGGTAAGGTACTTTCAATGGCAGCTTCGGAATAACGTTCTCTGTCTGAGTTGTTTTCTCCACTTTTTTGTCAGAAACCGTAGCCTTTGCCAGCTGCGTATTAGCAACCGGAGCAAAAGCACGTTGTACCTGCCTAACAGACAACCTGTTGGCAAGATTGTAACTCATTTTTCTCGACAGAACATAACCATTATTCATTCCGACGGCATTTTGAATCGCATAAATTCCTGATTCAGTGCCAAGTACTTTTTGTCCTGCCCCGGAAGTAACGCCAGCGTAGCCAGAAGATGCGTGAATTTCATTTTTTGCCAATTCCACAGTTTCCTGCGATTGAATGGTTGCTGGGTTTTGACGTGGATATGTCTCATTGATTTTTCCTGATCCATTCTTATTGAAGTTTTCAGCAGGAACATTGGCAACTGATTCGGGTAATGTAGTGGAAGTCACGCGGTCAGAATTTTGTGCCCCGTTATTAATGTCGGATAGAGCTTGTGAATCCTGATTTTCCTTCGTTGAGTTTTGATTTTCAAGAGTTTGTGACTCGGCATAGCTCAGACGATCCTGTATTTGCGGAACAGAAAAGGCATTTTCCGGAGCCATTTCCTTTTGTACCAGGTAAACTGTATCCGTTTTTGCAACCGGAGCCGGCTGGTTTTTAATCACCTCGATCTGGTTCTGCAGATTTTTAACATCGGAAACCAGGTGGTTGTTTTTTGACAGCTGGTTCACATACAGGAACGCCATCACCGTCGTCACCGAAGCAGCGGCAGCATAACCTACCCACGAACTGTATTGTTGCCAGAAAGTCGGCGGAGTGTGTGCGTGCATATAATTTTGCATGCGCGCCCAGTCCTGCTCATGAAAGTCTGGTTCGATACTCTCTAGTTTCCGGCGTATAGTGTTCTCAAATTTATTAGTTTTCATTTCCTCTGAATGACTTTACGGCCCAATCACTTGGGAAGAGATTTGGGTAATATTGTTTAATTAAATGCTGCAAACGGGCGCGGGCACGAACGTAATGTGATCGTACCGTAGCTTCGTTAATTTGCAGCAAATCTGCTATTTCACGATGGTTGTAACCATCTACTACGTACAGCAGGAACACGTTTTTGTAAACAGGCTTTATCTGCTGGATCAGCTGAAGAATTTCATCCGCAGTGATCTGGCTTATTACATCTTCTTCAAATTTGGGGTACGGCGCATCCTCCAGAGCAATTACATCCTCGCTATGCTTTTTATGTTTGCGGTAGTAGCTGATCGCCGTATTAACCATAATCGTTCGCAACCAAGCCTTGAAAGGATGGTTGCAGTCATATTTTTCCAAATTATTAAAGACCTTCAGAAATCCCTCGTTCAATACCTCTTCGGCCTCCTCAGTAGTGGCGGTATAGCGAAGGCAAATGCTTTTCGAATACCCGAAAAATTGTTTATAAAGATGCCGCTGCGCCTGGCTGTTGCCAGCGATGCATGCAGCCACGACCGAGTTGAAGTCGTTTTCACTAAAGGATATTTTTCTTCCAAAAAGCAAAGTCAGGGTATCAAATTGTCAGGGATCGAATTACTTACTTAACACTTACGCCGTACTCGATCAATATGTTGCAAAAAATTACGAAAAAATATGGTGGTATCAAAAAGCGGGAAGTACAGCTTTTTGGGACTAAAAAATTGAGGAAAAATTGCCTGCTGGCTGCAACAGTACATTCCCGGGAGGCGTAATCCCTAAAAACAGTTTTAAACATTCACAAAAACCCGTGAGTTGATCATGAAAAAAATTTCACTTTTGCTGGTTGTTTTGACGAGCGTATGGTTTGCTGCTTGTCAGAAAGATGATGCGGCGAGTCCGGATGCAGTAGAGGAATCCTCTGATTTTGAAAATGTGGTAGAGTCGGCGGCGAGGTATTCGGTAGCTACGGATTCGGTTACGATTGGTAAATGCAAAGGTAAATTGACGGAAGTGGCGGTGGTAGATCTGGCAGCGCCCATTACAACGTATATCAGTACTACCTATCCGGGTTCTGAGATTAAGTATGCGGCCAAGGATCAGGCAGGTAAAGTGGTGGTAGCGATTACTTTGGCGGACGGTACTGCAAAGGGGCTGTTGTTTAATGCGGACGGTACCTTCAAGGAAGAATTGAAGCAACACGGGCATAAAGCCAAGCTTACTAAAATAGAAATTACTGCATTACCTTCCACGATTACAGATTATATTACTTCGTCATATGCGGGTGCGACGATCAAGCTGGCCGCTACTAATGATGCAGGAGAGTATTTTGTAGGGATACTGCAGGACGATAAAGTGAAGATATTGTTATTCAATGCAGACGGTACTTTCAATAAGGAATTGGAACAGCCGCTGAGAAGACATAAAAAGCATTAAAATCTTTTGTTAGGGGTGAGTTGGAATACGGCGCTGGATTTTCCGGCTCCGTATTTATTTTTTATCAGGCAGCATTTCCAATGCGGATGAATTTTTGATTTCTCCCATTACAAACAGGCTGTGCGTGCTCCCGATATTATCCAGTGACCCGAGTTTTTGCATTAAAAATTGCTGGTACTGCGACATATCGTCCACTACTACTTTTAATAAAAAATCGTAGTCTCCCGAAATATTAAAACACTCCATTACCTCGGGCATGGCCGAGATCGCCTTAACAAATTTCTCCCCCATTACCTTGGAATGCTCTTTGAGCGCAATGTTGCAAAAGGCCATCAGCTTTTTCCCAACTTTCTCTCTATCAACAAGCGCGACGTATTTTTTGATAACCCCTTCTTTTTCGAGTCTTCTCACCCGTTCGTATACCGGCGTGTAGGAGAGGTTTAACTTTTCCGACAATTCCCGTGTTTTCAATGTAGCATCCTGTTGCAGGAAATGAAGGATTTTGGCGTCGGTATCATCCAGATTATACATAGATAGAATATCTTTATTCAGTTTTAGTACGGGTCGAATATAGATAAATAATTTATCAGACTTGAAACTGATAGACTATTCGTCTGAATTTTTTGATTTTATTGAACAAAACATCTATTGAGTTAAATTTGTGACATTGTAAGCCTCTGGCTTTTCCGGCGAGATATAATCAGTTAGTTAAAAGAGAAAATAAATGGTAGCAACTCAAAAAGCAGATATCCGTGACATTCTGAAAACCCGCATTCTGGTACTTGACGGCGCTATGGGTACAATGATCCAACGTTACAAATTGGAGGATCACGATTACAGGGGGGAACGGTTCAGTGATTGGCCGCAAGACATTAAGGGAAATAATGACCTGCTTTCATTAACCCGCCCTGATATCATTAAAGAAATTCATGCCGCCTACTTTGAGGCAGGGGCGGACATTGCAGAAACCAATACTTTTTCGGGGACTACCATTGCCATGGCCGATTACGGCATGGAGGCGCTGGTGTATGAGCTCAATTTTGAGTCAGCACGACTGGCTCGCGAAGTAGCGGATACTTTCACTGAAAATGAACCCGACAAACCAAGATTTGTAGCCGGTTCTATCGGGCCGACTAACCGTACTGCTTCGTTATCGCCGGATGTAAATAATCCGGGATTTCGTGCTATCAGCTTTGATCAGCTCGTGGAGGCATATTATGAGCAGGTAAAAGGCTTAACCGACGGAGGTTGCGACTTGCTGCTTGTTGAAACGATTTTTGATACTTTGAATGCAAAAGCAGCGCTTTTTGCAATAGATAAATTTTTTACGGACGCCAAAAACGGAAAAGTTGAGAGACTACCGTCATGGAGAGTTGCTGAGGGCGAGGCATTGCCTATCATGATTTCCGGAACCATTACCGATGCGTCGGGACGTACATTGTCGGGGCAAACTACCGAAGCGTTTCTGACTTCTGTTTCGCATTTGCCGCTTCTATCGGTTGGCTTGAACTGTGCGTTAGGTGCCGACCTAATGCGGCCATATGTGCAGATTCTGGCAAAAGAGTCACCTTTTTACACATCTGCCCACCCGAATGCAGGCTTGCCTAATGAAATGGGCGAATACGACGAAACACCGGAGCAAATGGGTGAGGTGATTGACGGATTTTTGAGGGACAATCTGATCAATATCATTGGTGGATGCTGCGGGACTACGCCTGGACACATTCGGGTGATTGCGGACCTTGCAAAAAAGTACAGCCCAAGATCATTACCTGCGGCCGATACAGTAATGAAGCTGTCGGGGCTCGAACCGGTGAAAATCACTGAGCTGACCAATTTTGTGAACATTGGTGAGCGTTGTAACGTAACTGGTTCGAAGAAATTTGCCAGGCTGATCCGCGAAGGTAAATACGACGAAGCACTTACTATAGCCCGTGAGCAGGTGGAAAGCGGCGCGCAGGTGATCGATGTCAACCTGGACGAAGGGATGATCGATGGTGTGGAGGCTATGAAGACTTTTGTGAACCTTATTGCGTCTGAACCCGATATTTCCAAAGTTCCGCTCATGATCGATTCTTCCAAATGGGAAGTGATTGAATCGGGTTTGAAGTGTGTACAAGGTAAGTCCATTGTAAACTCTATTTCGCTGAAAGAGGGTGAGGAGAAATTCAAAGAGTCGGCAAGGACGGTACTTCGCTATGGCGCTGCCACTGTGGTAATGGCATTCGATGAGCAAGGTCAGGCGGATAATTTTGAACGAAGAAAAGAAATTTGCGCCAGGGCATATCGAATTTTGGTGGATGAAGTAGGATTCCCGGCCGAAGACATCATTTTTGACCCGAACATTCTGACCGTGGCGACCGGTATGGAAGAGCATAACAACTATGCGGTTGACTTCATCAATACGGTTCGCTGGATCAAGGAGAACCTGCCGCATGCAAAAGTATCGGGTGGTGTTTCCAATGTGTCGTTTAGCTTCCGAGGCAATGAACCTGTTCGTGAGGCGATCCATACTGCGTTTTTGTACCACGCGATCAAGGCTGGAATGGATATGGGAATTGTGAATGCAGCGCAAATTGGCATTTACGATGAAATACCAAAAGACGTTTTGGAGTTAGTGGAAGACGTGCTTCTAAACCGTCGTCCTGATTCTACCGAGCGTTTGGTAACATACGCAGAAACTGTAAAGGACAAAGGGAAAACGCAAACCGGCCCGGATCTGACCTGGCGACTGTTGCCAATTAAGGAACGTATTTCACATGCATTGGTAAAAGGGATTTCGGATTATATAGATGAGGATACGGAGGAATGCCGGCATTTATTCAGCAGGCCATTAGAGGTGATTGAGGGCCCTTTGATGGACGGGATGAGTATTGTAGGTGATTTGTTCGGTGAGGGTAAAATGTTCCTGCCACAGGTTGTTAAGTCTGCAAGGGTGATGAAAAAAGCGGTTGCCTACTTGCAGCCATTTATCGAAGCTGAAAAAAGCGAGGGCAGTAATTCTGCTGGTAAAATTTTGCTCGCAACCGTAAAAGGTGATGTTCATGACATTGGAAAAAATATCGTGGGCGTCGTGTTGGGTTGCAATAACTACGAGATCATTGATCTTGGGGTAATGGTGCCTACGGACAAAATCCTCGCAGCGGCGCTTGAACATAATGTTGATATCATTGGTCTTTCGGGATTGATTACGCCTTCATTGGATGAAATGGTCGGTGTGGCAAAAGAAATGGAGCGCCGGAATTTCAAAATGCCATTGCTGATCGGCGGCGCAACCACTTCCAGGATACATACGGCCGTAAAAATCGATCCGAATTACTCAGGTGCGGTCATTCACGTGCTCGACGCTTCACGCTCGGTACCGGTCGCAGGCAAGCTGATTCAGAGCGATCAAAGCCAGGCAGATGTATTGCTAAACATCAAAGCAGAATACGCCAAACTTCGTGACGATCACGCGAAAAGAGGAGGTGAAAAAGCGCATGTTGCCATTGACAAGGCCCGAAATAATAAGGCAAAAATCGATTGGAGTAATTTCAAAGCCACCAAGCCGCAATTTTTGGGAACAAGGGTTTATGACGACTACGAACTAGCCGATATTGCCAAATACATTGACTGGACGCCATTCTTCCAGACCTGGCAGCTGCACGGCAAGTATCCCAAGATATTTGAAGACAAAGTGGTTGGCGCGGAAGCAATGAAGCTTTTTGAAGACGCTGCGGTACTCTTGGGAGAGATCATTCGTGATAAAACTTTGAAAGCGAAGGCGGTAATTGGTTTCTGGCCTGCCAATTCTATCCAGGACGACATTGTGCTGCATCATTTTGAGGAACAATCCCGTGAGGTTGCCTGTGAGAGACACGGTTCGCATCAGCACATAGAATACAAGATCAGCCAGAAAGGATTGGAGAATCTGAATGCGGGAGAATTGGTTGCCGACACGGCAGTGGTTCTTCATCATTTGAGGCAACAAAGCCAGAAAGCATCCAACCTGCCCAACTATTGCCTTTCAGACTTTGTGGCGCCATTGGAAACAGGGCAGACGGATTATGTAGGTGGATTTGCAGTAACTGCCGGGATCGGAATAGAGGCGCTTCTTGATAAATACGAAAAAGACCACGACGACTACAATAGCATTATGGTGAAAGCACTAGCCGACAGGTTGGTGGAAGCGCTTGCCGAGTTGATGCACGAGCGGGTCCGTAAGGAATTATGGGGCTACGTTGATAGTGAAGATCTGACAAATGAAGACCTCATTAAGGAAGCATATATGGGTATCCGTCCGGCACCTGGCTATCCTGCCTGCCCGGACCATACTGAAAAGCGAATGCTGTTCGATTTACTGGGTGCTGAACAACTGGGTATCACCCTCACGGAAAGCTATGCTATGTACCCCGCAAGTAGTGTGAGTGGCTGGTATTTCTCCCATCCGGAAAGCAGGTATTTCCCTGTGGGTAAGATATTTAAGGATCAGGTGGAGGACTATGCAAGAAGAAAAAATATGCCGCTTGAAGAAATTGAAAAATGGCTTTCGCCGGTTTTAGGATATTAATTCAAAGTAGTAATCGGGTTCATGTGGAGAACGGTCTTTACCGTTCTCCTTTTTTTGTGCCCGAAATATAATTTTTTTAGACAAAGGACGTATTTAAGTGGAACCACGTACTATAATCAGGTATTTATACTCTATTTTTTAAATACTTTAACTGAGATATTTGTAACCAGATCCCAGAGAAGATAATATCTATTAGCCATGAAAAGAAATATTTCCGTATTCATCCTACTTATCCTTCTAGCCTCTTCGTTCAAATACAGAACAAAAGCCAGGGAGGTCAACCAAAATGTCGTCACTGCCGGTTATAGCAGCGCAAGCCCTCAAAAAACTTTCCCGGTTGAATCATTCAATGCTGCCATTGAGAAGTTGCAACAAGCAAATAGTGAACTTTCAAAAGGCAATCCTGACCTCGCCAAATCAATGTGGTCACATAAAGAAGACGTGACTATTTTCGATGAAAAGGCAGTGGGCGAAATTAAAGGATGGCAGGCCGTTGAGGCTACATTAAATGCGACGAGCAAACAACTGTCGAAAGAATCAACATACACTTTTGAAAAGATAGCAAGCCATGAAGCTGCTGGCCAGGGTTATCTGTTACAAAAAGAGCACTACAAGCTTGCAAACGGAAGGGTAATCGACCTGCATGTAACGGTTTTGTTTCGCAAAGAAGCCAACTCATGGAAGATCATTCACCGTCAATCGGATCTTTCCGCTTCCGCCAGGGAATCAGACAAATCAAGCAAATAATTGGGCTCATTCCTGATATTTTGAGTCATAGGTAACTTACAAGTATTTTGTTGTTATTTTGCACCTTTGGCAAAAAAGTGACAACGGAATATTTATGGAAAGATTTACGGGACTGCTAGGTATTATTTTGATTCTTGGCATTGCCTTCGCAATGTCGAACAACAGAAAAGCAATTAATTACCGAACAGTAGGCGTAGGGCTTGCACTTCAATTCGGACTTGCCGTTTTCATTCTCCGTACAGATATAGGTCAGGCCATTTTTCAATGGCTGGGCGAAAAAGTTCAGAAATTACTTTCCTTCTCAGATAAGGGTGCCGATTTTGTTTTTAGTACGCTTGTGCGGCCTGATCTCATGCAACGCGCTTTCGGTCCGGGGAACGACTTTGTATTCTTTTTCAAGATTATTCCTACCATCATTTTTGTTGCTGTTTTAGTCAACATGCTGTATCACCTTGGCATCATGCAAAGGGTAGTCTCTCTCATTGCAAGATTGGTTTACTGGTTAATGGGCGTCAGCGGGGTCGAAGCACTTTCAAACGTAGCCAGCACTTTTGTAGGCCAGGTAGAAGCACAGATTATGATCAAGCCTTATCTTAAGAATATGACTAATTCTGAGTTAATGGCTTCTATGACAGGTAGTTTTGCCTGTATTGCCGGAGGGGTTATGGCAGTCTATATTTCATTGGGCGTACCTGCACCTTACCTTATTGCTGCCAGTTTAATGGCAGCGCCAGGCGCATTAGTTATTTCAAAAATAGTTTTTCCTGAAACTCTCCAGTCAGACGCAAAAGGTGCTGTCAAATTAGAGATCCAGAAAACGCATGCTAATTTGCTCGATGCTATCGCGGCCGGTGCCAGCGAAGGTTTAAAAGTGGGTTTCAATGTAATTGCGATGTTAATTGGCTTCATAGCACTTGTTGCGTTGCTTGATTATCTGTTGGGTTACATTGGAGGATTGCTTTCTTTCCCGCAACTGAGCTTCAATTACATTTTAGGAAAGGTTTTTTCCATTTTTGCCTGGGCTATGGGCGTACCGGCAAAGGATATTGAGGCTGCCGGCTCGCTAATGGGGACAAAAATGGTGATCAACGAGTTTGTCGCCTATCTCGATATGGTGAAGATGAAAGATACATTGGATCACAAAACCATTGTGATAACCAGTTTTGCATTGTGCGGATTTGCTAATTTTAGCTCCATTGCGATCCAGGTAGGAGGTATTGGTGAACTCGCACCCTCACGTCGCGCCGATTTGGCCCGATTAGGATTTAAAGCGCTGATCTGCGGTACTTTGGCTTCCTATATGTCCGCGACGCTGGCTGGTTTATTGTTGTAAAATTTAAACCTCGAACAGTTTCAGCCGGATCGCTTCCAGTACCATTCCCACGCGGCTTTTTACATTCATTTTTTGAAAGACCGATTCCCTGTAACCATCAACGGTTCTGGGACTTACGCACATTTTGTCGGCAATCTCCGCGTAAGTCAGGTCGCTGCACGAAAGTTTGATAAACTGTGTCTCCCGCTCATTCAATCCTAACAGGTCCAGCGGGTTTTGGAACGTTTCCGGGTTGAGGCTTTTAATGAGCTGGCTGGTAATGTATTCTGTGTAGTAAAATCCTTTTTGAACGATAGAATCCAACGCTTGTTTGAGTTCATGCGGTTTGCAGCCTTTCAGCAAATAGCCACCGGCACCATTGCGGAGCATTTTGACGATCGACTCCTCTTTGTCATTCATTGAAAGTGCAAGTATCTTAATCTCCGGATAGTTGTTTTTTAGCCAGAGCGCCGTCTCATAGCCGTCCATTTCCGGCATATTAATGTCCAGTAGAACAATGTCAGGGACCATGTTCAGCTTGATGCGTTGAATTAGCTCTTTGCCACCCAACACCTCGTAAAGGACATCGTAATCTTCATATTTTTGAACCAATCCCGATAGGGCTTTGGCCATTAGTTCATGATCATCAACTATTGCGATGGTAGTTTTCATGGTTTTAAATTTATAGAATTAAGTTTGTGATGAATCCGCTGTAATGGATGGTTTCGGCAATTTAATCTCGATTTTGGTTCCCTTGTCGGCACCGGTCTCGATCTGGAAGTCGCCTCCGATCAGCTCGGTACGCCGCTGAATATTTCTGACTCCTGCACCGGAATTGTGCAATATACCTGTATTGACACGATCAAAATTAAAGCCCTTCCCGTCATCATAAATGCAAAGTAAAAAATTGTCGGTGGTATAGTGTACTCTTACGTTAATGTTTTGAGCCTCAGAATGTTTAAGAGCATTGTTTAAAACTTCCTGGGTAATCCTGAACAGAATGATTTCTATATCAAAGCCCAATGGATATTGTTCTCCAAGAATGCTGATCTCGGTTTGGAATTTTTTGGTTTTACGAATCCGTTGAAGTTCATGCGAGATACTTTCCTGCAATCCGAACTGTTCAACGAAGTCGCCGTCGAGGCTTTTGGTCAGCGCGCGCAGGTCGTGAATGGATTGCCCCACGATTTCATTGGTGAGTTTAATGTATTCCTTGTCCTCCTCTTTCTGTTTCGTCCCTTCCAAAATATTCAGGTAGATTTTGGCGACGGACAAAAGCTGACCAATGTTGTCGTGAAGCTCCTGGCCAATTTGCTGCATGGTAGCGTTTTGAACCTCGACCTGAGATTTAAGAATTTCCTGAGAAAACTGAGCCTGAAGGATAGTTTTTTCCTGACGGTTTTGGAGTTGCCGTTTTTGAAAAATATAAAAAAAGGACACAAGGAACAGAAGTAGAAATAATACCAGTACGGTTCCCGCAATCACTATGATGGCAACTTCTGATATTTGGCTTTGCATATAAAACCATAAGTAAATAAACTGTACAATATAATATTAAGCATGTGATTTATAATCATATACAACTGATTGGCGGTTTCTCGGTCAACAGTAGCAAGGTATTTATGCAGCCCACTTTGAAAAAATGTTCCCGCATAGAAAAAGAGTATGCCGGTTGATATCCAGAAATGGGGATTTTGAGAGAGATGATCTTCGATATGGACTTGCAGCATTTGCCGGAGATAAACACAGGAATAAATGCATAGCAGGAAAGCAACCAGCAAGAATGAAATGGAAGTCCAGAGAAACATTTCCCGGCTGAAAATGAATGAGACCAGTATCCAGGAAAAAAGGATCGGGATACTGACCATTATGGTCTTTTTTATGGGCACCGAGACGATGATATCTCTAAAATAGAGAGCCATTAATGCGTATTCGACGAATAGAAACGAGTCGTAGAGCCATTCGACGCTTTTGTGAGCAACCTTCAAATTGTACAGGCCGATGGATTCTACTAATAGTGTGATGCAAACCAGCCAAAAGATGTAACTGACTGGCTTGTTTAACGCGTTTTGGTGGTAAAATCCCACCAAAACGCATATAATCAGAACGAATGTGTAAATGTAATTACTCATTAACTTGGTTTATGGGCAACATTTATTGCCTTGGTCAAATATTTGGAAAATGGTCGTTGGGCTTAATGGGTTGAATCCTGCATCTACAAACCCAACCGTTGTTTTTTCATGATCGCGAAGAAAATAGGCCGCTACCTCACCATTGGGATCAAGCTGATCAAACCAAGTCGTGAAATCGGCTACGCTATGGCGGATACCGCCGCGCTCGTCTTCAAACTGAAAAGAATACTTTTTGTCATTGATGACCTGATTTCTTTCCTTAAAGTAACCTTCACAATGCAACCAGCCGGGAGGATTTAATTCATCCGCGCCAGTTCCTAGAGTCTTATGGCTCAAATACGTATTAGTGAAGCCGTCCGAGCCATCACGCCCCTGAATTGCCGCGTCCAATAAACGAAATTTGCTGCCGGCGTCGGAACATCCAAACCGGATCACGATACTGGTCGGCTTCTCGTCAAGGATTGCCTTTAAAGTACTTTTGTAAAAATACACTACTTCCTGCTCGCCAGTCAAGTCTACTTCGCTTTGTGATCCTACTTTTGAATTTCTCAGATCATGTGACTCTTTCCATGCGTGAAATGCTTTAAGCGCTAGCTCTGCCATAATGGTTAGTTTTGAGGGTTAAAAGATTCCACTAAACTAGTTCAAACCATTGGGACCGGTAATGTGGGTTTTCTCGGAACGTCCGGTGAAAAACACCCTTTTTCACGAGAATGTGTTGTTTGCATTGATTAAGAGTTTTTTCACTAGCCGACTGTGGCATGAATATTTGTGACTAACTTCAAAAAGCACAACACATTAACAGCGATCACTCTGATTATGAAGAACATCAAACTATACTTCTCTATCCTAAAAGAAAGCTTTAGTGAATTTATGAATGATAACGGCCTGAAATTGAGTGCGGCGTTGTCCTACTATACCATATTTTCACTCGCCCCGATGCTATTGGTCATCATCTCGGTTTTTAGTATTTTTTTTGGCAGAGATGCGATTCAGGGCGAGCTTTTTGGACAGATCCGGGGACTTGTCGGTGCAAGTGCTGCGGCTCAGTTGCAGGAGATCCTGAAAAATGCAGAACTATCCAACAAATCAGGAATCGCAGCTGCGTTGGGAATCGGCACGTTGTTGATTGGTGCAACCGGGGTTTTTGCTGAAATGCAGGATTCGATCAATTATATCTGGTCAATCAAATCAAAACCTAAAAAAGGCTGGCTGCAATACCTGAAAAACAGACTGATCTCTTTTTCCCTCATTCTTACACTGGGATTTTTGCTGGTCGTTTCGCTAGGGGCGAGTGCTTTGGTCGATCTGCTCAGCAACAGGCTGGAACGGCTTTTTTCAGAGGCGTCAGTTGTTGTTTTCTACATTGTGAACCTGGGGCTGGTGCTGACGATCATTACCGCGTTGTTTACAGTGATATTCAAAGTGCTGCCCGATGGGGAACTTCGTTGGAAGGAATGTATGGTTGGAGCTGCTTTTACGGCAATCCTCTTTCTGATTGGTAAGTTTATTATCAGCTTCTATCTGGGCCAGTCCGACCTGGGAGCAGCATACGGCACGTCAGCGTCCATTGTCATTTTACTCACCTGGATTTATTATTCTTCCATTATCCTCTATTTCGGGGCGGAATTTACAAAGGTTTATGCCAGGCAAGACGGCATTGCCATTTTTCCAAACAAACATGCGGTACTTATCGTCCGTAAGGAAATTGATGAAATGACCGGCCAGAAAGTTGACTAATAAAAAATCCTTGCCGGTCGGAGCAAGGATTTTTTGTTGAAATAGGCTTCTTTTTATCTGATAATCAGCTCAAAAGGCATTCTGGTTTGGGTGCCGCCCATGTTCATCAGTTTTTTATACATTTTGACGTATGGGGCAAGATCTCCCAGTGTTTTGGCTGTTGCTTTTTCCTCGTTATCACCCATGATTTTGGTCAAAAGCTCATCGAATGGCTTTTTCTTTTCCGGGTAGTAGCGAACGCGGTAGTCACCTTCTTTCAATTTAGCAGCTTTGGCAGCAATTTTAATCGCATCATCCACACCACCTAAAACATCCACAAGACCATTTTCCTTAGCCTCTACACCTGACCAAACGCGGCCCTGAGCAAGGCTTTTTAGTTTTTCAACCGACATTTTTCTGCCAGCCGCCGCTTTTGTTGTAAATGTCTCATAACCCTCATTCACGCTTTTCTGAATCCTTGATTTTTCAAAATCCGTCATATCGCGTGTAGCAGTGGGCCAATCAGCGTGGGGACTGGTGCCTACACCGTCGAAGGTGATACCCAGCTTATTGTTCATAAAATCAGTCACATTAAAGATCAATCCGAAGATACCGATAGAGCCGGTGATTGTATTCGGCTGAGCTACAATGGTATCGCAGCCCATTGCCATATAGTAGCCACCTGATGCGGCGACGTCCGACATGGAGGCAATTACAGGTTTCTTTTTAGCAGTAAGCTGGATTTCTCTCCACATCACATCAGAAGCGAGAGCGCTGCCGCCGGGAGAGTTGATACGGATCACAACCGCTTTGATTTTATCATTCTCGCGGATCTCTTTCAGTTCTTTTACAAATTTTTCAGAGCCAATATTTTCGTCACCGCCGTCGCCGCTGGTAATTTCACCTTCTGCTACTAAAACGCCTACACGGTTATTGAAATCACCTTCCTTAATCTTGCTCTCGCCTTTGAGATATTTTTCAACACCAATGTAAGAAATCCCCTTTTTCTCCTCGATTTTCAGATCGCGTTTCAGAACGGTTTCCAATTCATCCTGGTAACCAAGATTCGTCACAAATTTGTATTTCAATGCAGATTTAGGATCTTCAACAGCCAGAGAATCGGCCAATCCTTTCAATTCTTCGGTGGAGATATTGCGGGAAGCGGAGATATTTTTCAGGAAGTTGTTATTGATAGCCTGAATGAGTTCGATAGATTGTTTTTTGCTCGCTTCGCTCATATCCTGACGAGAGAACATCTCGATCGCGCTTTTGAATTCACCAACCCGGAACACCAATGGCTTGATTTCCAGTTTGTCAAAAGTACCTTTGAAGAAACTGTATTCGGCTGAAAGCCCGTTCCATTCTAAGCCACCGGCTGGGTTAAGGTATATTTTGTCCGCAACGGAAGCGATGTAGTATCCTTTTTCGGAATAAGTTTCACCGTAGGTAACAACAAATTTCTTTGATTTTTTAAACTCAATTAGCTGGTTTCTGATCTCTTCAAGAGTTGCCCAGCCTGCACCGGGTCCTTCTGTTTTCAGATAAACACCTTTGATCTTGTCGTCAATCTGGGCGTTTTTCAATGCTTCCAGAATATCCTTCAATCCTACCACATTTTCATTTCCTCCGAATGGGCCGCCAAGTTCGGCAAAGGGATTATCTACCCCAACTTCCTGAATGGGCTGGTTGAGGTCGAGCCTGAGTACTGATTTGTCTTCAACCACCACGGTGTCGTCCGATGATAATGCGGAGCCAATACCAGCCAGGATGAAAAAGGAGAGAAAGATAAAAACGATTATTCCGACGAACGTGGCCAGGACATATTTCAAAAATTGTAACATGGTATGCTTTATAATGGATTTCTATTCAATACCTAAGGAACAAAATTACGGATTATTTGTCGCGCTTGATAGAATAATTAATGTCGAAAGGTAGTTTCAGTACATTAAATGGTCAAATGATTACACCTAATTTTTTCGTGCGCCGCGCGGATATTTACCGATTGAGATTCTGTATTTTTGAAAAAAAATAAACGCATGAAAAAGACCCTCATTTTAGTCCGCCACGCCACCGCGGAGGACCAGACTTTCAGAATAAAGGATTTTGATAGAAATCTCAATAATAAAGGGTTATCGGAAGCTCTGGTGATGGGTAAGTGGTTGTCGGAGCAAAAGATCAACCCGGATGTTTACATCTCCAGTCCGGCTTCGAGAGCCTACAAAACTGCGGAAATCATTGCTGAGCAGCTTGGCGTGGACCTATCGGCCATTAAATCACAGGCAGACATTTATGACGGCGGGCCCAGGGCTTACCTTCATGCGGTAACGCACGTTTCGGAAACGTCGTCGTCGCTGATCCTTTTCGGCCATAACCCGGATATCACCTACTTCGCAGAGTATCTGTCGGGCGCGAGCATTGGTTCCATGAAAAAAGGTGCGATTGCGATCGTTGAATTTAAAGAACAGAAGTGGGAGGAGATATCTGCAAAAACCGGAGATCTTGTCCTTTACAAAACACCAAAGCAGGTTAGAGGAGATGAGTGAAATGAATAAACCCAACAAGAACAGCCGGATTTTTATCATTGTTTTTATATTGTTTGTAACGCTGTTTGCCTACATTTCTTACGACATGTCAAGCCGTACTACTGCACCGTGGAACAAGCCAAAGCAGCTGAACCGTGCATTGCCCGGAGCCACTCCCGATGCGGATTCCCTGAAATTAGACTCCCTTTTGGAAGACATCAAATAACCCTAGGCCCGTGGATGAAACTCGGTGATAACCTGCCTCAGGTAATCACGGTCCAAATGCGTGTAAATTTCCGTAGTAGTAATAGATTCGTGGCCCAGCATTTCCTGAACCGCCCGCAGGCTGGCGCCACCTTCGATGAGGTGGGTTGCAAATGAATGTCGGAAAGTGTGAGGACTCACATTTTTGTCAATTCCAGCCTTTTCGGCGGTGTCTTTGATCATTAAAAAAATCATGACACGGGAAAGTTGTCCGCCCCTCCGGTTCAGGAAAACAATGTCTTCGCTGTCCTTTTGAGCAGCAATGTCATTCCTGACATGTTCCAGATAGATCTGCGTGTATTTAATCGCTTCTTTCCCGATCGGTACCAACCTTACCTTGTCTCCTTTTCCAAGTATCCGGATAAAACCAATGTCGAAATAGCAATGGGTAAGCTGTAAGCCCGTGAGCTCGGAAACGCGCAGGCCAGAGCTGTATAATACCTCCATAATGGCCCTGTTTCGGGTACCTTCCGGCGTGGAATGGTCGATAGCAGCCAGCATGGACTCGATTTCTTCGTACGAAAGCACGTCAGGAAGTTTTCGGGGGAGCCGCGGTGATTCCAGTAGCTCCGTAGGATCTTCGGTTATTTCGTTTTCCAGTAAAAGATACTTGAAAAAAGCCTTGATCCCGGACAACATTCGTGCCTGCGAATGTGCCGCCAGGCCTAGGTCAGACAGGTATTTCAAAAATGCGGCCAGATGCTCTTCGGTAATTTTTGCAGGCGGTAGGGTAATTTCACTTAGTTCCAGAAATTCTTCCAGCTTTTCCACATCCCTGACGTACGCATCCACAGAATTCCCGGATAGCGAACGTTCGAGCCGCAGGTAATTTTTAAAATGTTTGATGTAGCTTTGCCACATATAATAGGAAGAAGAAAAATATTAAATCCTGTGTTGCCAAATGAAAAAGATACTGATCCTGAACGGCCCTAATTTGAATCTCTTGGGAAAACGTGAACCCGGCGTTTACGGTAATCAGTCATTTGATGATTATTTTGAAACATTGAAAAGCACTTTCCCGGAAATAGAACTGCATTACTTTCAATCCAATCACGAAGGTGCATTGATCGACAAAATTCATGAGGTCGGCTTTACTTTTGACGGAATTGTGATCAATGCAGGCGGCTATACCCATACCTCCATTGCATTGGCCGATGCGCTGTCTGCGGTAACGACACCAGCCGTGGAAGTTCACATTTCAAACATCCACGCCCGGGAATCATTTCGTCACCACAGCTACCTTACCTCCCGCTGCAAAGGTATGATTTGCGGGCTGGGGCTTAGGGGTTACGAGTTGGCCGTGCGGTATTTTTAATGAGTGAGTTAGTGAATGAGTGAGTGAGTGAATATTTTAATTTTACCATTCACTCATTCACTCATTCGCAATTCACTCATTAAAAATCCACTCATTACCTAAACACCGCGTTACTGAACAAGATCTTCCCATTATAAAGCATCGACCTGAAAACGGGATCATCCATGAGGTAAACGACGTGCCCGCGTCCCAGGTCTTGTACGCCCATGATGAGGGTGTTTTTTAGCTTTCCGGTCATTTTTGTTCCAACAAAACCTGCCTTGTACCCGTCCTCGGTCAGGTAGCCCACATTCCAGCCGTCTTTGAGATATTCCCGCTCGTACGCATCCCGCACGATCGTGAAATATTCTTTGCTGCAACCAAATGCCAAAGGATGGGTAGGGTCCAGGGTGATCTGAAACATACTTCCCGGTGATGAGTCGCTGGCTTCTTCGCGTTGCTGTTCCCCGAATTTCTTGAAAAAGTCGGCGTCTTTCTTTTTGTCTGAAAATTTCTTGCTGAGCGCAAAGCCGGGCTTGTTCATAAATGCCTCTGTCGCGCGTTCCATTGCAATAATCTTGCCACCATTCTTCACCCAATTTTGCAATGCTTCCAGGTGTTTGTCATTAATAATGTCACCATATCTGCCGTCCGGTAAGATCAGGACGTCAATCTCGTTCCAGGGTAGGCTGGCCAGACGGGCAGCGCTGACGATAGTTACCGGGTATTTTATTTGTTGTTCAAAAAAATGCCACACGCCGCCAAAAGCCGTCGGGGATATGCCGTCTCCGGATACCGCCACAATTTTCGGTGCTTTGATCGCGACAACATTGTCATTACCAAAGTCGGGCCCTGAACTCACGTAGCCAGTTTTAACGGGCATCAATTGAATGTGATGCTTTGTCGCAAGAGAAGTTACCAGCTTATCGAATGCGACATTCTCATTCCCTTTTTTGGTGATAATCAATGTCCCAGCCGAGTAGGAAATTTTGTCCATTTCGAACGGTACATTGGAGGTTTTAACCAAAATCCCGTTTTTCAAAAGATCAGCCAGGAACACAGCATCCTCCACTTCCGACCAATTGGCAATGTAAGCGTAAGGCGAGGAGGCCGGTATGGGGTTTTCGATCTTTGCAGGCTGATAGGCAGCCGGGACCAGTTTCTCTTTCAAACCATAGGCTTTTAGTCCAAAAACATAGGCAAGTCCCCAGCTGGTAACGTCGTAAGTAACAGAGTCTTCCAGTACCGGTTTGGGATCAAACAGAATGCGCAGCAAATTGGACTTGGGCTGGTAAGCGCTGATCAGCAAATCATTGTTTTCGATTTTGATCGCCTGTTCCGTAACTGTTGTGAGCTCGGTACCTTTGGTTGAAATAGATTTTCCGGCAATACCATACGTGAAGCCTTGTTTCTCCATCCAGCTGCCAAATGACCGGATACGCTCTTCATTGCCTTTCGCTTTAATCACGTAAGTTTTAAAGTTTCCAATCGGCGCATTAATCGCATCCTGATGAAACTTGATAAACTCTGAAACCACCTTGTCTTTTTGAGATAGTACTGCTTCCAAAGTAGCAAGGCTCGTCGCGTAATGATGGTCGATCCTGTTTTTCAGGGTTAATGTGTCGTGCTCATCTTCACGTTCCAGCGCCAGTCCGGCGCGGCCGCCGCCGCCCTGCTCGTAAGTAACGCCGATGGCACCGTTGGCTGTGGGCCAGGTATCACCATAACTTGGATAAAACAGGTCATAGTCATTTTTGGTAAAGTAGGCCCAGTTGTTTTTGTCGAAATATTTGCGGCAGTACTCTCCGATCAGTTCATTGAACTGACGCTGCCATGCCGTAACGTCCTTATTGTAGGGTTTAGCGGCGGGAGGGAAGTAGTAGCTTCTTGCCGGGCCCATTTCGTGGAAATCGGCGTGAAAATGCGGCATCCATTGGTTGTACAGCACGATCCTTTCCTGCGTCTCCTTTTGTGTTTGCCAGGCCCAGTCACGGTTCAGGTCAAACAAATAGTGATTAAACCTGCCACCTGGCCAGGGTTCGTCATGTTCCAATGCAAATGGGGTAACATCCGGAGTTACATTCTGTACGCGGTTGTACCATTGCGAATAGCGTTCATATCCGTCGGGATTAATGCAGGGATCGATCATGATCACCATGTTTTTCAGAAACTCCTGTGTGAGTGCATTGTTTTTGTTGAGCAGCTCGTAAACAACTTTCATGCTCGTATTAGCCGAAACAGACTCATTCCCGTGAACATTGTAACTCAGCCATACAATGGGCGGAACACTGGCATCGGGCTTGCCCGGAAGCATACCTATGCTCTTCAAATGATTTTCCCGGATCGCATTCAGCTTGCTCATATTCTCTGGTGAAGCAATAAATGCAACCATTAAAGGTCTTCCTTCATTGGTGGTCCCGTAACGCGTTATTTTCATGCGGTCAGGGTTCCGGGCTTGCAGCGTATTGATGTAATCGGTGATCTGGCTATGAAAGGCAAATTTGGAACCTAGCGGAAACCCGAGGTACTCATCGGGAGTGATGCTTTGTGCAATGGCCTGGTTTGTCAAGAGGAGTAACAGGAAGTACCGGATAAATTTGGTCATAGGAAGAGATTTGTGAAAACCCGTAAACCCAAATTTAGAAAGTTACCTGAATTTACCGCCATGGGGAAAAGGATAAAAAAAACTTTTGAATTGAATCGTCTGTAAATGAGAGAACTAAAAAATATTTCAATTTTATTTCGTCAGGGGAGTTGCAATTTAAAATCCAACCGTGCATCTTTGCACCACGATTTCGGAAAAAGGAATCGCAAAGTGAAAGAAAGTGCAAAAAAACGCGCGAAGTAGGAGACCAGTCGGCCCATTCGTCTAGCGGTTAGGACACGACCCTTTCACGGTTGAAACAGGGGTTCGATTCCCCTATGGGTCACAAACCGTGCGATTGCACTTTCAATCTTCAAAAAACCGTCCTGGATCAGGACGGTTTTTTTGTTTTCCGCATTTCCACGCCGTATGCCGCGATTTTTGCTAAAAGGCTAAGTCCGAAGACGTTCGTATAGTAATTTTATTCTATTGTTGTACGAAATGTTTATAGTGGTTTGTAGTATATTTGGCGCCAACGATAGAATAAGTTACTAATATATTAATGGATTAAACACACAATTATTATAGCCCACAAATTTTTACAAACTATGAATTTTTTATTAAAACTTGTTTTTGCAGGAGGAATGGCGGGGTCGGTTGTAGCGGCTCCGCATGAAGGCATCAGAAGTACACCTTTTAGTGCCGACAGTACACACACCGACAACAGTCAATCGGATGTTGTCGTGATGAGTGGTTTGAATAGTTCATACGAAATTAAAAATCCTTACGCTGAGTCTGCGGACGCGCCTTTTACCATCGCAAGTAAGAGCCCTAGCAGAACCGCTGCACCGCTTGCCACCAAAGTATCTTGTGGAGGCCGTACCTGGGAGCATGGTCAGTTGCTCGGCCACACGCAGGACAATCAGCCCGTTAACGTCAGAATTCAGGACAACAGGATCTATCTGAACTGGAATGGCCGGATCGCTGACAACATCTGGATTCTTTACCATTTGAAAGAAGGTACATTTCAGGACAACCCGACGGACGGTGCAACGATCAGTAACTGCGTCAATCCGGTGGACCCGAGTACTGCACCAAGCAATTTGCTGGGACGTACCGGAGACGGGCAAATTACCTGCAACGGTATTGTAATGACTAACGGCGATTTGCTTGGTACTTATGTAGGTGGAGGCATGAACACTTACCAGTATACCAAATACGTAGACGGTATGCTAAGGGTAATGATTAAGCAGGGTGAGAATGACGACCGCACGACAAACTACAATATGAGCTTGCTCAATTTTACCATTCAGGGAGCAAACGGTAGTTACATGAGTGCAAAATGGAAGAATGTCCTGACTACTCAGATGGTCGACGGCTGCTTCTGGCCGATTGTTCCAAAATCGGCAACACCTATCGTAGAAAACAATTGTACAGCTGGACCGACATTGAAAACGGTTACAAATGTTACACAAACAGGCCTGCAATTCACTTTCGATGGAACGGGGATCAGTACCGTGAAATGGAGAATCAAATCGAATACTACTGACGTAAGAACAGGCACAACACCCGACCTGGCCGGCGCTAAAACGGTTAATCTTACCTACGCTTCACTTGCGGCTGGTAATTATTCATTGGAAATCGAAGGAGGAAACTGTACCTCGGCAGTAACGAAGCTCAATTTTACCATTAACCCGCCCGTAGTAACGATCCCCGACTGCCTGAATGGACCGGCTGCGGCAACGACTACGATCACCAATATCACGCCTAGCGGTATCACGGTTAACTATGCTAGCAATAACCTTCACACTTTCTCGTGGCGTATTTTGCAAGGAACGTATGCAGTAGCAAGCGGGAAAACGGGTACGCTGGCTACCAATTCAACAGCACTGACATTCAATTACCTGCAAAATGGAACATACAACTTCGAACTTACACCGGTAGATTGTAAGGCGGCATCTCCAACGGTTAAAAGTTTCAGCGTTGCTGCTACCGATACCCGTACTGCATGTTCAAGAGGGCCAAGTTTGCAATCCATATTGTCTTCTGACGAAACTACTCTTTCATTCCTTTTTGACGGGAATAACATTTTCGCCATTGACTGGAAGATTTTACAAAGTGGTACTGTACTTCGCCAAAACCGCGTCGCGCCACAAGATAACCATCCTGTGATCCAGTTTGGTACATTGCCGACTGGGGTGTATACACTTCAAGTAGAGGGCGGAAACTGTAAGTCTACGGCGAGTGCGATGAACTTCGGAGTGAATGTTCCTCTGCCGATTTATATTTCAAATTTTAAAGGAGCAGTGGTTGAAAAAGGCGTAGAATTATCCTGGGAAGTGGTTTCTGAACAGGATGGAAAAGAATTCGAAGTGCTTCGTTATGACAGCCAGATGAAGAATGAGCAAATGCTTGGCAAAGTATCGCTAACCGACCAGAGAGTAGGCCAGTATCGTTTTGTTGACAAGAATCCATTGCTGGGCACTAACTACTATCAGCTGAAACAAATTGATACTGACGGGACATTCCAAAGGAGCAAAATTGTTTCTGTAACCCCGGCGACGATATCAGGAACGGTAGTAGCGCCTAATCCTGCGCAGGATTATGTAGATCTTCAATTTTCATCCCGCACATCGGGCTTGTCAAACCTTAGCATTTATGATGTTTCGGGTGTGGAGGTCAGCAAATCGCAGATTCAGATCACGGAAGGGAAAAACAATCACCGTTTGAATGTGAAGCGGTTTTCAACCGGGAATTATTTCATTAAAATATCTCACGGCGGCGAAACGTCAAGGTTACGTTTTACGAAAGTGAATTAAAATCAATAGTCAAGTACTGACTTTGAGAATGGCTAAATGGCTGGTTTGTGAATCAAACAGTCATTTAGCCATTTGTTTTTTAGAAAAGATCTGTGGCATGTCCGAGCCGAAGATTACAAGTCAAATCGAACGCTCGTCGATTCCTGAAATCTTTTCCAAAGCCAGCATTACACATTCAATACGGTCCACATGCCCCCGCTTGGGATCCGAGTAAGCCTGCGCTACCGACCGCATGAAGGCTTCACCTTCCCGCGTATTGAAAAACGGATCCGATTTCGCCAGTGCATCTTTCCAGCCTGGCCCCACAATTTCCTTAGCCTTTCCAAAACGTGCCAGCAACCGTTGCTTAATCGAAACGCCCCTGCGCTGACTTGAACTTGTTTCCATGTGCATATAATGTGTAATTTGCGTTTAACAGTTTTTGTTGAGCAAAGATGTGAAGAAAATTTTGATCAACAAATTATTTAGAAGAAAATTTTATCCAAAATGTTTTCTGAGCGTTTAAAGCACCTAATAGAATATCTAGGAATATCAATCACATCATTTGAGGCTTCCATTGGAGTTTCAAAAGGAGCAATTGCGAAACCGATTAAAAACCAGAAGACAGTAGGAGTGGAGGTGTTGGGTAAAATTTTGATCAAATATTCAAATGTCAACTTAGAATGGTTAGTTTGCGGTGTAGATTCAATGTTGAAGGATAACCGAGACAACCGCCAGGGGAACATTGAAGATCATCCATCGGAGAACCTGATTACCATTACCAAAGATGAATTTATTGAGTTGCAGCGTAAGGCTTTGCGGCAGGAGGATCGGATAAGGGAGTTGGAGAGGCAGGTGCAGGAGTTGGGGAAGACTAACTGAAAATTTTATCGAAAGATATTTGATAAAGGTCGCAAATTTGCGACCTTTATTTTTTTGCTCACACACTATAATTTATGAATGCTAAACAGTTAGTCAAACTGCTTGAAGAAAGCGGATGGCAAGAAGTGAGATGTAGCGGAAGCCATCGGATTTTCCAGCATCCTGATAAAAATGGATCTCTCCCGGTACCATTTCATGGAAGCAAAGACATTCCAATCGGAACACTCCGTAAAATCTTGAAACTGTCCGGTCTAAAATAAAGAACGATATGAAACTGACAATAATAGTTGAAAAAGGTGACGGCGAACTTTGGGGACGCATCGATAATGTTCCTGGTTACCTTCCCGTTACTTCCGGCAAAAACCTGGAAGAAATTGAGAAGAATTTGTTGGAATTGCTTGATGATTATATCAATCACGAGGGGAAGGCTTTCGAGGAATGGAAGAATCTGAATATCAGCAATATTCACTTTGACCATGTTTATGATCTCAGTGCTTTTTTCGAGTTGTTTGATGATGTAAAAGTAGGAGCAATAGCAAAACGTGCCGGTCTAAATCCTTCGCTGGTAAGACATTACGTTGCTGGTACGAAATTTCCGTCGGAGCAACAGGCCAAAAAATTAGAAGATGCTATTCACAGTCTTGGCGAGAAGTTGATGGAAGTGGTTTTGGCTTGATTTGTGTTTCAAAGCTACCCGTAGTCCTCAGGGTCGAACAACTCGGTCAATAAATCGGGATTCCGAACGCATAGGTGTATATGGTCGTGTTCGCGAAATGCGCTGCCGGGGTAAAGCACCAGAGCCCAGCCAATCATAAGACTTAGTACTGATGTTGAATTTCTTCCTGCCTGTCAGCAAATCCTGTTTGATGTCATTGCGGCATCCATGAAAACCAAACACGGTGGTGTTACGGTAGTAATATTGATTCATAAAATAGTGTGTGTAATATTTGAATAATTATCAAATATCGTATTTGTTAGAAAACTATAAATATGAGATAGCGGCCTTTAAACGGATACTTTCTCTTTCTTTCTTACGGAAGTCTTATCTGGTTCAATGATTCCATCTCTATATTTTTCTGAGACCGAGCCATCAGGATTCAAATAACCTACTTCAATAAGGTAGTTAGTAGCAGCTATTTTTGGATTATCAGAGTTGAAAATAGCTCTTTCCTTTTCTGCAATCACAGCTCTCACGTTATCAACTGTTTCCTGATCCATAATGTGTATTTGAATGGTGAATCTACTTTTCCTTGCTAACCAAATTTGGGAATTTCTAGTGTCTTTTCCAACTCAACGGGCTCCTTATCTCCCCCGTTATTTAGATACTATTAGCCTAATTGTTTCAATGCGATTAGGAATTCCTCCGCGGTAGGCCTCACTCACTTCTCCATTCTCATCGAGGTAGCCTATTTTCTGCAAGCGTTTTCGCGCAAGCCCGGCGCGATCTGTGGAAGCTTCTCTTTCCTTTCGACGTTCTTCGGCGTAAGCCTTAAATTTCTCAACGAGTTCTTGAGTCATATCTCTTAGTTTCTTTGAAAATTCCGGCTTATAGAGTTACCTAATTCAATGCGCGTAAATGTGCACTTGTTCAAGCCTATGAGCCAATTGCTTGATCGCATTCTCAATCTTTTCGACTTGCTTGGCAGAAGGATATTTTTTTCCACTAGCATATTGCCTCACCAAACTTCCATTAAGACCAGATACTTCGGCGATTTTAGTCACCTTTAAAAAATCAAATTGCTGGAAAAAAACAGTCAGATCATATTCGATTCGAAATTCGTACGAGTCAGCATTAAGATCGTGGAAATCGAACAACAACTGCTGCATATTTATTTTTAACTGTTCGATAGAGCTGGCTTCATCAACAATAAGATTGTCTTCGTATTGAACGCGGCCCCAAAGAGAATTCCCTTCGCCCTCTACAATCAGTGTGATGATATTGTCTTTGTTTACGGTTTGATTTGATTTCATTATTGAAAGTTTTAACGTCGATTGAATCCCCGGCCTCTGCCAACTGGATTGTCATTTAAGCCCGGCCTGTTTCAAAATATTGTGCAAAGTCCCAGGTCTAACGTCTCCTTTGTGCATTGGAACTGTAACTTTCCCCGCCTTGGTAGGGTGCATTAGCTGCAAGTGACTTCCTTTTTGACTTTTCTTAAACCAACCATCATCTATAAGTAAACTGAGCAATTCTTTTGATGTCATTACTTGATTTCATAGTGTGTATTTCGTAAAGTAACAATTTTGTTACTTGTAATGCAAGTTGTTTTTACATTTACTCAACCTGCAAAGCCTCCGCCTTCCACCATTCCCCAAAAACCATATCCCCATTCAAATCCACTTTCTGGCCGATCATGGGGGTTACTAGTGGCATATTTTGCTTTTTGGCTTCGATGGTGGCTCTTTCGATGGGCTCGTTCCAGTCGTGGAGGGAAAGGGAGAATTTCGACCAGTGTACGGGCATTAGTTTGGCGGCGCGTAATTCTTTGGCTGCTGTTACGGTTTCTTCCGGCATCATGTGAATGTATTTCCAATATTCGTTATACTGTCCGCATTCGAGTAGCACGAGGTCGAATGGCCCGAACTGCTCTCCAATCTTTTTGAAATGATGATCATACCCGGAATCGCCGCCTACGAAGATCTTCTTACTTGGAGTTTGCAGCACGAACGAGACCCAAAGTGCCTTGTTCCGGCTAAAACCACGACCGGAAAAGTGACGCCCCGGCGTGAAATTGACTTTGAAACCATTCCCCAGATCAGCCTCTTCATTCCAGTCTTTTTCCAACAAAACAGCCGGATCATAGCCCCAAAGCTCGAAATGTTCGCCGGTACCGAGTCCGGTAACTACTTTTTTGACTTTGGATTTGAGTTTTAAGATCGTCTCATAATCCAAATGGTCGTAATGATCATGCGAGATCAGCAAGTAATCAATGTTTGGAAAATCTTCAACTTTGTACACGTCCGTACCTTTGAAACTCGGCGTTGTGAAACTGAGAGGCGAGGCACTTCCGCTGAAGACCGGATCGACCAGTATCGTTTTGCCGTCAATCTGCATGAAGTAGGACGAATGGCCAAACCATACCAGCACATCTTCATCGGGGTTTAAATGCAACAAATCAGTTTTTTGCGAAGGAATAGTAGCACCAGGGAGGTTGTGCTTGCTTTTGCCGAAGAAGAATTTCGTAATCACTTTGAAATAACTAGCACCTTCGGCCAGGTCAGGCGTAAAGCTTTCATTTTGAAACTGCCCGTCGCGATAGTTGGCCGATTTTTTAATTCTTTCCAGTCGGGCACCGGAGGGTTGTTTTCCAAATTGTGGTTGCTGCATAAACATGACCACGGCTAGTACCAGCAATGCCAGTAATATAAAAAATATCATAAAAGTCTTTTTGATTATTCGTTTCATTTATTTGAGTGAGGCAATTTCTCGGGAAGGTAAAAGTTTTAAGCACGCCAACCACTTTCTTCTGTATTTTTGGTGGGCATATTCTTCATCAAATAATTGTAAGTCATGAAAATAAGTTTCCTCTGTTGCCTTTTGCTGGTTACCTCATTCTTTTCTAATGCACAAAATACTACCGTCCAGGACACAAGCTGGGTTAGGAATAATTACAAAAAGACAGAACAATACATTACCATGCGGGATGGTGTAAAGCTTTTTACCGCCATTTACACACCGATTGATTCTTCACAAAGTTACCCGATCCTGATGCATCGGACGCCTTATTCGGTACGGCCATATGGGGCGAATAATTACCGCCGTAGCCTGGGGCCCAATGGTTATCTGATGCGTGAAAAGTACATTTTCGTTTATCAGGATGCGCGGGGCCGCTACAAAAGCGAAGGAAACTTCCGTGAAATGACTCCGGCCATTGATGTAAAAAAGAGTAACAAGGATGTCGACGAGTCCAGCGATACGTATGATACGATCGAGTGGTTGTTGAAAAATACCAAAAACAATGGCAATGTGGGCCAATCGGGGATTTCATTTCCAGGCTACTACTCTTCCGCCGGCTTGCCTGATGCGCACCCTGCATTGAAAGCAGTTTCACCGCAAGCCCCGATGTCCGACGAGTTCATTGGCGACGATTGCTACCACAACGGGGCATTCTTTTTAATGGATAATTTTGGTTTTTACAGTGGTTTTGATGGTCCGAAAAGTCAGGACGGGCAAAACTACCAAAGCCATTTCAATGTGAAATTCAATGACGCCTACCAATATTTTCTAGACTTTGGACCATTGAAAAAAGCGAATGCCGCTCCTTATTTTGCTGATGAAAATAGTATCTGGCGACAAACAGTGGCGCATCCGGTTTACGACGAATTCTGGCAATCGAGAAATATTAAAAACCATTTGAAAAACATCAAACCTGCTGTTTTGATAGTCGGAGGCTGGTTTGATGCGGAGGATCTTTATGGCGCATTGAAAACTTATGCGGCCATTGAAAAGCAAACGCCGGGTAACAACAACCGGCTGGTAATGGGACCCTGGACGCATGGGGGCTGGGCATCGCCGAGTTGGAAATCTTTTGCTCAGTACCAGTTTGGGGCTGATGTGAACAAGTATTTTCAGGAGGAAATTGAGACCAGATTTTTTAATTTTTACCTGAAAGGAAAAGGCACATTCGATCAGCCTGAGGTAACTGTGTTCGAAACGGGCTCTAATCAATGGAAAAATTATGATGTGTGGCCACCTAAAAACAGCCAGCCTACATCCTACTATTTTGATGCGAAGGGTAAGCTTTCGACAACCAAACCGACTGCTGCTAAAAGTGCGTCGGAATATGAAAGTGATCCGGCCAAACCAGTTCCTTATACCAATGTGATCGGCGGCAACCGTAACAATGAGTACATGGCCGAAGATCAGCGGTTTGCTGCCAGGCGTCCGGATGTTTTGACATTTCAGACAGATACATTGACCGACGATGTGACATTGACCGGCGAAATCATTGCGAATCTAATGGTTTCCACAACCGGTACGGATGCTGACTTTATCGTGAAAGTGATTGATGTGTGGCCTGCAGGAGCGACCTTGCCCGCGACTCAGGATGGTCAGCGGGCAATACAAATGGGCGGGTACCAGCAAATGGTGCGTGCCGAAGTGCTGCGTGGGAAATTCCGGAATAGCTTTTCTAAGCCAGAGCCCTTTATAAAAGATAAGATCGAGAAAGTGACAGTAAAGCTGAATGAAACAGCCCATACCTTCAAAAAAGGGCACCGGATAATGGTGCAGGTACAGAGCAGCTGGTTTCCGCTGGTGGACCGGAATCCGCAGAAGTTCGTCAATATCTTTGAAGCGAATGAATCGGATTTTCAAAAGTCCAGGATTACCATTCACCACGATTCTAAAAACAGCAGCAGCATACTTTTGCCGGTTCTGAAATGAGGCCGTAATGATTCCTAAATCTCCTAAATCCTATGAACAATGTGTTCGGGAAGCTTCCCGTTTATTTGATTGTTGTCTTTTTGTTTTTTTCTATTGATTCAAAAGGTCAGTCGAAACCATCAAAATTCAAGGTTCTGGCGATGGCGGAACCTGGTGGGCACCATATTGCGTATTCCAAAGCGGCCAGAGTATGGCTGGATTCGCTGGCTGGTAAAGAAAATTTTTCCATTGATTACATTGATAAGACAGATCCGATCAACGAGGCCTATCTTGCAAATTATCAGTTGATTATTCAGCTGGATTACGTTCCCTATGCCTGGAAACCGGAGGCTGTGGGGGCTTTTGAAAAATATATCAATGAAGGCAAAGGTGGCTGGATCGGTTTTCATCACGCGACATTGCTTGGAGAGTTTGACGGATACAAGATCTGGCCCTGGTTTTCGGATTTTATGGGCGGAATCAGGTACAAGAACTACATTGCCGATTTTGCTGCGGCGACAGTCAACGTTGAAAACAAAAAGCATCCGGTTATGAAAGGTGTTCCCGCTTCATTTTTGGTCAAAAAAGAGGAATGGTACATCTACGATAAGAGCCCGAGGCCGAATGTAAATGTGATCGCGAGTGTGGACGAATCGACTTACTCGCCCGACTCGAAGATCAAAATGGGCGACCATCCGGTGATCTGGTCCAATCCCAAAATGAAGGCGAGAAATATCTACATTTTTATGGGACATTCGCCTGTGCTGTTCGAAAGCGCAGACTACAAAACCATTTTCAAAAACGCTATTCTTTGGGCCTCGAAGAAATAATCTGAAAAATGCTACACAAAATTTTAGCGCTGGTACGGATCATTTCGGTCCAGCACACTGGCTTTGAGATTTAATGTAGGCGCGAATGAACATTCAACAGATGATGGGATAGCTCCGAGACTTGGCAAGTCTGGCAGACTTACCAAGTCTTGTTTTATTTTTACTTAATACCCTTCCGCTTTTTATATTCCTGGTAGCGCTCGTTATACTCTTTCAGCTCGGCTTCTTTGAAGCTTTTCTGGTAACGCTCAGGCAATTCCAGTCTTTCCTGCATTTTCAGAGCTGTGGAAAGCTCAACTAATGTGTTACTTCCCGCTTTGTCTTTATTCAGGTCAAAAGCGTCGTAAAGATCACCATTCACTGTAAAAGCCTTGAAAGACAGTTTGTTCTGCTCAACCGTGATCACCTGATAAAGCTGCGTATTGGAAGCGGCCCTGTCCATCCAGTTTTGTAAACCGATGTCATACTGTTTTGGACCACTCACCGACACTACATATATAGGGCCATCCGGTTTCTTGCGACTCTGCCCCACAGGCATATTGATGCCTCTGCCGTAAGTGTGATCGTGGCCTTGCAACACAATGTCAACTTTGTGTTTTCTGTAAAGTGGTTCCATTTTATCGCGCCACTCATCATTGTCACGTCCTTTTTTGGTTGAAAAAATCGGGTGGTGATGAACAACGATGGTCCAGCGGTTCGGGTTTTCTTTCACAACCTGCTCAAACCAATCTGCCTGTTTATCAAGTTCTTTGCGACCAATGGTTGCTTCTTCTGAGTTAAGAAAAATAAATCTGCTTCCTTGATAATCAATGTAGTAGGCGGTTTCCTGTAAGCCGTCCGGGCCGTTTTCCGGTAATGCAAATTGTGGCCGCCAGTGTTTCGAAACCTTCTCTTTTTTATCTGTATCTGTAAAATATTCGTGGTTACCAGGCGCTGCCAAATTCGGTACCATACCATTGATCCAGCCACCGGCTTCAAACCATTCGCCCCATTCATAATCACTATTGGAACGGTTGATCAGGTCCCCGGCATGAATAAGGAAATTGGCCTTCGGAATATTCGAGTAAGCGCCACGTACTACCCGTGACCACATCGAGCGAATATCATTTTGAGCATCGCCAAAATAAACAAAGGAAAGCGGTTCTGGCTTATCAGAAGCGGTTTTAAAATGAAACCATTCGCTCCATTGCTTGCCATTTCCAACACGGTAGGCATACTGCGTGGCTGGTTTAAGATCTGTAAAATTCACTTCATGGTAGAGGACAGTTTTGCCATCTAAAATCGTAGGTTGGGTCAATGCCTTTACTATTTTCGCATGTGGTTGAAAATCCGGCGAGGGATCAGCTTCCGAAATCGCTGCAACGGCATTGGTAACTGTAGAATCGGTACGCCAGTTAACGGCCTGTGAAATGGCAGGGTTGCCTTTGTAACCCAGTATGATGCGGTCGGGAAAAACTGACGCAGGATAAGTCTTATTCTCTTGTGAATAAGCTAAACAGCAGGATAATAGTAGAATAAGCGTAAAAAACGATTTGAAATATAGTTGGGTAAGGTGCCGCATAAAGATTTGTTATTTTTCCGATAACAATAATACCTCATTTGAAATCAAACAGGCTAGCAGCGTCGCTCAATTCATATTTTCATAACATACTTCTTATTGGCTTTTTCCAAATACGAGAGGATGGCAGGAAGGGAAGGGCAGTCAATTTCAATTTTCATTCGGGCCTGAAAAATCCGGAACCGCATTAAGTTCTTCGTTCTCCATCAATGCCGGTTTGATCAATGTGAGCATCAGAATTGCCAATCCTATAATAAATGATCCGAACATCCATGCGAGTTTGTGTCCGTCGCGTTTTTCGTAAGGTTCGAAAACTGGTTCAAGCACCATTACATCGTTTTTTACATTAGCCCTGGTTGCAAACTGGATTGCTGTGCGGAAGTTTTCCCTGTCCACAGATGCAGGTTTGCATTCGAAATGATCTAGTTTGTGGTAATCATACTTTTCCATTTTGGTCACACACTCTTTGAAAAAGGCCTGATACTTTCTTTCCTTCTTCGCATTGCTACCCAAATTGCTGATTCTTTTGTGAAATTTTACTCCGTACCAATATGCGGGAGTGGTAACGATGTGCTGTGTTTTATGCGTTAAAATAGGATTAACAAAGTAAATGGTAATGTTAAGATCCGAGTTCCACTTGCCCGAGACCCTGAAATGAGTTTGTACACCGCCAATAAACTTGTGCACAGCAAAATCGGTAATGCGGTAGTATCTTACTCGGTCATGTTTTTGAATTTCCTTGACATTTTTAACGGTCAGTAGCTTTCCGGTCGTGGTGGTGAGATAGTGCTGGGAGAAAATAAGCATAATTCCCATGGCGAACCATATGATGAGCTGAAAGGAAAAGCGCCTTTTTTCAATGTCTTTTTTGAATGTAAGAAATTTGAACTTGTGCCCGAACCAGAAGTAATTGGGAATCCACGGGAAAATGACCGGTATCCAGAAATTCCAGACCTCTTCCTTGATTTCGAGGATCGGATATTCGAGAAAGAAAAACCACCGGATAAATCCCAATATCAGTACCGAGCCAAATGATATGACCACGAAATCGGGAATGATATACCGTAATTTGAAAATGTAAGTTTTGCTGATGTTCATTCACTGACTGCTAACGATTTCAAAAAGCGTTCGGAGTATTATATCTCCTGTTGCGCGAACATAGATCGGGTTTGAAATTCCAAAACCCCTAACTTTGCGATGAAGAAAATCAGCATCTGTGAAGAAGACATTATTCATAACCCCGCCATTTACCCAGCTTAATACGCCTTATCCCGCCACTGCTTACCTGAAAGGATTTCTGAACACTTTGGGAAGGAAGTCGTATCAGGCCGATCTGGGTATTGATGTGATCCTTGAATTGTTCTCTTCGCAAGGTCTAAAAAAGCTGTTTTCAGACCTGGACGCTTCTGACATTGAACTGAGTGACAATAGTTTCCGGATTTATTCGCTCAAAGATGATTATATCAGTACCATTGATCCCGTCATCCGTTTTCTTAAAAATATAAATCCTACACTAGCTCACAGCATTTGTGATCGAAGCTATCTGCCTGAAGCCAGTAGGTTTCAGCAGCTGGAAGACATGGACTGGGCTTTCGGAACCATGGGAATTCATGATAAAGCGCGTCACCTGGCTACATTATATCTGGAAGATCTCGGAGATTTGATTCAGGAAGCAGTCGATCCGCATTTTGGGTTTAGCCGCTATGCTGAGCGTTTGGGAAGGTCGGCGACCAGTTTCGATGAAATGGAACAGGCGCTGGAAATGCCGGATACGCTTTTGTCAGACACATTGAAGAAAGTATTGGAACAAAAAATTCAGAAATACGCCCCTGATATTGTCTGCATTTCGGTCCCGTTTCCTGGTAATCTGTATGGTGGCTTCAAATGCGGTCAGTACCTGAAAGCGCATTATCCTGAGATCAAAATAGTAATGGGTGGCGGTTTTGCTAATACCGAACTTCGCTCATTGAAAGAACCGAGGGTTTTCAATTACATTGATTTTGTTTGCCTGGACGATGGCGAAGCGCCTTTGCTGTCGCTTTTGGAATATCTGGACGGAGAAAGGTCACTTTCGATGCTGAAAAGGGTTTATTCGCTGGTCGATGGTGAAGTAATTTACCACAATGGTGCGAAGGAAAAGGATGTTCCGCAGCGTGATACCGGCACGCCCGATTACAGCGATCTGCCATTGCATGATTATTTGTCCGTCATTGAAATCGTCAATCCAATGCACCGCCTTTGGAGTGATGGGCGATGGAACAAGCTGACGCTGGCGCACGGCTGTTATTGGGGTAAATGCTCGTTTTGCGACATTTCCCTTGACTATATCCGTCGCTACGAACCTATGACGGCGGCGTTGTTATGTGACAGGATTGAAGAAATCATTGCACAAACCCAGCAGAATGGGTTTCATTTTGTTGATGAAGCGGCACCACCTGCCTTATTGAGGGACTTGGCATTGGAAATCATACGGCGCAAAATCACGGTAGTTTGGTGGACCAATATCCGTTTCGAGAAGAATTTTACGCCTGATCTTTGCCTGCTGCTGAAAGCTTCCGGATGCATTGCGATTTCCGGCGGCCTGGAAGTAGCTTCGGACCGGTTGCTGGAAAGAATGAAAAAGGGAGTTACTGTTGCTCAGGTGGCCCGGGTAGCGGATGCATTTACGCAGGCAGGTATCATGGTGCACGCCTACCTGATGTATGGCTTTCCGACGCAAACTGCTCACGAAACGATTGACGCATTGGAAATGGTGCGGCAGCTTTTTCAGGTCGGGATAGTCCAATCGGGGTTCTGGCATCGGTTTGCGATGACTGCCCACAGCCCGGTCGGTTTATACCCGGAAGAGTTTGATGTCATGCGTTTAGGCCCGAATACGGGCAAATTTGCGAATAATGATCTTGAACACCAGGATCCGCTCGGTGCTGATCACGACCGGTTCGCAGAGGGGTTGAGGAAATCATTGTTCAATTATATGCATGGGGTTTGCCTGGATTTTCCGCTTTCCAGGTGGTTTGATTTCAAGGTGCCTACGACTTCTGTTTCTCCCAAATACATTGAAAGAAGCATTAGCGAACCTGCTGATTCCAATGTACGTCCCAATGCGATTGTAACCTGGCTTGGCAGCGTTCCGGAACTATCTGTATTTGAAGAGCAGCGCGGTAAAAAAGTACTGGAAGTGGGGGAGCTCGTTTTTTTTAACAAAAAGAAAGAATGGGCGGTCGAAACGAATGTGCCGGTAGGAGAGTGGCTCGTGGAAATACTCCCTGATCTGCTGATCTCGAATCCCGAACCATATTCATTGGAACAACTGAAAAATGACTTCGAAACTGCCGGTTTGGGCAGTTTTGAGGCATTCAGCAAATCTGCTACCTGGGTACAGCTGAGGGAGAGCGGTATGCTCGTGCTATAATCTAGGCCCGTATTGCCCAGGGCTTAAGCCCTGGGTGACAGGACATGGAACAAGTCCAGGTTATCGTCAAAAGTTGTGAACGTGGCGGGATAGCCGATGGCAATGCTTCCGATCTTGTCATTCAAACCTAATGCTGTCGCGGGTCGGATGGTTGCCATTTCAATTGCTTCCTGCAAAGGGATATCTACGTGCTGAACAGCATTGCGAACTGCATCTCCGAGTGAGATCGTTGCGCCTGCCAAATTTCCATCTGAATTGGTATAACGACCATTTTTAAGGTAAGCATCAAATTCACCCCATTTGAATTCAGTTACTTTTTCTCCTAAGAATAGTGCATCGGAGATCAGGAAAAGCTTGTCTTTTTTGATCTTATAAGCCACACTTGCTGCTCCAAAATCGCAATGTACGCCGTCAATGATGATAGGGGCATACACTGATTCCGTGTCAAAAGTAGCGCCTACCAGGCCGGGCTGCCGGTGCCCGAACGCTGACATGGCATTATATAAATGGGTAACCAGCTGAATTCCTTTTCCAAATGCGCTGGTGGCTTCCTCATAGGTAGCATTGGAATGACCTGCGGAAACGGTGATACCGGATTCCAGCAACATAGCCAGCTGGTCGTCCGTGAACATTTCAGGTGCAATGGTGATCAGCCTGATCACGCCTTTCCCATATTTGATGATTTCAGCAAGTTCCTCGTTGCCAGGCTTTCGTACATATTCCGAAAGATGAGCGCCGCGTTTGATCGGGTTCAGAAATGGTCCTTCCAAATGCATACCAAGAACACCGGATGCAGGATTTTTGGAAATATAGCTACGAGTGGCTTCTATCCCCTTTAAAATATTTTCCCGTGGAGATGTGATCAGGGTTGGAAGCACGTAGGCGGCGCCGGTATTCAGGCTGGCCTGGTATATGTCATCAATCGTTTCTTCGTCGGCTCTCTCGGTAAAATAATATTTTTCACCGCCGTTAATGTGACTGTCGAAAAGCCCGGGGGCGAGATTGGCAACTTTTGTAATTCCGGGATCGGGTTTCGCGTTCTCCATTCCGGCAATTTTACCATCCTGGATTGTGATTAATTGATTTTCAAGAACTTCTATGCCTGTAAAAACCCTTTCCGCGAATAGTTGAATTGACATGATCCCGTTTATAAAATTTAACTCCGCCAAGAAACAAAAAAAGGGAAGCCAGACAAAATTCTATTTGATAATTATGTCAAATTTGGTCAAAAGCCCGGCCAGATCGGAAGAGAGGAATTTCGCTTTCCTGATACTGTTGGCGGTGGGATCAATGGTGAAGTTCTTACTGGTACTGAAATCAACGCCCTGCAAATTGGTATTAAAAAAAACCGCATCCCAGAAATCGCAGTTATGCACTTTGCATTTGGAAAGATCGGCCTGGGTGAAGTCGGCACCATGAATTTTGCAGTTATTGAATGCTGATTTATTCAGTTTTTTTCGGTCGAAAATGGCGTAGTCGAGAATGCAACTTTCAAAATTAGCGGCGAAGGCAAACTCTTTACTTTCGAAAAAGTTGGCTCCCGTCAATTTACAATTGATGAATGCAATGTCTGAAATCTTGCAATTTTTAACATTGACGTTACTCATATTGCAGTCCTGGAAAATGCAATCGATGAAATCAATTCCTGAAAGATCCGAGAAAGTGCAGTTTACAAATTTGTATTGTTCATAACTGCCTTGATCAGGTTGTCCAAGGCTAAAATCAAGGTTACTAACTACTTCCAGGCTGTTGTTTCGGATCATTACTGTTGAAAATTGCTTCGGAGACTCTTAGATGTATTTTTTAATGACTGATTTCAATTGGTCTGCCTGTACCACTCCGGATTGCCGCCACATTGGTTTGCCATGTTTGAAAACAATCAGAGTCGGCACGCCCTGAATTTTGTAAGCATTCGCAGCAGATTGATTTTTATCCACATCTACTTTGATAATGGTCGCGCTGTCGCCCAGGTCGGCTTTCACTTGTTCCAAAATGGGTTTCATCATTTTACAGGGGCCGCACCATTCCGCTGAAAAGTCTACCAGGACCGGTTTGTTGCTGTTGATGAGTTCTGAGAATGTTGCCATGATTTCAAATATCTGTTTATGTAGTAACCAACCTGAGCGGCGAAAGGTTTGCAGCTTGTGGATGAATTTAACGAGATAAAGACCATGCCACATTAGGGTAATGTCAGTTCAGTCGGGTTTTCAAAAATTTACCAAACCGCTTCTCCACCCATTCATATGTGAAATGCGAGTACAGGATCGTCAGCGCTATGGACAAGGCCAGCGAAAGTCCGAACATCCATTCATTTTCCGGAGATTTCAATGCGCGAAAAAGAACCACATTGACAAAGATCAGCACAATGGCGTGGTTCAGGTAGATAGAATAAGAGATTTTACCCAGATATTGAAAAGGCTTACTCGAAAGCAGCTGCGTCACTATGCCCGTCGAACTGCTGAAAATAATGATGCCTAATGCAAAAATGAAGGGGAAAACCAGTTTCCAAAGGTTTAGGTCCAAATGGTGGACGCAGTACATGGACAGCACGAGAAACAGCAAAAAGGGAATTTCGAATGCAGAAAGATGAAAGCTTTTTTTACTGAGCAAGAGATGTGTAAATATTCCCAAACAGAAACTCAGCAGCGCACGGACGAAACCATAGTCATATGCGAGTAGGTACTCGCCCCGCGAATAGATGAAAACCGCGGAAAGAATGGTGATTAAAATGAA
The DNA here is from genome assembly GCF_026625565.1 of Dyadobacter pollutisoli. Lineage (NCBI taxonomy): Bacteria > Pseudomonadati > Bacteroidota > Cytophagia > Cytophagales > Spirosomataceae > Dyadobacter > Dyadobacter pollutisoli. The sequence continues at coordinate 7,574,986 of NZ_CP112998.1, forward strand.
TACGAAATATTTGAACCGGGGCAGTAGCAACAGGACCAACCCAAAAACCAGGTAAGAAATCATTTCTGCTGAAATGGACCAGGAAGGATAATTATTGCTGATCCACGCGCCAAAAACGGTACTGGAACCCATAAAAGTGAGGGTATCAAAAGCTGTAAAAAAGTAATAGCTCAGTCCCAGACTTCCGACATTTTTCAAAGGGCTCTGTTCTCCGAGCAAGTTGGCGATTATAAAAACCACTTCGGTGTAAAAAAGGAGAGGATACAGGCGAATGAAGCGCTTTTTAAGGAATGTAAAAAAATCCCTGGGAGTGTGAATGCGATTGACATAATTCAATGCGATCACAAAGCCGCTCAGAACGAAAAAAAAGTCAACGAAAAGGCTGGCGTTGATGACAAAGAAATTGTTATAGAAGACCGACTCCTTAAATGCATTATGGTGGTGGGCGATAACGAGAACTGCAAAAATGCCCCTTAATCCATCCAGTTGTTCAACTCGGTCTTTCATGCGTGTGGTTGGAGCTCCTGAATCAACAGATCAAGGATGCTGTATTTTAAGACGTTACGGTTGTCAACGTATTATTAGGAACAGGTTTACGGATATTATCCAGATAGCGGATTCCCAGGAAGCGGATCATGACGGAATAAGGGAACCAGAAAGCGATATCGTATGGCCTTCCGCCGGTAACCAGCAAAACCATCATTGACAAAAAGAAATAGGCAAGGAATGTAGTGAGTGGATTGGTATATCTTTTGACTTCCCGGATTGCGAAAATGAACAGGAAAAAGTTGAAACTCGCAAAAAATACAAACCCGAATATCCCATGGTTAACCCACGATTCGAGAATAGGGACGTCCAGGTACTCATTTTTATACCCTCTACCCAAAAATACTTCCCAGGAGAATAGTGTTTCAAGGAATTCGCCAAAACCACTTACGCGGCCCATCGCGGAGGCATCGACATCGGCGGTATCCGAAAGTTTTACCCCGGTAGAGGTAAAGATTACATCCAGAATCCGGTTCTCAAAAATATCCCAATAGCCTAGTAAGAGGTTCAGGATATCGCCGTACCGGCTGAGGAAATAGTTGATACCGACTAATATCAATATGATAAACAGCATATTACGGAACTTGAATGCATTCCGGATTGCCGTAGTGATATTGGAGAATTTGAACTGAAAGAGAAAGTAAGCGCCGATCATGATACCGACACCCAGATAGCTGGATTTGGCAAGTGAAAGCACGAGTACTCCCAGACCAAAAAGAATGGAAAAGAACAGAAATATTTTGGTCAATATACCTGGCGTCCGGCTGAGCATTACAAATGCGGATACCATGCAAATGACGCCATTACGGGCAGTAATGTGCGGATTTCCTCCCGGCTGGGCTCCTTCGTTCGCAAAACTCACCGCCGCACGCATACCGGGCGTCCAGTTAGGGTCAGTAAGGAGCGAGTAGACGAGCGTGATATTGGTAAAAAAGGAGAAGAGAAATAGTACCATAATAAGCGTATCCTTGACGTCATTCGGAACGTGAAGCAGCAGGGCTATAAAGCCGAATGTGAAGACAAAGTTGCCAATGTCCGCCACTGATTTACCCACTGAATTCATGAAAAAGAAATAATACAAGGTCAGTGCGAGAAAGCCTATTCCGAGATTCAATAGAATAACATTGGGCTTATATAGACGCTTGAAAATGGTTGGCGGTACCATCAGCAAAAGTGCCAGCGAAAAGAAAATAGCTGTAAAAACACTGCTGGCTGGTCCTACACCCAGGGTATCGCGGATAAAAAATATCAGAGGGAATCCGTTGAACATCATCGCGATGCCCACTGAGTACCTGAGATAGTTAAAATTTGTGGCTACATTAAGTAAACTCCAATTCATCTGGATAATCTGAAACTAATGTATTTTATATCCAATCGCAGGACGAAGTAAGATATTTTGCGAATCCGGCACCAAAGATACCTCATTTTGTTGAGAGCAGAGGAACTGTTCGTTGAAATGTACAATTTTTGTATTTTCGAATGTTCCTCTTTTCCCACCGATGCAATGGTTGACGACTTAGCGTCAGCATGAACCCGCAACGCTCCACCCAGTCCGTCGATTTTGCGTATCGAGGTAGTTGCATGAGAAGTGTACCTGGTTATAAACTCATAATCGAATGCAAACCGGTAGCTTTCGTCAAATGTTCCGTATTGCCGGATCAGCGATCGTTTGAAAAACAAGGACTGATTATGAATTTGCATACCTTCCAAAATCTGGCAGGTAAAACTGTATGACGTCGTTTTCAAAATCTCCGTCACCTCATCGTCGGTCGTGATCATGTACAGATCACCGTATAGGATGTCAGACTGGTATTTTAAAGCTGCCTCTCCAAAACGACTGAAAGTGCCCGGAAAATATACATCGTCTGAATTTTGGAAGGTAATGTAGTCCCCGGTTGCGCGTTCAAGCGCCTTATTGATGGCATGAACCTGGCCGCGGTCCTTCTCGGAAACCCACCAGGAAAGGTACTTTTCATATTTTTTGATCACCTCAACACTTTCGTCAGTGGAACCACCGTCGACAATAATGTATTCCAGGTTGGGGTAATTTTGATTTAAAACGCTGAGTATAGTGCGTTCAAGATAGGCCGCCTGGTTGTATGAAGGTGTGATAACCGTCAGCTTCGGATATTTTGAAGCCCCGCCCTGGTGTGTGTTGGTTTTTAAGCCTGATATAAAATTCCGCAGGTCCTGCGTGCTTTGTTCAAGGAAATGCATAGAATCCTTTTTCCGCTGTAAATTAAAACTGATCGATATAGACGGTTAAAGCTTTTAGCTTATCCGCAAGTTTATTTCTTAAAATCCTGTTTTTCTTGATGTCTGCCGGTTTTCCATAGCCAGGCACGCCGTCTGTCTGCGCGTATGCAGGAAGATTTTTTAGTGATCTTTTATAGTCCGAGTACAATGCTTTCAATGCGTTACTCTTTTGCAAAAGGCCTGCGTGATTGGACCAAATCGGATCAAAATGATCGAGTCCGGCAAAGTCGACTGAAATTAATGGTTGATTATCAATTGTAAAACCATCTTTTTCAGAAACCAGGTTTCTGTTTAACACTGCATGAAGTCCGTAATGCCAGCCCGGATGTTGGGCGTGAATTGTATCCGGCACCCAAACCGGAATGTAATTCAGCCAAAGCTGATCGGTGTTCATGCCATTGCACAGGTCAAATTTGGCCCTGTCAATGGTCCTTTCGCCCCACCATTGCAATGTTTGAATGGTCAATGGACCCGATTTCAAAACCCAGCTTCCCGAATGGAACATACCTACATTAAGGATCCTTTTATCATCCAAAATATCGGATGGGGCCAGCGGCTTGTTAATGTTGGGGGTTAGGAGAATATCGGCACCGGTATTTGCAACGTCTTCCATGGATTGCGTAAGCAGAACAGTCGGCGCTAGAAAAGTAATGCGTTCGCATTCCGGGTTCTTCTTTAATATTTCCAATGCAAACCACGGACGGCAAGCCGGAAGCAATTCAAAATGATAGTATCGGGCTTCCATGTTTTTGAATTGCGGGATGTTGATTTGAGCGACATCGAGCAATTTGATGTGTGATGGAAGATTGTTCAGCGGTAGTGTGTCAACCCAGCAAAGGTAAAAAGTATCATTGGGTTGGTGGCGTAACGCGGAGTCTGCCAGAACCAGCGCGTGGTTTAGGTTTGTCCGGTTACATACTGTATATATAATATTCATGTACGATTAATCTGCTTCCGGCAGTGCTTTGAAATAGGGCAAAGTTTGAATGTTCGCCCGCGATATGCCTGTTATTGCAAATGGTAATGTTTTGTTTTTGTTGAGGTTTGCTGCATTTTGAGCAAAATAATTTCTTACTGGTATAGTCGGTTTTCGCAAATAAGGCCAGAAACGATTGGCTTCAATATCCCAGAATACGGAATCGGCATTCGGTAATTTGTCATCATGACGATACGCATATGCCTCCTTATTCTTTGCTTTCAGCGTTTTTGTCATGCGTTCAATCCGACAAAGGTAAAGGCCATTGTCGTCATAACCACTTCCGAATAATCGTTTTTCCTCATCATTCAGGCCCAAAGTTCGCGAAATAACGCCGTCCTTGCTCTTCGTGACTGAATCATATACCGGTCCCGACTTTAAATAATCATAACCCTGCTTGCACCAATAATACAGCTCGTCTTTGATTACCCAGCTGTTGAGTTCATGCACGAGCAGGAAATCACACCAGTTGAACCGGTCATAAAAATCCTCCATCAGCAGCAGGCCGGCGAAGTCGTTTCTCGATTGAAAATATTTGTTTGGAAAATAAATGACGTCAATATTCTCATTATGCTCCCTGACAATAGAAAGATCTGCACCTTCGCCTGCGATGAAAATCAATGGATATTTATGCAGTGTTTCCAGGCAATGGTGCAACATCATTTCCTCCGTAGGATTAATCTGCGGATTCAATATCGGAATGACAACAGTTACCAGCTCTTTCATCAGATCGTTTCAAGCTGACCAATCACGTAATTGACTGGCATTTTTAAAAACTTTCTTACCCGCTGATAACGACGTACGGGGGTAGGTTTGATGTAAGCGCAGGGAAATTTTCGGTAATATGCATTACCATTGTTTATAAGATTGTTTCGGTAAAGATCAAACAATGCAGTGAGGTCTTTCCGTTTTCCGAGCTCAAACCGGTCCTGGTATTTGGACAGTATTTCAGGTTTTGCAGGATCGTAGCCACTATAATGGAAGAAAATCAACGGATCGGTACCATTTACATAAAAGGTGTCGTCCTCTTGTTTGAAGGCACGTTCGTGTAAATTCCAGTAGGCAGCATTGTATCCCGGGTTCCTTTCCAAATGGGTGTTCGGAACAAAAACCGGTAAAAAATTCATCCAGTTTTGATCTACGAAAAGACCGTTGCAAAGATCAATCAGGCATTCGTATCTCAATTTTTCCTCCCACCAGCTGATAAACTGGGTATTTTCTTCACTACGACTAAAAGCTACAAAACCAAGATTGTAAACGCCGGTATTTAAGTGATGCAGTTCGTTTGGGGTCAGCTGATCCTCAATCGGTGTGTTGATATGGGGTGTCAGAACTGCACTATGGTTGGACAGTGAATGTTTTAATTCGGTTAATGGCTGAAAAACAATGATATCCGGATCAAAATAGATTACATTTTTTGCTTCCGGGTAATGTTTGAAAAAGTAGGTGAAATAAAATGGCTTGACAGCTGTGTTCAGCTCCGTAATATTATACCGGTCGCACATTTCCTGAAAATCCCGGATGTCAATTTTATCGATTTCGATCATCGGGTATTTTGGCGCGTACGAATCTTCAAACTCCACACCATTCAGTGCATCAACCAGGCCTATAAAAAAAAGTACATCCGGGTTGGTGGATTTGAGTGAATCTCCCAGTGTCCTGGCCTGCGCTAAGTAATTGATGGAGCAAATAGTAAAGGCAATGGTCATTGATTTTGCTGTTCCGAAACCTGTAAAGGTAAATACTTTTGAATGATGGCTTCGATCCTCGCCACGCTTTTGTCCGTATTGTGCCTTTCCAATACCTTCTTACGGCCATTCTGACCCATTGCATCTCTCATGGAAGGATCCAGTACCAATTGAATGATGGCTTCCGAAGCCGCGGATATGTCCATATAAGGAACCACAAAGCCTGCGTCAGATTCGATCAGTTCGGGAGCGCCGCCTGCATCTTCAAAACACACCACCGGAATCTCTTGTAAAGCAGCTTCCATTACTACCAATGGATAAGGGTCTTCGCGTGAGCTAAGCAATAGAATGTCGAAGCGGTTAATGTAGTCCAGCGCGTTAGCAGTAGGTGGTACCAATATAATCCGGTCGCTTAGCCCCATCAACCTGATATCGCTCTCAATGAGTTCGAATATCTCATGCTGGGGACCTGCACCGATCCATACAAAGTAAACGGGCAGCGGCGTGGTTTTATGAATTACCCGCTTGGCGATCCAGTTGAAAATGTCATTTCCTTTACGCCATTCCGCATTTCCGCAACCTCCTACTACAATCGCATCCTCGGGGATCCTGTATGTTTTTTCGAGCAGGTCATGCTGGATCGATTTTAATTTTTGATCAATGTGATCATGGTCGATCAACGTAAAAGTACTGACGTGTTTTTCGGGGAAATTATATTTCTTGACGTAATAGTTGGCTACCGCGTGAGAAACCGCAATAAGGTGATCTGTTTTCTTTAATAGAAAGTTCAGATGTTTTTCGTGCGTATAGATCTTCACCGACATACCCAGTTCATGCACAAATAATACCAGTGGCAAATGGTGCAGAAATGTGAGAAAGTCGTGGTAAACGCCTGAATTGGCAATGGAATTGATGAATACCAATCCAATATTTTGAAGTTCGAGTTCAGCCGCAATTCTTTCATTGACCCGCTGAACAGATCTTTCTTCGTATAATTTATAAAGATTGACCTTTTTAAGCAGCTTTCCGGTGAATGGGGTGGGAGCGACCTTATCGATCTGATATAGACGTGTGATGCTGATTACTTCCTCAAATTCCTGTTCCAGTTCTCCACCACTGCAAAGTAACAGATGCATCGGCACGCCCCGGTCTTTCAACAACCGAAGCAGCTGCAACAACAGTAGCTGACTCCCAGCCCTGTTTGCATCGTGACTTACAAATAGTATTTTCTTCTGCTCCATTAACCAAGTAAATTGCTATCTCCAAACTTCGGGTTTCCCCGATTCCCAATCTTCACACGGATACCAATGTATCAGTAGGCTTCAAAACTCTTTTTGCCAGGAACCTTTTTTGCCGGGTTACCAATGTAAATGCCCCACTCTTCCGTTTCGCGGGTGATCGCCGAGGCCATACCCACCAAAGTCCCCTGTGCGATAGGCGTATAATCCCTGATCGTACTGTTAACCCCAAAAAATGAATATGGTTCAACTACACAATGACCCGAAAGAACCACATGAGAGGTGAAGAATACGTGGTCTTTGATCTGTCCATGATGGCCGATATGGTTACCGCTCCACATGACAACGTTGTTCCCTACCGTAGTAAACGGTTGAATGGTATTATCTTCCAGTATAAAGCAGTTTTCACCGATTACACTTTTATCGAAGATCGTAGCCCTGGAACTGATATAAGAAATGAACTGATAGCCTTTCGCTTTGGCCTCGTTGTAGATGCCTTCTCGGTTCCGGTTCATGTTCCGTCCTGTCATAGGTGCGAAAAATGAATACTCAGAGGGAGAGAAAATGGTTTCCACATCCTCAAAAGCTACAACAGGCACTCCTTTAAAGGAATCGTGCTCTATATACTGGCGATTGATTGTGAAAGCAGCAACTTCATGCTCAGAGTCATGAGTTAGATAGTAGTGTGCTAGTTCTGCTGTATCAAGTACTCCAAAAACGATAACCTTCGCCATTCCTAAATTAGTTCGTAAGCTTCCAATTGTTTCCTGATATCGTCGGGACTATTGAACATCAGGACATCTATAACCGACAGCCAAGGTACGAAAGCATTTTTAAATTGAGTATAGGGGCTTGAAACACTTTTAATAAAGTCGAGCCTTATTCCCTCTTTTTCAAATTTACTCTTATCGTACAATTCCATTCCTCCAATCGGATTGATGTAATGGCTGGCGTTCTCCTGTTTACAGATATCCAGAATTCTCTCCTGTCCTTTCAGGTTAGTATTATTGTATATTGATGAAGAGGGGACAATTTCCGTGTTAATTTCCATAAACGCACAAGTTCTGGTCAGTGCGTTCAATGTAAGTTCGTAAACGGTTTGAACATCTAAATTTACAATTTCTTCAATCAGAACAAAAACCTTTTGATAATATGGGGCTTTCTGATACGACTGCTGAACGGTTTTTAGAAACTTCTTCTGCCACGGATCATTTTTGGAAAGCTCTACTTCATTGATCAGCTTATTCTGGCTGGCATCTTTTAAAGGAATAGTAAAAAGGTGGCCCTGACCTGAAACCAGGATGTTGTTCCGGTTGATCCAGCCCTTGTTGATATAATTTACATCATCGTAAATGACAAACTTATCAACCGCATTGATCAGTTGGAAATAGCCTATATAAGGAAAAATATAGGGCTGCATGATTGCAATGGTCATGGGGTTACTATTTAAGTTTTCTCAGGTAATAGTCCTGTCCTTTTACAGCTAATCCTGTGATAGTAGTGTCTGAGCCCAGGCGGATATCTGTTGGCAATGCCTTGATCCTGCTGGTGTCATTGATGACGCTTCTTGCATAAAACAGATAGTCGGCGTCCTTGGGAATAGGTTTCAAGCCTTGTTCGAAAGGATTAATAGAGATCAGTTTTCGGGTAAGCTTTTCACCATACAACGGATATTCGAAGTCATCATTGATAGTCGCAAGTGCCACTGTGGCATTAGCGGGTACGATAGAATCGTAACGTTCATATGCTTTCGTGATGTCCGGTCGTGCAAATGTCTGAAATTTAATACGGTCCATTGTCAATGCGGATTCATTACCGTAGGCAGGAAAAGGCAAACATCTGATGTTCAAAAACACAGACATGATCGCTGAAACGCATGCAAGACCGACAACGATCATCACATAACCTTTCCAGATATTTCTCCTCGGCTTGATAATCGACAGCCGATGATTTGAGAATAACAATAAGAGGAATAGAACGCCAAACAGGCCGGTCTCTATGAAATATCGGCCTTTAAAGGGATCATAAACGGCTGAATAGGATATCGCTGCAAAATGAAGGCAAAATGCCAATGCCAAAAACCAGTGCACCCGTGACCGGAACACACGTATTAGAACCAGAAAAATGAGAGGAAGTGTGAGAGCAAACCCAAAAATGCCCCAATATGGATTGGCATTGAAATTATCAAAACGGCGCTGAAACGCGAATGGGACAATGGTGTAATACGTTTCCTCATCCAATCGCATATGCAGCTTGTCTTCCAGCAGGACCAATGGTTTGCGCATGAACGTGTTCAAATCGTATCCCCATTGGGCATTCCGAATTCCGTCGAGGTTACAAAACTCGTAGGTATACCGCATTACATTCCGGCTGCCTTGCTCGAAAAGGTTTGGTAAAGTCCCAAATCGCTCGACGGACTGGTGTTTTAACGCGGTTGGCGGACCGATCGGGTGCCCGAAAACCATTATATTCTTAATGTATCCGGTCGGGAAAGTGTAGATCAGCATGGCGATGAAAATAGCCGCAGCTAATCTGATGAACCGATTGAAAAATATTTTCAGATCGGGTGCCAGGAAGACCGTGTAAATCATGATTATAAAAACAGACGGAAGCAGCAGGGCGAATGTCACTTTGTGCCCAAATGCAATTCCAAATGTAATACCAGCCAGATAAAGATATTTATAGTCCCTGCTGCTGTAATAGGTGAAGAGAAAATACATCAGACAACTTAGATATGCTGCCAGTACAATATCCGTCTCGGTTGTTACTGCCTGCATCAAAAAGTCAAGGAACATGCTGTATGCAAGTGCGCAGAAAAAGCTTGCGGACAGATTTCTTCCTATTCTCTGAGCGATTCCAAAAATGGCGACCAGTGTAATGTAGTAGGAAACATGATGCAAAAGTTTGAATGCATTCTCTATGTTTCCGCTGATCAGATAGGAATATATCTGGATTGTTGTGGGGCTTTTTGGATACGTATCCATGTTCCAGTTCGTTCCACCGAAATGAGCCATTGTGCCGCGTTGGATATATCGAATGGCACGGTTTAAATGGCCGGTCATGCTATCCCATTCATTGGGCACAGTAAACAGGACCAAAATCAGGTTGGTAACCGCAATGATAGCGAGGGTACCAAACATGAACACAAAAATCGTTTTCAGATAGGGGGATAGTTCTCTAAACCACAGCCGGAATGCTGATCCGCGATTGGCAATGATGCTTCTGATCGAGTATTCCGGTTTGTTACTTACCAGAAACGACCAGATTATGTAATGCAGCGCCAGTGCAATATAGGTACCGACGATCCACGCAAAAACATTCGCGGTAAGATCCAGGGCAGAAAGGACGAAGCCAGTGGGAATGATGCTGCCAACAAATAGAATGAAGCAGGTAATGATCCACTCTGTAAGCGAAGGTTGTGCTATCCTTTTTGCAACAAAACTGGTACCGTATAAAAACAGCAAAAAGGTTATCCAATAAAGAAAAACCATAAGGTTATGGTGATAGGTGACCGTTAATGATGCTGGAAATACGGGCTATATCCTCATAGGGCAGTCCAACATATAATGGCAAACTTAACACTCTTACCGCGATATCTTCCGAAACAGGACAAGCAATTTGGCGTGGCATGAAGGAAAGCGTGTTGAGTGAAGGGTAAAAGTACCGCCGCGGGATAATGTCTTGTTCCCGTAACGCATCCATAACTTTAAACATAACTTGCTCTGATGGAAACACCACCGGATAATAAGCGTAGTTATATTCAATTTCTTTGTTGATGACTGGTTTGTAAAGGATATCCCAGTTCAACAGGCTGTCATAGGCAGCAAATACTTCTTTACGCGCACTAATGATATCCCGAACATGCGGCAGTACCGCGAGGCCCATCGCTGCGTGAAACTCCGAATTTTTTCCATTAATACCTGCATACAAATAATGCTCGTCGCCCTGGTGACCAAATGCGCGCAATAAATGCAATTTCTTGTCCAGTTCAGGATGGTTCGAAATCAATGCGCCTCCTTCAATGGTGTGAAAAACCTTGGTTGCATGAAAGCTACAGGTGCTCAGGTCGCCATAAGAAAGTAGAGAGCGGCCTTTATATGTTACGCCAAATGCGTGAGCGGCGTCGTAAATGACTTTTAAATTGTGTTTTTTTGCAACAACCTCAATCGCTTCCACGTCACAAGGATTACCGTAAACGTGGGTAGCCAAAATGGCCGTAGTGGAAGGAGTAATGGAAGCTTCGATCAGCGTGGGATCGATATTGAAAGTCTCCGAATCAATATCAACAAAGACCGGCGTGCAATTTTCCCATAGAATAGCATTGGATGTTGCCACGTATGAAAACGGCGTGGTGATTACTTCTCCTGTAATTTCCAGCGCTTTGATAGCGATTTGGAGCACAATGGTCCCATTGCCGCAAAAGTACAAGTGATCGACTTTCAGATAATCTTTAAGCTGTGCTTCAAGTTGCTGTAAAACCGGCCCGTTATTGGTAAGATATCCACGTTCCCAAATTTCCCGGACGTACTGCAGATATTGTTCCTGATCTGGTAGAAAAGTTTTAGTGACGTTAATCATTCACTACGTGTTCAGTTTGGCGAATGGAAAAATTAAGTTGAGGGCGAATATATCCGGGCCATTTGCCATACCAGGTAACATTTTCACGGTAGTCTTCGATATCAAAAACCAGCGCTTCTTCCATATTGTAAAGAACCGTGCTGGTGTCTTTGACGATCATCATGGAAACCACATAAGATCCGTCATTCAGGAAGTGGCCGGGTATTTCGCAGGTTCCGCTTACGAGACCTTTTGAAAACGTTTCAGCCTGTGTTCCAACATTGAAGATACATTCACCGGTGAATGTATATAAGTGCATGCTTAAATTAAGGGTTGCACCTTCAACAAGGTTCCAGAATTCAAATTGGAAATTAATGGGAGTACGAACGTCAATGTGGTTCAGGTCGTCCTGGTATTCCGGGAAAAGCTTGAACCGTTTTACACGCACCTGATCATTACCGGGTGCATTGTCGATATTGTCCCAATGCTTTTCAAGGGATTTGTGGGATACTTTGCTCAGGTAGTTGGTGACGATATGCGTCGTTTCCCCCTGATCGATCAGTCTGCCCTTTTCGAAATAGAAAGATTTATTGCAAAGTGCCTGAATGGCGGTAAGATTGTGGCTTACGAAAATCAAAGTCCTGCCGCTTTCGGATACATCGCGCATCTTGCCGAGACATTTTTTTTGAAACTCAGTATCACCTACTGCCAGAACTTCATCTACAATCAGGATTTCCGGGTTAAGGTGGGCTGCAATCGCAAATCCCAACCTCACATACATACCCGACGAATATCGTTTAACAGGAGTATCCAGGAATTTTTCAACACCTGCAAAATCCACAATTGCATCAAAAGATTCACGGATTTCATTTTTGGCCATTCCCAGGATAGCGCCATTCAGAAAAATATTCTCTCTTCCTGTAAGTTCAGGATGGAAGCCAGTCCCAACTTCCAGTAAGCTTGCAATGCGGCCTTCGATCTTGATCTGGCCAGTACTAGGCTCTGTAATCCTGCTAAGAATTTTGAGCAAAGTAGATTTTCCGGCACCGTTATGACCGACTATGCCAATGCGGTCGCCCTGGTCAATACTGAAATTAACGTCTTTAAGTGCCCAGAATTCCTCTTTGTCCGAAAAGTCATCCTGCGCTTTTTTTCTTGAAAATACCTTGTCTACGGTTTCCGTAACGACATCGCGCAGGCTTGTTGACCCGCTTTTGCGTTGGTGGTCAATGATATATTTTTTACTGATGTTTTCAGCTACGATTACAGGCATGCCCTAGTGTAATTTTCAGATGTGATCCACAAATGTGTTCTCTTTCCTTCGAAAATAGATTAAAGATAGTACGAGAATCGAAAAGGAAATAATCACAGTCGAGTATAAACTTTGTGGATTAAAATACGATTTATCTCCCAGCAAACACCAGCGAAATCCTCCGATGATGCCAACGAGCGGATTCAAATTATAATATTTTTCAAACCATGTATCCTTTACAAGTGAACTCGGATAAGCTACCGGCAAGACATACATTCCTACTTGTATCAAAAACGGAATCAACTGACCAATATCACGAAAACGAACATTCAAAACGGCAAAAACGAGGCCAAAGCCCATTGATGTAATAAATGTAAGTAAAACAAAGAAAGGAATGTATATAATCTGCCAGCTTATCGTGTAATCGAAGAAGGGGGTAAGCACGATGAATATGCCAAGCGCGATCAGAAAGTCAACAAAACCAACGGCAATAGAGCTGAGCGGCATAAGTAACCTTGGGAAATATACTTTTGACACGAGATTCGAATTAAGCAGTATACTATTGCTGATCTGCTGAAATGTGTTAGAAAAGAATGTCCAGATCGTTAACCCACTTAATACCATTAATGGGTAGGGGATTCCGGGATCACTATCGATTTTTGCTACGTAACTGAAAACAAAGACCATCACAGTCATGGTCATAAACGGCCTTAGCACGCTCCAAGCGACACCCAATAGTGTTTGTTTGTAGCGGACTGAAATGTCCCGTTTGGATAATATCCAAAGCAATTGTCTGTGCAGCCAGAGATCTTTCCAATAATCCTTCTCGGATCCTCCCGCCTTTATCGTAATTGTGTGTTGTGATGCCATTGTTTATGCCTTTTCTTCTTTTGGAGCAGGAGTGAGCACCGTCCGGAAATAGGTGAAAATCAAAGCGATCATCAGACCAGCCAGGGCACCTATTTTTGCATTTCTCTTATCTTCAGACTTTACATCCAAAGGTACTTTAATTCCTTCGATTTCAGTGAACAGAGGCGCTTCTCTAACCAGGGACACACGCATTTTCTCTGCATTGGCCATTGCTTCGTAGTAAAGCTGCTGGAGAAATGTCGATTTACGCTCCATACTGTTAGCCGAAACTTTGGCTTCCGGCATCATTATTTGCTGGCTGTAATCCATTTGCCTTGCAAGCTTGTGTTCCGCTATACCCAATACTAACGCCAGTGAGTCGGCGCGATGTTGCAGAAGGCGTAATGTTTTTCTGGTTTTCTGAGTTTGGTTCTCAGTATACATCTCTTCCACCGTTTTCAGAAGCGTAGTAACCCACATTCCCGCCAGCGTCTCATTTTCCATTTTGGTAGAAATGGCAATAAATGACGACTTACGATCCAGGGATGCGATATCAGTAGCCTCAGCAGCTCTCTTCACAATCGCATTCAGTACGATCCGCGAGTTCAGGTCGAGCTTTTTAATATCATTACTCTGAAAATGGAACTTCTGTAGATCTGGTCTCTCTTCCCAATCAGAGGTCTTGATTCCACTTGAATCGATGTAGAAATTGGCGAAAATCTCTTTTTTGCCATGGATTTCGACTTCCTTTAATAGATTTCTCTCGAGTACCGGACGTGATTTTACAAAGTAGAAAAAGTTTTCCCCTGTAAAAATGTTAGCATCCGGAGCATTGCCTAACCCAAGTAAGCCTGCCACGTCTCCCAAGCCGGAAGCCTGGCTACCCCCTCCCAGGTTAAAAACCACATTAGCCTCATAAGTATTAGGCTTTTTGAGGTAGGTATCCATGGCATACCCTATTCCAAATCCCACGATAGGCAGGAGTAATATCATTTTCCAGTTTTTGAATATTGCGGTTTTCACCACAAGTACTTTCTCTACGACTTCCTTTGGTGATAGTTCGTCGTCTGGAATTGGGTGTAAGGTTTGCGTGGTTGTGGCCATGTTAGTTTAATGAGCGGAAAGCCAATATTGTTACAATTAATCCCATTACCGAGCTAAGTAAGCCAGTCGCAGTTGAGATAGTCTGCTGAGTGTTCAATGCAGGAGCAGATCTCACCGGTACAAATATCTCTGACCCCGGCTCTACTTTTGGATACACATTGAAGAATAGGAATCTTCTGGTGCGGTCAATATTGCCGTTCGGATATTTAATGTATGAACTTTTTCTAAGTGACTGAATTGTAAAGCCACCTGACTGTGAGATATAATCTGTAAATGCCAGTCCTTTGCCGTATTTTACAGTGGTAGGGTAAAGGACAGAACCGGTTACCTGTACTGTTTCCAGCCTCTTAGGAATACGGATAATGTCGCCTTCCTGAACAACAAGGTCTTCGAAAGAACCAGGATTTTTCAAGATATTTTTCAATACGATACCGATCTTTTCTTCTTTAACGTTCGGAAGATCGCCTAAAATAGTACCTTTTTTAATGCTTTTTTCGGTAGCCTCTGCTGCATCGTAATCCGTAGGCTGTTCAAGGCTCTGGATCAATGTTCTTCTCAGCAAGGTAGCTCCCTCAGGGTAAGCCAGTTCCGTCAGGCCACCGGCTCGTTTAATGATATCGCTTATCTTATCATTTTTATTGACGATCGTGTAAGGTCCTGTGACCAATACTTCTCCTTCCACAAACACGGTTTGTTGCTCCACATAGTTCGGAGATTTCCGTACCGTTACCTGATCAAAGGGGAACAGCGTAAAATTGCTCGCTTTGCTGTTCAGCGAAAGGTCACGGCTCACGTTGAATTTGAAAACCTCGGAAATCTGTGCATTTGCGGCACCTGCAACGCTATCCCTTTTACGTCGCACGACTTCTATTTCGGAAGTGTATGCGGATTCTTTTAACCCACCGGCCTGTACCAAAAGGTCTTCCAGTGTCATGTTGGCTGTGTAGGGAAACTTGCCTTCATTCTCACCCACTTTTATATTGTTCACTTCGCCTTCAACACTAACATAAGCGGTCTCTGCCATGTCAAATCTTGATGGTACAATAATCTGGTCAAGTCGGGCGAGTACCAGGTCAGGTACCACATTATTAATGATATCAGTGTAATTCAGAGATATGTTCTCAATCGTAAGGTCAGTACGGGTTCTCAATACATTTACCCTTCCTACGAACGCGTCTTCTCTCAATCCGTCAGCGTTGTCTATCAGTTTTTTCAATGTCGGGCTGTTGTCCAGCGAATAATCTCCCGGACGCATTACCGCACCTTCAATGGTTACTTTATTTTCAAAACGGTCCAAGACGGTTCCTACATCAATGGAGTCACCTGTAACGACTTCAAATGAATCATAGCTGTCTTGTGGGACGTCAAAGAGTTTTCTTTCGCGTGACGTTATGCGCTGAACTTTAATCCTGTCTCTGTAAGCTCTGTCACTAAATCCACCCGAATAACGTAAAGCATCTCCTAGTTTTTCTTCCGGTTTCAATTCATATATACCCGGACGTTTCACCATACCTGTGATTTCAGCTCTCTTTATATAATAGCCTACCACCACATTGTCATTGTCCTGCACACGAACATCACCATCTATCTTACCGTTTACAAGCCAGTCATAGACGTCAATACGTGAAATGACTTTGCCTTGACGAACTACGCGGATATCGCGGAAAGATCCAATTTCGTTAGGGCCTCCTGCCTGATACAATGCGTTGAAAGCGGATGATAGCGAAGAGACTTCGTATGTTCCCGGATTGATCACTTCACCCGTTACAAATACTTTGACAGAGCGTATTTCACCCAGCGTAACCATCAATTTTGTTCTGGCTGTTTCACCACCGGTACCTATTAAACCAGGTGTGAACTTCGCAAACTTGTCAATTAATATCTTTCTTACCTCTTCAATGGTCCTTCCTGAAACAAATACGTTACCAACACGTGGAATGCTGATGAATCCGTCTTTATTAACCACAGTTTCGTAGGTGCTCTCTGCATAGTTGTAGAGATAAACTTTCAACTCGTCGCCAGGGCCTACTATGTAATTGGTAGGCGTGGCAATTTGTATATCAGGAATTGGATTAAGGCTTTTATCTGCAAACAGGGAGTAGCCGTAAATTTTCTGGCGAAAAGCTTCTTTTTCCTGTTCCTCCGGAGTAAGAGAGGATGATGTGGTTTTGTTAACTTTACTTTGATCCGTGTTCGCTTCCCCGTTTTGGTTCGCAGCATTCTTTCCCTTGTCAGCACCCTGCTGATCAGTTGATTGCGGGTTTCCTGACTGTTGATTTCCAGATTGAGAATTAGGGCTTGCGGGCTGATTTCCTGTGGAATTGCCTTTCGGTGTATTGGATTGAGGATTTCCCTGGTTGCCGGCTGAGGCGGGTGTCTGAGACGACGGAGCAGTTACCTGTGAAAGGGCTGGTAGGGAAATTATTAAACTTAGGAAATAAGGAAGTAAAGATTTATAAGTTTTAGCCAATTTGAATCTGTTCATAAGAAGAATTATTGTACTATTGAAATGCTGAAAATTCATTAAAACTATGTATTAGACTAGTATTTTTGAATTTGTAATCTGAGCATGCTTATTATCTGGATGTGTATATGATGGCAAAGTAAATTAGATTTTTCCTATTTTTAAAGAATTTCTAGTAATCGGCTGCTTGCCATGTATCTCGCAAAGTTATAACAGGGTAACGATAAATAGTCAAAATTATTAAAATACAATATTCAAAATAAGAAATCCGCCTAAAAGAATATTTATAATTATGGAAAGTACCAACGTTCAATACGACGAGGATAGTATTAGGTCACTGGACTGGAAAGAGCATATCAGGTTGCGCCCGGGGATGTATATTGGAAAACTGGGAGATGGTTCGTCGATAGATGATGGAATTTATGTGCTTGTAAAGGAAATCGTGGATAACTCCATCGATGAACATATGATGGGCAATGGGAAGACCATTGAGATCAAAATCACAGAACACCGGGTAGAAGTGAGGGACTATGGCAGGGGAATTCCTTTGGGCAAAGTGGTGGACTGCGTTTCGAAAATTAATACCGGTGGAAAGTACGATTCGGGGGCATTTCAGAAGTCTGTAGGGCTAAACGGAGTGGGAACGAAGGCTGTAAACGCACTTTCACAGTATTTCAAAGTACAGTCGTTCCGGGAGGGAAAAACAAAAAACGCCGAATTCCATCAGGGGGCAATTGTAAACGAATCGAAGGAGGAACCAACCAACCAGCGCAATGGAACGCACATTGCATTTGAGCCTGACGGTATGATTTTCAAGAATTTCAAGTACATACCCCAGTACCTGAATAATATGATCTGGAACTACTGCTATCTGAATGCCGGGCTTACGATCAATTTTAATGGTCAGAAGTATATTTCACAAAATGGGCTGCTGGATCTGTTGCAAAGCAAATCGGACGCAGAGACATTGCGTTATCCGATCTTTCATTTGAAAGGTGACGATATTGAATTTGCGATGACCCATGGCAATCAATACGGCGAGGAATATTATTCTTTTGTTAACGGTCAGTACACGACGCAGGGAGGAACGCATTTGGCGGCTTTCCGTGAAGCGGTGGTGAAAGCAGTACGGGAACATTTCGGGAAGGATTATGCGCCGGAAGATATCCGCTCGTCTATCATCGCGGCCGTGGCGATACGTGTGCAGGAACCTGTTTTTGAATCTCAAACCAAAACAAAATTGGGGTCCAATACCATTACGCCGGACCCGAATAGCACCACGGTACGGACTTTTGTCAACGATTTTGTCAAGGAAAGGCTTGATAACTATCTGCATATGCACCCCGAATCGCGGGATGCTTTGAAAAAGAGGATTGAACAGTCCGAAAGAGAACGTAAAGAGCTGGCCGGTATCAAGAAGCTGGCCAATGATCGTGCCAAGAAGGCTAATCTCCACAATAAGAAATTGAGAGATTGTCGGTTGCACCTGACCGATCTTAAAAACGAGCTGCGTTACGAAAGCACTTTGTTCATTACCGAAGGTGATTCTGCGAGTGGTTCTATCACCAAATCCCGCAATATTCAGACTCAGGCAGTGTTTAGTTTGCGAGGTAAGCCGTTGAACTGCTTCGGGTTAACGAAAAAAATAGTTTACGAAAATGAAGAGTTTAATTTGCTTCAGCATGCCCTGGATATTGAAAACGGTGTAGAAAACCTGCGTTTTAACAGGATCGTGATCGCTACTGATGCGGACGTGGACGGCATGCACATTCGGTTGCTGCTGATGACATTCTTTTTGCAGTTTTTCCCTGACCTGGTTCGGAATGGCCATTTGTTTGTCCTGGAAACACCGCTTTTCAGGGTTAGGAATAAAAAAGAGACGATTTATTGCTACAATGAAGAAGAGAAACAGGCAGCGGTTGGCAAGCTGGGAAGCAAACCTGAGATTACCAGGTTTAAAGGACTTGGGGAGATCTCACCGGATGAGTTTGGTCGCTTCATTGGTGAAGACATGCGTGTGGAGCCTGTGATCCTGCAAAAAGAGACGTCTATCCATAAATTGTTGAGTTATTTTATGGGTAAGAATACACCTGAAAGACAACGATTTATCATTGATAACCTGAAAATTGAAAAGAACATCGAAGAACTCGCATTGGCGGGATAGGTAGTGCATTGTTTATCTTTGGCGCCCATAAAGTAATATCCGTAAAGGCTAGCCTTTACATGAATGAATGAAGAACTCCTTTATAACGGGCATTGCTCATCTTTTTAATTTAGAAAATTCTTTGTGGAATTACAGGATTTAAGAAATAGAATTGACGACCTAGACGACCAACTTTTGAACGTTTTGAACGAGCGTATGGAGCTTGTGAAAAAGGTTGGCGAACTGAAACGCTCGTCGCAGTCGATTATTTACCGTCCCGAAAGAGAAAAGCAGATCCTGGACAGGCTTGAAAAGCGAAACAACGGGCTGCTGACACGTCAGGCAATAGACGCCATTTTTTTTGAAATTTTTGCCGTTTCCCGTAACCTCGAATTACCCGAAAGAGTATCGTATCTCGGTCCCGAGGGGAGTTTTACGCATCAAGCGGCTGAGGGCCGTTTTGGTGGAATGAGCGAGTACCTGGTGCTTCCTACCATTCACTCGGTTTTTGAGAGTGTGGAAACGGGCAGAGCGAAATTCGGGGTGGTTCCCATTGAAAATAATCAGGAAGGGATTGTCATCGAAACAGTGGATTTTTTGAGAGAAAAGAATCTATCCATTGTTGCGGAAATATTGTTGCAGGTGCATTTTACGTTTGCTTCCCAGTCCGACAGCCTGAAAGATATCAAGCGGATTTACTCCAAAGATATAGCATTCCGGCAGTGCGGTAAGTTCATTAGCGAGTACCTGGAAGGGATGGGTATTGAATTGATCCCGGTTGATTCGACTTCCAAAGCGGCCAAGCTGGCGGGGCAGGAAGTAGATTCGGCGGCTATTTGCTCATCTATTTCGGCACGGCTTTTTGGGGTCCCTATTCTTTTTGACAACATCGAGGACAGCGATCAGAACAGGACGCGGTTTTTGATTCTTGCCAAAGATTTTGCCAACATTAAAAGCGGTGATGACAAAACAACCATTATCGCAAATTTGCCAAATACCAACCGTCCGGGCGTACTTTATGAGTTCCTTAAAGACTTTAATGACCGCGGGATCAACCTTACCAAAATTGAAAGCAGGCCGATGCGTGGCGAGGCAGCATTCAGGGCGTGGTTCCTGGTGGAATTCCTGGGACACATCGACGACGAACCTGTTAAGGAGATCATGCATAAATACGGTACTCACCTGAAATGGTTGGGTAGTTATGTAAGAATATCGTAAAATGAAAAAACACGGCTCAGGCCGTGTTTTTTCATTTTAATGCTGTCCTAGAATTTTGATGCTATTTTTTCAATGTTCCGCGGTATAGCGACGGCCAGTTTCCGTAGAGCTCAATCGTAGTTTCGGTACCATCCGGTAAGCGCACTTTGACTTCGCGATTGGCATTTGGCGACTGAAATGAATCTACTCCCAGGACCACGATCTGGTTTCCTTTAACAATAGAAGTAATAAAAGGCAGTTTCTGATCAATGGAAATCAACGCTTGTTCTTTCTTTGGTTCAAGCCATTTGCCGTCAAGCTGAAAAGCGAGGTCGCGGTTTGCGCCACCTTTGAGAACGTCTTCTACCTGTTTGGCCATCCAGTTGCCCAATACGTAATATTCGGTAGGGAAGTCCCAGTATGCCGGTGCGTCGCCTTTGCTTTTTCGGTTTTTGCCAATTTCACTTTCAGGCGTTTTGCCGTCCGTTGGGTACCATTCAAATCCCCAGCCGGGGCCGTCTTTGGAAACATGGTAAGCATTCGGGTCATTTCCGCTGGGTCCGGCGTCCTGCCACAAGTAGTAGCCATCAAACATAATGAGTGAGAACAACGAAAAACTCAGCGCTTGGCTGGCGGGCATCATTTCCAGCTGGTTCATGATCAGCTCTCCCTTTGGATCAGTAAGCTGGTAATTCCAGGGGACGATCGGGTCTTTATACAATGGCATGTACCTGTTCCAGCCGTAGAAAATGAACTTATTATTCTTCTGGTAGGGTATCAACTTGTTGATCCTTAGTGAATGTACAGCGGAAAGCAGGACAAAATTATTAGGTGAATTCCCCTGCTCGTCGGTACCGAACATGGGTTTAGGATAAACATCTATCGGCGTCGTGTTGAACAAATTCCGGAAGCTTTCACCATTTGGCAAAATGTCGAAGTTGGAGTTATTGGCCTTTGGATTTTCATAATCCTTCATGAAATCCTTTGGATTTGCACCGCCAACCTTATTAATATGTGGATTGGTATAGGCACCGCCGCCCCAATAATCCATCAGGTACATTTCCGGGTGATTTCTTTTGATAACCTCTGAAAACCAGATCAGGCGCTGCTTTACTTCGGGGGTATAATGCTGGTTCCAGAACTCGAAATCAAATGCATACACTCCAAAACCGGGTACGCCTGCTTTTGCTTCTACTTCCTGCTTGGAAAGCTGGCCAAACCATTTTTCATCTTTATCATCAAAATAATTGGGCGTAGCAGTGTAATGCATTTTGGAAACAGGAAAATCCCCGTCACCATTTTGCAAGTACCTGACCCCGCGATTGTAATAATTGGCCGAGGGGACAAAATTGTTCAGCCGGTATTGCATCACCAGCTTGCCGTCAATGGGTTGAAATTCAGGGAATTTGGTGTCAAATGTTACATTGAGTCCAGTCGGCGGTGAAAACCATTCCGGGATCTCAATTCTCGTCAGTACCGGATTTTCCCTGGCGGGTGCTTTACCGGAAATCCATAGGTTTTGCTGGCGCAGCGACCGGTTTCTGACTGGGTTCCACCAATCGTTATATGGTGCATCGATCCACCTTGCCGTCACGGAATACAAATAGCCGGGTTTTACCTCAACGCCTTTTTCGAGACCATTGATCGCGATACCATCGATCATGACCACCTTCGTCCTGCCGTCATTATAGTTGCCAAAGTCTTTGAGATACAGCTTTCCGTTTTTTGTTACAGGTCTGACGTCAAGCCAATTGTCTTTACTTCCATGCCTTATCCAGGAGCTGGCGTCGGGAATTTCGTCTTTAATGCTGCCGTCAAATTCAAAAGCAGCGCTGGTTTCGCAACCTTGCTGGCCGAGGCTGGTGACTTTAATCTGTGCAGGACCTGCCGAAAGTTCGGCTTTGGGGATCGTGAGCCAGGTTCCGTACCGATGCGGCAGGGAGCTGAACTGCTGTACCTTTCCGTTTTGGGTAATTTGAACATTGTATGGAGCCAGACCACCTGCATTGGCAGCCAGTTCAAACTGCATTTCCATGCCAATTTGCCGGTAGCGCCTCACCACGAGATCGCAGGCGTTGGAAGAAGAATCAAGGGTTTTCGCAACCGGAAAACCCTTTGTTATTTCGGGATAAGACTGGCTTTTGGTAGGCCCGAAGCGGTTCCAGGCCCAAATGCCCGAACCAGCCAGTACAACTATGATACCGGTAACCCAGAGAAGCGATGTTTTTGACAAAATCCTGTTTTTACGTACCACATTATGAAGATTACCACCAGCGGTAGAAAACGCCTACTGAGCCATTTACCGAAGATACTCCTTTTTCAATGTATTCATGTTTGTAGGAAGTCCCGTCGTATTTGACGCGCACGTCCAGGCCGAAAGAGCCGTCTTTTTTAAACAGAAACCTGGATCCTACACCGACGCCATACTTGGGCGCAACTTTCTGGTGCTGGGTTGACAGGCTTCCGTAGTATAACGTATAGTCGACGATACTGACGCCGCCGCTCAGCTGCACATAAGGCTGTACGGTCGCATTTTTGGGTAAAAAGTTATAGTTACCAAAAAGCTCGACCGGGTACTGCGATAATGTCCTGGTTTGAACGGCAGAGAGCGTTTCCTCGCCATTTTCATAGATGGCTCTCGGTACCCTTTTCTCAAAATAGGTCGAGCCGAGTTCACCGCCGACAGAGATCGGGGAGTTTCTTAAAACCCACTCAATGGATACAGAGAAATTCTGAAAAGAGGACTTATCGATATAATTGTCCGCGAACGATCCCAGCGGCACCGCACCCATGAAGCGGGCTGTCGCGAGGTAATGCGTGTAACGTTCAAATGGAGATGGAAGCGTATAAAGCTTGGGTTTTTCCTGCGCATATGCAGTCAAACCGCCTGAAAGAAACAGGGCTATAATGATCAGTTTTTTCATTTCAATTGATTTTTAAATAATCAGACTGGCCGAAAACGGAGTCAACCATCTTGTCAATGTACTGCTCTTCCCCGATACCTGCACCGCGTATTTGTGCATCCCAGATCACATTGAAGGTTTTGTCCGCAGTATTTGGGTTCTTAAAATCCACCATGGACACCAGCCAGTAGCTTTCGCTGGTTTCATAATAGTTATAGTAGCTCGGATAACCATATCCGTAACCACCACCCCAATATCCGCCATAGTAAGACGATGGCTGAGAAACTACATTGAGATAAGTGTTGGTAATCCAGGCGGCATTGATACCTACGTCCGGCTTATTTTTTGGGCTAACGTACTTGTATCCAAGATTTTGCATATTGGTCATGATACGCTGAAGTAGGGCGCGATCGATGTCCGTAAGTGCTGTACCGGAACGTTCATTTTCAACGATCAGTACTGAATCAACAATGCTGAAAGTCTTGTACTGTTTGTAGTTGGCGGACTTGTCGTGGTTGGTCACATATACCAGTGTTTCTTCTGTCGAAAGATCACTAATCGGATCTTTGGAGCAGGAAGTGAGACCCAGGCCGGCTATCAGAAGGAATATTGAGGCTTTTTTTAACATTTTGGTCTTGCATTTAAAATTTGTTAAATAAACGAAATTTGAAATCGAACATTTTATTTTTGGTTATTTCCGGTTCAATTTTTTAGTTTAAAATAAAAACGACATTTTAAGAGACTATTATCCTGGAAAATTGGTTGCAACTGTCTTCAAAACCTGCCGTAATACGATCTGTGCTACTTTTTTTTGTCCGTCCTGGATCAGCGATAATAGATTGACATTCATTGAACGACAAAGAAGAGTATGGTTTCCCGGAAAATAACTCTTTAATACTTAGAAGAAATTTCGATCATCATTGAAACGAAAGAATGTAAATTAGCGCGGCGCTTTAATAAAAAAATATGGAAACAAAGGAAGAGATTTTAAGAATAATAGATGTACTGAACGACACCTACGAAAGCGAAGAAGCATGGTATGGTCCATCTGTGGTGGAGGCGCTGCGGGACGTAACGCCCAAAATGGCTGAGGTAAGGTTAAGCAGCAATACACACTCTATTGCTGAAATTGTTTACCACATGACTACCTGGCGTATTTTTGCCGTACGCAAGATTCAGGGCGATGCCGAGTTTGATATCAAGACACAAGATAAGGATTGGAAGAAGTTTCCGATCGTGGACGAATTTGAATGGGAAGCAATCCAGATGGAGCTGAGCTTGTCGCAGGAAGAGCTGGTTTCTGAACTGGAAAAGATCGAAAGTGACAGCTTTCTGGAAGAGTTTGTACCGGGCCGTGACTATTCCTATTACACATTGATACACGGTGTTATTCAGCATGATGTGTATCACGCAGGGCAAATCGGGCTCATTAAAAAGGCAGTAAAAGGAATGAGACTGGAAGAGGATGATTACGGTGCATTCGATGATCGCTCGGATTTTGATAACGGAACCGACTACTACTGAAACCTACATGAAATTTCGTCAAAATAGAAAAATACCTATTGTTTATAATTTAAATTTTATATTTTGCATAATAATAGAACGTAGTATTCTAAAAAATACAAACGTTCTAATGGTGTGGATATAGACAAAAAGGCTGCCCGTTGTTTCGGACAGCCTTTTTTTATGGAAAATTGTGTGCAACATTTGGCATCTAAACCGCTTGGTCAACCCCCTATGAAAATATTAATCGTTGAAGATGAACCCAAACTGGCAGGCTTTCTGAAACGCGGCCTTGAAGAACAATCCTGGGAAGTTGAACTGGCCTATGACGGACAGGTCGGGAAAAAGATGGCATCCAATTACCGGTTCGATGTGATCATTCTGGATGTGAACCTGCCTTTGCTCAACGGGTATGACCTGGCCAAGCAACTGCGAAACGACGGACTTGCGACCCCGATCTTATTTTTGACGGCATTAGGGACCATTGATGACAAGCTGGACGGTTTTGAAGCCGGCGGCGATGACTATCTCGTTAAACCATTTGAGTTCCGCGAGCTGATCGCGCGGATCAAGGTTCTTTCACAAAGAAACAATTCGAGGGACCAGTCCAATCAGGTGCTGAGCCTGGCCGATCTGGAACTGAACCTCGACGAAAAAGTCGCGCGGAGAGGAGGAAACCGAATCGACCTCACGGCGAAGGAATTTGCATTGCTCGAATACCTCATGCGTAACCGCGGGCGTGTGGTATCGCGTGTGGACATTGCCGAGCAGGTATGGGACATCCGGTTCGACACCGGTACCAATGTGATCGACGTTTACATTAACTTTTTGAGAAAGAAAGTGGACAAAGATTATCCTAACAAGTTGATTCACACAGTGGTGGGTATGGGTTATATCTTCAAAGAGGAATGAACATCAAGTCCCGGCTGACGCTTCTTTTCACCATGTTGGTAGGTTCTATCATGGCCTTGTTCTGCTTGTCCATTTACTTCTTTTACGACCAGTATCGGGAGAAGCAATTTTATTCTTTTTTGAATGAGCGCGGGCAGACCATTGCGCAATTGGTAGAAGCAAGTACCGGGATTAGTAAGGCTGACATTGAAAAAATAGAAAAAGAGAACAATACCGTTCTGCTGGACGAGGAAATTACGATCTATGACGGTTCCGATTCATTGATCTTTACCAGCGGAAAAGAAGGCTTCGATCTCACCAAAGCCATGTTGACTGAGGCGAGGGGAGGAAAGGAGATTCATACCAAATACCAGAAGAACGAGGTCATCATCATTCGCCACATTTTACAGGATCATCGCAAGCCTTGGGTGGTAGTCGCCGTCGCAAAAGATTACCCCGGTATGAACCAGTTACAGCGGTTGCGTGAAATTCTTGTGATCGGCTGGCTGCTATCATTGGTATTGGTGGGTGTAGCGGGTTGGCAGTTTGCGAATGATGCCATTAAACCCGTGTCTGACATTATTGATCAGGTGAACAACATTTCGGCTGGTAACCTGCATGAAAAAGTAACGGTAGGTAGGGAAAAGGATGAGCTGGCATTGCTGGCGCAGACATTTAACCAAATGCTGAACCGTGTGGAAATCGCCTTCGTCGCCCAGAAAAACTTTGTGTCGCACGCGTCGCATGAGCTGCGTACGCCCCTCGCACTGATCATGAGCGAGGCGGAGCTTGGCCTGATGAAAGAAAGGACGGGACCGGAGTATCAGGACGCATTGAAGGGGATTTGGGCCGAAGCCAAAGAAATGAATGAGCTGGTAAGCAGGTTGCTGGAACTTGCCCGCACCGAAGAGCATGCGTTCAAGGTAACATTCTCGAAAATCCGTGTGGATGAAGTGTTATGGCAGGCCAAAGCATCGGTACAACAAAAAAATCCGGGTTATGATGTACACATTCACTACGACCAGATCCCTGATGACGAAGAACAGCTGAAAAGGTACGGCGATGAAAGTCTCCTGCGCACGGCGTTCATGAACCTGATGGACAATGCTTGCAAATACTCTTCGAACAAAGCTGTGAATGTGTTTCTGGAAATTCAGAAAGACCTCATTAAAATTTATTTCAAAGACGTTGGCGTCGGTATCGCCCAGGACGAACTTCCATACATTTTTGATACATTCTACAGAAGCGCCACTACAATCAGCGAGGCGGGCTACGGTATTGGCCTGGCGTTGACCAAGCGGATCATTAACATGCAGGGAGCCAGTATAGATGTGGAGTCGAAACTGGGTGCCGGTACTACATTTATCCTGCGGTTTCCGCCTTTTTAATTCTCTTTTAATTCGGTGTTAATGTGCCTTTAACACCCCTAAATGTTTTTTGTAGCATAAATCAACTGTCTTGATTTGTACATGCTGTGAAGCATTCTCTTTTGCGTTTCTCTAATTCATTTTCAGGCAATTTTTGTCAGTCACAAACAAAAATTACCTGTCAATCCAAATAGCGATCATGAATTCAGTAACAGGACATCCTGCCTCAGGAAAGCCTGCCTTATGGAAACCGGCCACGGGTTTCAAAGGCTTAAAGGAAAACTGGAAGCAGGATCTGATGTCTGGTTTTCTGGTATCGCTCATTGCGCTGCCACTCAGTTTGGGGATCGCAGGTGCAAGTAATTTTCCGCCGATTATGGGGGTTATGACCGCGATTGTAGGAGGTATACTTGTTTCTTTTCTGACAAATTCCGAGCTAACGATTAAAGGGCCGGCCGCAGGTCTGATCGTTATTGTGGCAGGGGCTGTCAATGAGCTGGGTAAAGGTGATACCGTTTTGGGATGGCACCTCGCATTGGGTGCGATCGTTGTGGCAGGAGTTGTTCAGGTTTTAATGGGTCTGTTGAAATTGCCGAGGTTTGCTGACTTTTTCCCGCTTTCGGCCGTGCATGGCATGCTGGCTGCGATTGGAATCATTATTATGTCGGAGCAAATTCACCTTGCAGTGGGCATTGCACCATCTGAGTTGAAAGGCAAAAAGCCGCTCGAATTGCTGGGAATGGTTCCTCACAGCATTTTGAATATGGAATACCACATTGCGATCATTGGTCTGGTGGGCTTAATGATCATGTTCGGATGGCGGTATTTGTCTTTCTCTTTCCTGAAAAAAATCCCGCCGGCCTTAATGGTATTGATCGTAGCGATAGGGCTAGGCCAGTTTTTCCACTTGTTCGAACCTTCATATGCTAGTTTTAAGCCATTGATCAATCCGGGTGATTTTTCAT
The DNA here is from genome assembly GCF_026625565.1 of Dyadobacter pollutisoli. Lineage (NCBI taxonomy): Bacteria > Pseudomonadati > Bacteroidota > Cytophagia > Cytophagales > Spirosomataceae > Dyadobacter > Dyadobacter pollutisoli. The sequence goes on from NZ_CP112998.1 coordinate 7,602,885, forward strand.
TAGCATATCATGTGAGTTTTGCAGGAATTTCGGGTGATCTGCTGCCTGTTTTTAGTAAATATGTAGCCATGTTTGCGCTGGTAGGAAGCCTTGAATCTTTATTAACAGTGAAAGCGATAGACCTGCTGGATCCTTATAAACGCAAGTCGGACCTTAGCCGTGATGTAACAGCGGTAGGAGCGGCCAATGTAGTTGCGGGCATCCTGGGCGGTCTTCCAATGATATCCGAAGTGGCACGTAGCTCTGCCAATATTAATAATGGTGCTAAAACACGCTGGGCGAATCTTTTCCACGGAATATGCCTGCTGATATTTGTGTTGCTGCTTGCGCCGGTGACCAAAATGGTTCCGGTGGCAGCTTTGGCGGCAATGTTGATCTTCGTAGGTTTCCGTCTGGCTTCACCTTCCGAATTCAGGCATATTTACCACATTGGAAAAGAGCAGCTGGTCATTTTCCTGGTAACGATTGTGGCAACCCTGAGTACTGATCTGCTGATCGGTATCGGATGCGGTATCCTGACGAAACTGATGATCCAGCTTATTTACGGCGTTAAAATATCTCACATTTTCAACCCGAAAATTGAAGTGACGGTCGACAAAGATGTAACCTTCGTCAATGTGCCCAGAGCTGCTGTATTTACCAATTATTTAAGCCTGAAAAGTAAACTGGAAGCGATTCCCAAAGGCAAAATGGTTCAGGTGGATTTTTCAGATACACCTTATGTAGACCATACCGTCATGGAAAATATAACAAGATTTAAAAATGATTACGACCAGAGGGGAGGACATATGGAGCTGATTGGTTTTCAATATCATCTCGCATTGTCGGATCACCCGCTGGCCGCCAGAAGAAATCAAAGACAAACAGTATTGAGTTAAATTGAGTTAGGTGAGTAGTAAGAAAAGACTGGCTTTCGGATTTTCCGGAGGCCAATTTTTTTATACACGAGTTCCGGGAAATCCGGCTGGGCCTGATTTGAAATCTTCAATACGGGTGGAAGGAAGTGCGTCGGGATATTCCTGGACAATGAATTCAATGAGTTTTTCTCTGACGATGCATCGAAGATCGAATGTGTCGGATGAATTCCTCGCCGACATTAATGCCCTCACGACCATCAATTGTCCCTGCGTGTCGGTTACCTGCAAAGCCCAGGAGCGGCCGTCCCAGAGCGGTGTTTGATCCAGGATCTCTTTGAGTTTTTCCCTGAGTTTTGGGATGGGAGTGAGGTAGTTTAGTTGGAAAAAAGCAGTACCGATCAGCGCGCTTTCATTACGTGTCCAGTTTTGGAAAGGAGTTTCAATAAAATAGGTGATCGGCAATACGATCCTTCTCAGGTCCCAGATGTTGACGACCACATAAGTCAGGTTAATTTCCTCAATGCGTCCCCATTCGCCTTCCACGATGACTACATCGTCAATTTTAATGGGCTGGGTGAATGCGATCTGAATTCCGGCCATCAGGTTGGCAAGCGACTTTTGAGCCGCAAAACCGATAATAACACTGAAAATACCAGCTGACGTTAGTATTCCTACTCCATACTGCCGCACACTGTCGAAGCTGAGCAAAAGGATCGAAAGACCGATGGTAATGATCAGGATAATGACGATCCGTTTGACAAATTTGATCTTGGTGAACATCCGCCTCGCCTGATTGTTATCCGGCGTGTCGAAATCAAGTTTGTCAATCAGAATTTTCTCGACAATGATCACAATGCGGGTGATAAGCCAGGTTGTGACGGCAATGAGGCAGGTTTTGCTGATTGCAAAAAGCCACTCGTAATGCGGATGAGAAAGCGAGAATGTTTTTACGACAGCAGTTATGAAAACCAGTGGGCCAAAGAAATAGAGTACACTGCTCAGGTTTTCACGAATGGCCCGTACGGCCCTCCATTGTTTCTTTGAAGCAGTTACTTTAATCGCGCTGATAAATATACCACTCATGATCAGGCCAATGGTGCCTGCGAGCAGAATGATTAACCAAGGCGCGTTTTTGTAATCAAGTACTTCCAAAAATTGGTCCATTGAATCAGATATCGTTGAGGCGCGCCACAATCATTCCGGTGTGTTTTGGAACAGAGGCTACATACTCTGCCAAAGGAACGTTGGTCATGATCACTTTCTTTCCGGATAAAGAGGCGTGAATAAGATAGGCCCGGCTACCAACTTTACTGATTATTCCCATATGGTTCACATCCAGCCCTTCAACCGACGACGTAAAAGCAACAATGTCGCCATCGTGCAACATCGGTTCAGCCTTTTGGATGCCCGCTTTCGGAATGTAGGAATGCTCGCGGGAATTGATTTGATTTTCCTGCTCTTTTACTTTTTCCCAAACCTCGCTTTCTGCCAGCGGCGCGTAAAGGTTTGCGTGGTTAGTCATAAAATTGATCTCTTTTTTGAATGGTACGCCACCTACCTTCGCAGTAATGTCTTCCAGGCGCCCCCGTTTTTCATTTTCATACATCCAGTCGAGAATGTAATGTAACCTGGAAGGGTAGCCGTCGATTTCTCCTTCACGGTAACGGAGTTTGGTCAGCTCGTTTTTGAAGCCTTCGTAAGTAGGGTTTTCAGCTTTGGCTACGGCCAGTGCAATAGCGCTTTCCACGAGCGTCGTACAATCCAGTCCGTCGAATTTGCACACAAGTCTTTCCGTAGGGTTGCCTTCCAGTGTGCCTGCTACATATGGCGTCCCCATGAACGATTCACCCATCCTGAGTACCTGGGTACCGATATCCCTGTTCTCAGGCAGATCCATTTTTTGTCCGAAAACTTTCTGCAGACTTGTCTGGGCCTGTAATGCATTCGAAAACAGAATTAAAAAGGATAAAACGAAAATTCTGGTCATACTGAATTTCTTCTTTAAACGGGTACGTTAACTGGTGCTGCTGTTTTTTTCTATAACGAAATAAGTGCCAAAATAGGCAATTATGTAAAAATAAGGATCAAAAGGGCGAATTGCAATCTTGTCAATGTGCTTGCTTTATGCTTCCTGCATTTCCTCTTGTGTTTCAACGACATTTTTGACTGGAAAAAAGAATGCTAGGCCGTGGTGGAAAAACTGCCACGACAAATTCCCGATCAGGCTTTTCACTTCGCTCATCCTTGCATTTCGTGATTTTAGTGCAAATGCAATAGAAAGTCCAAAGCTCACCAGCACATTCATTATACCAATACCGGCGATGCCGATGATGGAGTTGATCCACAGATCCGTCGAAACATAGTTATCAAGCCCCGCCACTGCCAGCCCGAAATTGCCTGATGCAAAAGTAACGTGCCTGATATCCAACGGCAGGCCAAATGTGAAACCAATGGCGCTCGTTGAACCGAGGAAAATGCCTAAAAAGAGGTTACCAGCCAGTCCGCCAAAATTCCTTTCAAAATAGCCGGCGATACGGTCCAGCTTTTTCTGGCCAAAAAGACGGATCAATTTCCGGTGGCTGCGGACGCGCAATGTGTATTTGTTGTAAATCCATTTGTTTTCATAATACCCTGAGATAAGGCCGGAAACCATTAAATAAAAACCCGCAAGTGCCGCGTGAGGAAGCGCCAGGCTCTCCCATAAATTAAGCTCAGTAATGAGCCTGATCGCTTTGGCCGGGTCGGCAATGTGATGGCCGAGATACTTGTAATACAACCAATCCAGCCCGTATGCGACGGGGAAAGCGATAATAGCATTTCCCACCAGTGAGATGAATTGACTGCGTATCAGCCTGATCAGCAGGGCGGTGGTGGAATTTAGCCAGTCCGGATTTTCACCGTTATTACTAAGATTGGCCGCAATGGTAGAGGCCGTCATCGCCGGCTGCTTGGTGGCAAGCGTGAAGCCCAGGATATGGATCAGCATGAAGCCGACGGAGTAATTCACACTGTAAAAAAATGCTTCCCAAAAGATCGGTAAATGCTGGAAATACAGCCTCGTTTTGTCAGCGCAGAGAAACGAGACAATAACTCCACCTCCCAAAGCCCTGGTAAACAGCTTCCAGTAGGCCGATTTATCAGATGCAATGTAATGTTCGCCAGTCTTCGACGTGTTTTCAATTACCTTGAACGCAAGCAACTGAAGATTCGTAGAAAAATGCTTCCGAAGGCTATACCTGGTGTTTTCTGCGTAAACAAATTCTTTGAGCAACGTGACAATGGTCAGCCATTTCCGCTCAATGTCAGTAGTTTGCAACGCTTCCAGTAGTTGCGCGAGTCTGCGAAGGTACTGTTCGAGTTGCCTGACAAGGTAGGTAAGCTGTAAACTGATCCCGAAGACATCCTTATGCTTGTAAATGTAGCTGACCTGGCGTTTGCACTGGCTGATCATCACCAGAATGTGCTTGTAATCATTATCCTGATCTGTTTCTGTATAGTCTGTGGAATTCAATGTGTTTTCCACATACAACATCACTTCCCGATTTAAACCCAGAAAAGGAGAGTCCAGGTCGTCGGCTTTCGGAATTTTGGAAACTACCTCAGGGTCCACCCCCAATGTCGCTGCTCGCTGGGCTAGGATCAGTATGGAGTTTAGGACTTCTTTTCTAATGTATTTCCCGACGGTCGGGCTGATTTCCCTAAAAAGGTTTTGGAGAGATTCGCTCCATTTTTCATCGGGGATTGCCTGAACCCAATGGTAATCCTTTTTATCGCAAAAGAGCTGATCAAAATGCGTTCTGAGTTCGCCAGGCTCGTCAACGGGAGGAAGAAATTTGAAGCTCAGCCTGGCCGAAGCGTCTGAGAAAAAGCCTTTATTGGAGCCGATTTCGGATTCGGTGAAAAGAGAGACGAATTTCGTAGAGAAAAGTATGGCTAAAATTTGTTCGGCGATCAGGTCCTTCTCTCTCGGGTCCAACAAAATATCATTTAATATGTCCGAAAAATTGGCTTTCCTTCCTGATTTTGCTTTCCACCGGCCTCGTATGATCTCTATTAGCTTTCCTGCATAATCTATTCTTTCGGGCATTAAAACACTATCCATAATCTGCCAGTTAAGCGTTCACTTATACCAAATGCACTATTGCGATTGGAACCAAAACGGCTTGTATCTCATAACCACTAAAAGTAAATTTAAACATTCTTGATTTGGCGTAGCACAAATTGGAGTTTTGTTATAAAACCTGTTAAAATTATACAATTGGGTATTTTAATGCTGATTCTCCACGATTTCATACACGAGCACAGATACCGGCGGCAGCTCCACATGTATGCCCGTTGAGGTAATTTCAGCGGTTTTGATATTGTGAGCCGTGATAAAATCCGGGAAAACGGGTTTGAGGAAGTAGTTGTTAGTGTTGTCCAGTTTCAAGAAATCTGTCCAGGTATTTTGAGGGATCCTGACATTTGTTTCAATGGAATTGTCCCTGTTGAAATTATAAATGAAAAGAAGTTTCTGTTTGTCAGTGTATCGCAGATAGCTGTAAATGCAGGTTTTGTCGTAGTTGTAGCTCTGTCCGTCAATGTTGGCGTATTGGAGATCGTAAAATGCGCCGGCATATACAGCTTCGTTGTCGAGGACGAAATGATTCAGGTTTTCATAGAATGCACGCAGCTTCTTTTGTTCGCTGGTCAGTTGGTCCAGATTATATTTGCCGCCATTCACCCATTGCTGAAATTCGGTTACGCCCCAGTAATCGAAAATGGTAGTGCGTCCATCCTCGCCCTGAAATCCTTCCGAAATGGTTGAATTCACTCCCAGTTCCTGCCCGAAATAGAGCATTAAGGGGCCGGTATGCAATGTGGCGCTCAATGCCATGGAAGGTACCGCGATCCACGGGTCTCCCGCGAAGTACCTGGAAGCGATTCGCTGCTCATCGTGGTTTTCAAGAAACCGGAGCATATTCGGGGCAATGTCACCCGATTCCTGCTGCCATAATCTGGTAATGTCCTCGGCGGTACCGTGGCCTTCGATCAGTCTGCGCAGGGAGTTGTACAAACCTACTTTGTCATACAAATAATCAAATTTACCGATGTTGATATAATTGTGATATTCGTACGGATTGTAGATTTCTGCAATAAAAATCACTTCCGGATTTACTTTTTTTACCTCCGGAATGACCCACGACCAAAATTCAACAGGCACCATTTCCGCCATGTCGCACCGGAAACCATCTACGCCTTTTTCTGCCCAAAAACGAAGAATGTCGTACATTTTGCGCCAGGTAGATGGAATGGGGGCAAAATGGGTAGCGCGGTTATTGAGGTAATCCACACCATAGTTCAGCTTGATCGTTTCGTACCAGTCGTACTGGCTGGGCTGAGCCTGAAAAACATCATTCCCGGTTGCTTTTGCAGGACGTTCATGGTACGGACTAGTTACGTCAACCGGTGGCTTATGCCCTTCCGGGACTACAAAATCATGGTTTGGGATATAATAAAAATTGTTGTCAGGCCTGAAAGTGACAGTGTTATCATCGTCCTCGCCGAAATCTTTGATGCCTACAGCCCTGGCGTCGGAATGGTACTGCCGGGCCACATGATTTGGAATAAAATCAATGATTGCTTTGAGTTTATGTTGGTGTGTCCGTTCCAAAAGCTGCTCAAATTCCTGCATACGATTAGGGACATCAACAGCCAGGTCAGGATCAACATCATAATAATCTTTGACGGCATAAGGTGAGCCGGCAATTCCTTTCACGATCAATGGATGGTCGCTGGCGATCCCGTACTCTGAATAATCGGTCAGTGTCGCATGTTCCAGCACACCGGTATACCACATATGCGTGATCCCGAAGTCTTTCAGAGCAGAAAGTGCGGTATCAGTAATGTCATTGAATTTACCGGATCCGTTTTCGTGAATGGTCCCGTAACATTTGTTGGTGCTGTTTTGATTACCAAACAATCGGGTAAAAACCTGGTAAATGATAAATTTATCCTTATTGACGAGTGACATATGTTTTATATTGATTTTGAGAACCCCGGTAACCGTTGCAGAACCAGCGGATTTTGGCCATGGAGCAGGGGAATGGGAATTTTTACTATTTTGCAAGATATTAAATTTGAAATAATATGCCCTCAATACAAGCTTGCCTTTTTGATCTGGACGGAGTAATAGTAGACACAGCCAGGTTTCATTACATTGCCTGGCGCCAGGTTGCCAACGATCTGGGATTCGATTTGTCTCACAGCCAAAACGAGTTACTGAAAGGGATCAGCAGAATGGAGTCGCTGGATATTATTTTGTCGATTGGCGGAGTAGAGCTGTCGGAAGATGAAAAAGTAAGGCGGGCGACGGAGAAAAATACCCATTATCTCGAACTTTGCCAGCAAATGACACCAGACGATACTTTGCCAGGCGTCCGAGTTTTTCTGGATGATTTAAAGGCAAAGTCAATCAAAATCGGACTGGGTTCTGCGAGTAAAAATGCCCGTGTGATCCTGGAAAGAATCGATATGTTAAAGTATTTTGAAACCATTGTGGATGGGAACAGGATTACGAAAGGCAAACCCGATCCGCAGGTCTTTTTAATGGGGGCAGATGATCTGCATATCGCACCGGAGCACTGCGTAGTTTTCGAAGACGCAGTAGCGGGCATTCAATCGGCCAAAGGTGCTGGAATGTTCGCAGTAGGGATCGGGCATAAATCGATACTGACTGAGGCGGATATTGTGGTGGCGGGGTTTGATGAGTTTAGGGTGGAGGATTTGCTGGTGGCTTTTGGGGAGTAGGGGTTATTGATTCAAATTAATCATATAATGCAGGCTGATTCTGGGAGCGGTCAGAAAGGACGTTTCTGTAACTACCGAATAAAAATTAGCAAAATGCCCGATTTCAAGATTAATGCGGCGTTTATAACTGATTCCTGCCTGAAACCCAAGAAAGTCTTCCCGGTAACCGCCGTAAATCCCGCTATAAATAAAGCCAAGGTATGGACGCACTTTACCAGCGCCTATGTGACTACCCACCGCGATCTCAAATGTTTTCAAAGAGGTTTTTCGGTATGAATTTTGATCATAACCAATCAGCACATTAGGCGTCAGAAAAAAACTCATTTTGAGGTAGCGGTTCTGAAACTTTCTTGGAAAGTTTATCCTTAGACCTATACCATAAGTTAGTTCATTGTCCAGGATAACAGGGCGTTCGTTCCAATTTTCAAGACCGATATTTATGTCGAGGTCGTATATCAACTTCTTATCTTTCGCCTTGTATATTTCGCGTTTATCGGGAAATGATCTGTTATACCTTTCAATATATCGCTTCAAATATGTTTCTTGATAGAGAGGTATGGTATCGTTAAATCCATTGGCATCTTTGGATAATTGCGTAAGCTGATTTTTATATTCGTCATAAATCAAAAGATAAGTTTTGTTGTCAATCTTTTTGTGGAATGGATAGTTATATAGCTCCTTTAATAAATTTTCCTTCTCTACAAAATAATGAAATCGTTCCAATGCATCCAGGTATAGATAGAGAGATGCCTTTTTACCTGCTACTATTTCTTGCAAAAATAGCTGAACTGAATCCTTTGTTTCCATAGAAGGAACTGTTGTGTAAGCCCGAGTTAATGTAATATCTAACAAACCTATTTTTTTGCTTTTGTATATTTCTTTGGTCGATAAAATACTAAACTCCTTTATATCCGCTGCCGAAAATTTTTGTTTCAATATCCCCGCTAAACCTTTGAAGTGGACTAGCCTGGGACTTTCCTTCCATCCTTCATCTTTAATTAATCCGCGAATGGTGTCGTTTTGATTGGTGATGATGTATCCATCGACTAATTTGCCTTGTGCGAGAAGATTGGTTTGCTGTGCCAGACCGGCCATGCAGAAAAACAGGAAGTATAGAATGTGTTTCATTGGGATATTGATAAGGTTGATGTCTTTTAGACGGAGCCCTTGTCAATCGGTCACATTGTTTTTTTATTTTTTTGGAAACACTCTGCTAATCGTAATCCAGTCGTATGAAATCTAGCATCCAATGGAATATTAACTTTAATGAAATCAAAATAGCTTTTTCGCAACCGTTCATGCCAGGAAAAAAAGGCCCAACGACTAGCAGTTGTTGGACCATTTTTGAAGATAAAAAAAACAGGTTTTGCACGGCTGGACGCTGCTATTATTAACTTTAATTGTAAGAAAACGTATTTGGTGCAGGGAAAAATGCTTAAAATTCTTCCAGGCTTTCTTAATTTTCATTAATCAACGAATTTTTAAATGACCATAGAGCTACGATCATGATATTTATCACTAAATACGCAGAAGAAGATTTACACACCAAGATAAGCTGATTTAGGAGGTATTCTTTATCGTCGAGGTATTTTCCCTTCATACCCATCGCTCTGGGATGAATTATTTCGTATTTCAGCGAAATAGCAGTGTCTAATAATGTAAATCCGACATTACCGGAATGATGCAGGATACGATTATCAATACTTTGAAAATATTCTTCATTTAGAATGGATTGAAGTCCCCAATTGTCGAAAAAATTATTACTAGAAAAGCAATACAGGACAGGGCTCCAATAGCCTTGATAGTTATTGGTTTGACAAAAAATATAATGTACAGCAAATGGATAAATATAATCACTTCCAGAACATATAGAAAGTCCAAAATACTCAGGCTGTCCGGTACATTGAAATAATCTTTTCTTGCTAAAACTAGCGCTAGAATGTAGAAGAGCATTCCAAGTATATTTGAAGCGATATGTATCATTTTCTATTCCAGTTGTTAAAGTTAAAAGCCCTGTAGATAAGTCTTTCCTTGCTTGAAAAATTATTGCTTGCGCTACCATTAGAGATGTTTCTCCAAACATCAGTTTTCTGATTGTACACACCTGTTTGAATTGGCACTCCGAGATAGCGCAGTGAATGGGGATCGCCAGATCCTATTATCCTACCTAAATTGTTGAAATTACCTTGTTTTATCAATAGGCTTTTCCCATCACTGCTACGTCCCATCACCATTTGTACGTGATGAGCCCTTCCATTACTTTCCCTTGTATTCAATAGTATCGATCCTCTATTCGCATCGATAGCATTGACACTAACCGTATTTTCCTTGTTTTGAAAATCAGGAGCACCGGAGGTTGCCTTTACATCATGAGAAAAAGTGTCGTAGTCAGAATACTCGCTTGACGCGGCGTCAAAGCTTTTTGATTCCGTTTCCCATTGAAACGGCAACTGGTTATCTTTTGAAAAATCCATGATGACAGAAAGGCCAAGGTCGTCACAAGTACATTTGTCTTTTCTTGCAGTATACTTTTGAATATATGCTGGAAGATCATCTGAGAACTTTTTAATAAATGTCGAGTTCCATTCATTTGTAATTTTCCACGCACTATCTCCATTTACATCAATATTACTAATTGGGCTATTTAAACCAAATTGGTACCCCGAAACATTGCCGTACTTTGCAGCATATCTATCTACTGTACTCATTCTTCCGACCTCCGGCATATACATCCTCGCCCCAAAATCTAAATATCCTGACCCAACCTGCAACTCCTTTTCATTGTATAAATATCGGTTCACCCAGTTCTGCACCTTCGGTAAAGCCCCATCCCGGTTGATACTCAACCCAAAAGGATAATAATCCGTCCGCTGCAAAACCTGCCCAAACTCATCAAAAACAACCCTGACATTTCCCAAATGATCTTTGAGACCATACTCGAACTTTAAGGCTCCCTTTCTAAAAACAGCCTGACCTTCCCTTAAAGCTATACGGTCTAAAACGTTAGAGGCTCCAACCTGTTTGTATTCAAACGCACCCGCATATTTGAACGTGACGGTATCCGCAATGTACTTGTGCTTAGTACCCGCCGCATCATAATCATAAGTCAATGTCTTCCCTCCAATGGTAACGGTCTTGGGCAAATTCAGGTAATTATAATTTAAAGTTGCGTTTCTGTTTCCATCGGAAATCATATTTCCATTTGCATCGTAGCCGTAATTGCTAACCCCATTCTTCACACCCAGGTTACTTCCCGATCCGTCCGTGACAGCCGACAGCCGATTGCCGAGGTAAGCATAAGTAAGATTATCCACCACCGCCCCAGCCCTCACCAATGTTTTCAGATTCCCATTTTTGTCATAGGTAATGCTTTTTTCTGTATCCAGGTATCCATTTAGGCCTGTCGAGCCAGTTAGCCTGTTGGCACCGTCGTAGCTGAAACTGAGACCTTTCGTAAAAGCTGCTTCGTCTTTGTTGAGCCATTGCATTTGGCTGATGTTGCCATTGGTGTAGGTTGCACCATTGGCGTAAGTCAATCCGAAACCGAAATAGGACAGGTCTGGGCCAATGGCTTCTTTTCTGTAAACGGTTTTGCCATCAGTAAGCCAACCGCGGATGTTATTGGTGTAATCGGTTCGTAGCCTGTATTTAGAACCATCATCAGAATGAAACCATTTGCTTTGAAGCTGTCCCAAAGCATTGTACCGCTGGGCTACTGTAAATGCTTCTTTGACACTCGCGCCACTGGTCACCTTTTCTTTGATTGCCAGCATCCGGTCTGCATGGTCGTAGCTGAAAGTGGCCAGATGGGTATGGGTTACATTGCCTGCCAATATCTGCTCCGTCTTTTGCTCTGAAACAATGGGCGCCAGATCGTATTTGTATTGGGTCGAAACTTTCTCAATAGCTCCCGCTCCTAAGTCATAAAGCTCCCTAGTGGCCTGGATCGGGCGGTACTCAATGTCATAATACGTCGCACTGGTCAACCAGCTTCCCGCTGCACCATTGCCGGGCAGCATTCTGGTCCGGCCCCCCGTTAACTGGCCCTTTACATTGGCATTGCTGGAAGCATAGTAGCCCGCATTGTATGAAAGGTTTGCTGCTTTTGAGAAAGCATAGTCATCATAAAAGGTAATACTCAGAATATTAGCCTCTGTTGCATTCTTGGGTGCGGTGCTATTTAATGAGTAGCCTGCTATTGTGCCATTGCTTCGTGTTTCATGATGCTGGGTAGCTGCATCGACCGCCACTGACCAGTCGGTTCGGTTGAGCGCGGAGGCAATCTCGCCATTGACAATGGGCCTGTCCAACGCATCATATTTGGTAAATCCCCAAACTCCCCGGGCAAGCTGGTTGGCATCCCGCGACATGGCCAGCCTGTTATATTGGTCATACACCATTTCAGTGACACCGCCGCCGGGAATACGTTTCACAGTCATTCTTCCCCGGTCGTCGTAATCGTAGGTAAATGCGTGGTCAACGAGCGAGGCTACATCCTGGTAATTGGGCTGCAAAACGGCCCGTAGTAGCCCCAGATCATCAAAAACATAATTGGTTGTTAATGTACCTGCACCCGAAATGACTTGCCGGCAGATCACTTGGCCCAGCAGATCGGTAAACTCATTGGTGACATTACCTTGCTCATCGGTGATGTTCAGATAGGTAAGCGTGCCCTGTGCATACTGACCAACCTGCACAATGGTATTCAAAGCCGGATCGTAGTCATAGCGGTTGACCTGATTGGCAGCATTGACTTTGTGCTTAATAACAGAGCTGGCGCTTTTGTTACCAGCCGCCCGCTCTCCTGAAACACGGCTGAGCGGCGACTGCTCAAAACTGGTTTCATGGTAAGGCCTGCCCAGGTCGGCGGGATTTAACCCAGCAGAGTTGGCCGTATACCAGTTAGCGGCACCTGATACTGCATTGTTTTGAAAAGCTCCGTTTCCAGCTGCGGCGTAGGGTAGGTACTTCTTGACCAGCCGACCGGCGGCATCGTATTCAATTGGTTGAACTAAATCAGCACCTGCAAGGCTCAGTAGGGAGTAGTATCTCTAAGGAGAGACAAGATATTTTAGCGGCTTTACTCTTCTTCGCTTAAATCTCCTTCTAATGCTATTTTTCGCTTGAAGTAAATTCGAATGGGTTCCTCGTCCCGCTCAAATAGCCTATTAAAAACGTCATCCTTATTGCAAAGTTCATTGAACCCAATTAAATTTTGATAGTCTACAAATTCATTTCCCCTATTTATTTTCACAAGCCATTTCTTAGGTAAAATATTACTTACAATTTCAAAAACCTGATGCGGGAACCAACTTGGCCGACCATTTTCATCTACCAAAAGGTATAAATCATTAGATCCCTTAAAGGTCAAAAGGCTCATTACTAAATATTCTTTATTTATTTCAAGGTCAAAATCAAAATTATCAGGAATACCTTTTAGTAGATTTGAAGGGTCATTATATTTACAAATCACTTTCATCTTCGTTCTCAAAAAAATCTGGATGCAAAGGAATCGATTTGTCTATCTTTTCAATAAAATGATTTTTGTGCGAAAAAAAATTTTGCACTTCAACGCTCTCTATGCTTGGCTGTACATTTAATATTAGGGCATCCTTTAGATAAAGGCTTTTTCCGCAAAAGCAACAAATGACTTCTGAATTTTTATTGAATTGGCCATCCATAATTTTTAGCTATTCTGTTGATTGATTTTTGAGACCAGTTACCCATCGATGTAATGACTTTTCCTGTTGTTTGATTTTGTATTACTGCATTAAATCTACCTGGCGTTATTTCGTGTAAAAATACATTAGCACCATCTGCCTGGGTAAATGCTCTTCCTAATGATTTAGTAGCATTAACTTCTACTATGGAAAGTACACCCCCTCTTGTTGCTGCTGGACCTGCTATCCTTGCTGCACCGTGTATAGTTGTTTGTACCCCCTTAGTGGCCTTTGCCGCTGTAAGATAATTTTTTAAACTTAAAACGCCCTTATACAATCCATAACCACTTTCGGCAGCCCAAAACATCTCAACTCCCAACTGGCTGGCTTTTTCATGCGGAGCATACTGCGTCCCATGCTGATATTTCAAATCAGCATTATACAATGTGGCTTGCTCACTTTGTGGTAAGGTTATACCACCATCTGCAATTTGAGGAGTTACCGTATTTTGTGCCCGCTCAGTTGCATCTGCTTTGGCAACATTCTGAGGACAATTAGGTGGGCAACCACCACTTTGCCCTATCCCATACTCGTGCTTTGCTTGTTCAAACCCAACATTCCCGCCATGCTCGTCTTCATACTGGCCTGTACTCCAGTTATAAGTAGTCAACATTCCAGTTGGATCAATCATCAAGACTGGGTTGTTGTTCCCATAGACAAATGGCGAGAACCCTCCTGCAATCTCACTCATGGGATCAATCATCCCCCACCTTCCAACTTCCGGCATATACATCCTCGCCCCATAATCCAGATACCCACTCCCAACCTGCAACTCCTTCCCATTATACAGAAAACGATTCACATTATTCCTGGCCGATGGCGTCTGCACGGGCGCATTTCGATCAATCTTCGAGCCGAAAGGGTGATGATTTCAAAATATTTTTAAAAGACTCCCTCTTGATGAGATTTCTGAGACTATCTTAGATATATCCACCGAGATGATATAATTAGCTATTACGACGGCTTTCTAATCTTTCTTTCCAAAATCGTAGGGTGGAAGCTGAACGCATTCCACATAGTATAGGTAATTTTGCAAATCAAATATGACTTTGTCGTTTAGTAATTCATTGATTTGTGGAATTAATCCTTCTTTTATTTCATATACCATGTACATTAAAGGGTCATCATCCGATGATTTGAAAATTTCTTTCAATTTGATAAGGTCAACATAGTCGATGTTGATTTCTTCTTTTAGCCGGTCCGTCCTTTTGTCAAAAATTGTTATTAGTCTCTCTATTTTCATATCATATTATTTACAATTTGTTCAGTTTTGGGTTGTTCTACCTGGTTTGGCACTATTTGGCTTCATTTGACCTGTATTAGGATCGGCTGCACCTTTGTGTACCTTGCCAGTTTTGTTATAGACTTCTACTTCTCCATGTTGTGAATCCCATTCCAAGATATCCCCGTTATTATTGATCCATCTGGCCCGTCCAGCTTTTCGACCAGCTCTTTCTGCATTAGGAAATCCTGGAAGCTCTTTGGGGGCAGGTGTAAAATAACGTGTTGCCGGACTTACTCCCGGTGCCTGAGCTGGTGTCGGTGACAAAACAAAAGCTAGCGTCATCAAAGGTATTGTTACACCCACTTTAAGGACATTCAAGCCTACTTGTGGCGCATTTTCGGCAAAGGCACCCAAGCTATACCACAAGGGCAGGCCGATGGTGGTGGCTTCGGAAGGCCTTGCGGCCCGCTCTGCCATTTCTCCCTTGCTATTGTATACACTGGCGGTTTTCCCATCATAAGTAAATAATTCCTTAGAATCCCGGTAAATATCATACGCTTTGTCCTTGGGGCAGCTCGGGCAGTCACCTATTACCCGCTTGTCCATACTCCCAAACTGTGTACCGCGTTTTAAAATTTCGTCATCTGAGCCATTAACAGTAAATGACATCATGCCATCGGGATCAATATTTGTGACCGGGTTGTTTTCCGTGTAATTATAAGGGGCTAGGCTCTGGTCAAACTCTGCCATCGGATCCATCACCCCCCAACGCCCAACTTCCGGCATATACATCCTCGCCCCATAATCCACTAACCCCGTCCCAACCTGCAACTCCTTCCCATTATACAAAAACCGGTTCACATTATTCCTAGCCGAAGGCGTCTGCATCGGAGCATTCCGATCAATCTCCAACCCAAAAGGATAGTAATCCGTCCGCTGCAAAATCCTCCCCCTCTCATCAAAAACCACCCTCACATTACCCAAATGGTCTTTCAGATAATAGTCAAAACGAATGGTATCCTTCCGGTAAACAGCCTGCCCGTCACTAATGGCCAGCCGCTTGAACACATTACTCTGATTATACTCAAAACCACCAGCGTACTTAGCAGTCAATGTATCAGCTACATATTTATGCTTTGTACCCGCTGCATCGTAGTCATAAGTTAATGTTTTACCTCCAATGGTTACTGTTTTGGGCAGGTTTAAATAATTATAAGTGAGCACTGCTCCACGGTTACCATCACTGGTCATGTTGCCATTACCGTCATAACCATAATTGCTGACCCCATTCTTCACACCCAAGTTGCTCCCTGACCCATCCGTGACAGCCGAAAGCTGATTGCCGAGGTAAGCATAACTCAAATTATCCAAAACAACGCCGCTCCTGATCAATGTCTTGATATTCCCATTCTTATCGTAACTGATCCCGCCTTCTGTTTCCGCGTAATTGTTCAGTCCTGTAGACCCTAAAAGCCGGTTAGCTCCATCATAGGTGAAAGCCAGCCCTTTCGTAAAACTGTTTTCTGCTTTTCCGCTCCATTGCATTTGGCTGATATTGCCATTGGTATAGTTGTTCCCGTTGGCATAGCTGAGCGCAAAGTTGTAGAATGAAGAGTCCGGCTCATTTTCCTTGGTTTTATAAAAAGTTTGGCCCTGCGTGAGCCAGCCACGGATGTTGTTGGTGTAGGTCGTCCTTCTGCGGAAATTAATGCCATCATCTGAATGGAACCACTTGTGCTGCAATTGGCCCAATGCATTGTAACGCTGCGCAAGGGTGACTGCTTCCCTGGATTTACTGCCATTATTGACTTTTTCCTTCACACTCAAAAGCCGGTCCGCATGGTCATACTCGTAAGTTTTTAGATGTAAATTGGTACCGGTAGCAATGACCTGCTCGGTCTTTTCCTGGGCAATGACAGGCGCGAGGTCGTATTTGTATTGCATTGAAACCCGCTCAATGGCACCAGCACCCAGGTCATACAATTCCCTGACTGTTTGGACAGGCCGGTACTCAGCATCATAGTAGGTTGCGCTCGTCAGCCACTGATTGGCACCTGCCAGCATCCGCGTCCGGCTACCGGTTTGCAGGCCCTTGGCGGAGTTTAATGCATTAACGCTGTAAGTATTGGCATAACCCAGGTTAGCTGGTTTTGGGAAAGAATAGTCGTCATAATAGTTGACTACCAGCACATTGGCCTCGGCGATATTGGGAAGCGTATTGCCAAGCGAGTAACCAATCCCTCCGGCAGCCTTGTCTTCATGGTGCACCTGGTTGGCATTGATACTGGCTTGCCAAACTGCCCGACTGGATACGGAAGCGATCTCACCCGTCAGCACGACACGGTTCAATGCATCGTATTTGATGAAACCCCAAACGCCCCGGGCAAGTTGGGCCGCATCCTGGGAGAGTACCTGCCGGTCGAAGTTATCGTAAACCAAGTTGACAATTCCTGCCCCCGGGATTTTCTTTCCAATCACCTGTCCGCGTATATCGCGCTCGTACAGGAAAGCATAGTCGGCTGTACTGGGATTGTCCTGGTACTGGGGCTGCAAGACGGCACGGAGCTGGCCATAATCATCATACACATAATAAGTAGCCAGTATTTCATTGACGGAAGCGGTCGTTTTCCGACAGATCAGCCTTCCCTGTGTGTCGGTAAATTCAGTGCTGACCTTTCCGTTTTCGTCAACTCTTTGGATACGGTACAGTTTTCCAGCTGCATAATCCCCATTGCTACTGAGGGTCAAGAGGATATTGGCATTGGCTACATAATCATATCGTTTTACTTCACCGGCAATGTTGGTACCGTAACTGATGTTTGCAGAGGCGCTTTTGTTGCCGGGAGCCCTTTCAGCCTGGGGACGGTTCAATGCAGAAAGTTCGAAACCAGTCTCGGAATACGGCCGGGCCAGATCGGTTGGTTCCAAACCGGCTGAATTGGTGGAGTAAAACGCGGCCTGGGCAGCGGGAGCAGCTGGTTGAAAAGCACCGCTACCTGCGGCAGTGTAGGGAAGAAAATGTTTCACCTGTCGGCCAAAAGCATCGTATTCAACAGGTTGTACTAAATCAGCGCCCGTAGGACTTTGTCCGACAGACACATTTTGCAATGGCCTGCCCAGGCCGTCGATATACTGTACCTGGATGTTGACTTTGCTTACGTCATTTGGAAGCGCCCCGGTTTGTTTGAAAGTACGGGAAAGAATGTAGTTTTTGCTCCCAGTCTGGGCAAGGCTGTATTCAAAGGCTAATACCGAACAAAGCGCGGCGATCCAGCTTAATCTTGTTGATAGTCGTGACATGCGATTCGCTTAAAGTGGTGGATTTGTGAAATCTTGGAACTACTTTAAGTTTAGACGCAGGTGTCTAGTTTTGGTAACGGAATTATTTTGACTTACCAGTAATATATTTCCTTTTCAAAAGCTTTAAACCAATTTCTTTGGGCATTCATTTTATATTTTCACATATTTGAAACCGTGTTGGCTTTGCGGCAGCGCGGGTTTTTCTGAATTCAAAACAATACCTCTCTGACAAAAATGAAAAATTACATCACCCATGACGAATGGTGCATCGTAGAAAACAGTTTCCATCCTGAACATAACGAGATCACAGAGAGCCTGATGAGCCTCGGGAATGGCAGAATGGGGCAGAGAGGGAATTTTGAAGAGCGGTACTCGGGGAAGACATTACTGGGTAACTACGTTGCAGGGGTTTATTTTCCTGACAAAACCCGGGTAGGCTGGTGGAAAAATGGCTACCCCAATTATTTCGCAAAGGTATTGAATGCCTGCAACTGGGTCGGAATTGAGATTCGGATCGGGGGTGAGGTATTGGATTTGCATACCTGCGAGGTGGAAGGTTTCAGCCGTGTGCTGAATATGAAAGAAGGGGTGCTGGAACGTACTGCTACGGTGACATTATCGGGAGGAAAGCGCCTGAGGATACATTCGAAGCGCTTTTGCAGCATGGTCGATGATGAGGCGGGGGCGATCAGTTACAGCATTACCCCTTTGAATTTTGAAGATAACATCAGCATTACCCCTTATCTGGACGGGAATATCCGAAACAGGGATTCTAATTACGATGAGTCGTTTTGGAATGAAATCCATCGGGAAGCCGGCACTTCACAAGCCTACCTGACCCTTGAAACCAAACAAAATCCCTATGGTGTCGAACTGTTTCAGGTGGCAACAGGAATGTGTTTTGAAATAAAAATAAACGGTCAAAGTATAGATTATCAGTCTGTTCCGACGGAGACGGAGAAGTATGTAGCTGCTACTGTTGACATTAATTTGAAAGAAGGCCAGGAGCTTACGATTTATAAATATGCTGTGAATTTGTCTTCTGCGAATTATAAAAGAGAGGACTTGTTGGAGCAGGCGAAGCGTTACATTGCCCGGATCTCAGAAAAGGGATTTGATCAAATGTATCTGGAACATATTCAGGCCTGGGCTGAGAAGTGGGAGAAGAATGACATTGCGATCGAAGGAAATGTGGCCGCTCAGCAAGGGATCAGATTTAATATTTTCCATTTGGGACAAACTTACACGGGGGAGGATGAGCGACTGAACATTGGTCCCAAAGGCTTCACCGGCGAGAAGTATGGCGGCAGTACTTACTGGGATACTGAGGCTTACTGCATTCCCTTTTACCTGTCTACAGCGGAGCAGAAAGTGGCCCGTAACCTGCTCGTATATAGACATAAGCATCTGCAAAAGGCAATCGAAAATGCAGAGAAGCTAGGCTTTACGGATGGCGCGGCACTGTACCCGATGGTGACCATGAATGGTGAGGAATGTCACAACGAATGGGAGATCACATTCGAAGAAATCCATAGAAATGGTGCGATCGCCTACGCGATTTATGACTACACGCGCTACACCGGCGACGAAAGTTACCTGACTGACCTGGGCCTAGAAGTATTGATCGGGATTTCGAGATTTTGGAAGCAAAGGGTCAACTGGTCGGAAGATAAAAAGCAGTATGTAATGCTGGGCGTTACCGGGCCTAATGAGTATGAAAACAATGTCAATAACAACTGGTATACCAATTACATTGCCGCCTGGACATTGCGTTACACGCTGGATGTGATTGGTAAATTGTGGACTGAGGATTCTCGAAAACTAAATGAGATTATTCTCAGGACGAGTTTTCAGCTAAACAAAGAACTGGCAGAATGGAAGCATATCGTGGAGAACATGCATTTTCCGTATGATAACGACAGGCAGGTTTATTTGCAGCAACAAGGGTTTCTGGACAAAGAAATACTTACGGTAGATGATATCACGGAGCACAGACCTATTAACCAGAAATGGTCCTGGGACCGGATTTTGAGGTCTTGCTTCATCAAACAGGCGGATGTGTTGCAGGGGCTTTACTTCTTTGAGGACGAGTTTCAGCCGGAAGTGATCAGGCGGAATTTTGAATTTTATGAGCCGATGACTGTTCATGAATCTTCGCTTTCGCCTTGCGTGCATTCGATTCTGGCCGCAGGCATCGGATTGAAGGACAAAGCTTATGAAATGTATGTCCGCACGGCCCGCCTGGACCTGGACGATTATAACAACGACACCGAGGATGGGCTGCACATTACCTCCATGGCCGGGACCTGGATGAGCATTGTAAAGGGATTTGCAGGACAACGTGTAAAAGACGGAATACTTATATTAAACCCTTATATCCCCGAGCAATGGAACTCCTATACGTTCAGGATTGGATTTAGAGGTGCCTGGCTGCGAATTGGGGTTAGTAAGCAAGGTGTAACCGTTGAAAACACTTCTGAATCAGGGGTTAACATGGTCGTGAAAGGAGAGGAGGTTTTTGTTGACGCACATTCAACATGGACGAAATAAATCCCGGCGACCTGTATTATGGTTTTATTTATTGAAAAAATTATATTTTAGCTAGATTTTATTTAAGCAGACAAAGCAATAATTGTAAATCTGGAACATTACTCGTACGTTAGTAGCTTTTGAGCCATTTAACACACGCATGGTACAGAAAATCTACATACTTGTTTCATCAGGTATATTGCTGATGTTGATGGCTTTATCCCCTAATACAGCATCTGCGCAGGATTTTAGTGAGTGCCAGAAAATAGTAAAAGATTTGTTGCCGGTCTTCAACAGGTCATTTGAAGAAAACAACCCGGCATTGCTCCGCGAAGAATCCTACCAGCGCGGAATCCGTAGTTTACAAGCCGCCTATTCGCTCTACCACAAGCGGGCTTTCCAGCCTTCCGATTCTGTTCAACGCATGAACAATGAGGCGGTTATCCTGGCCTTGTCGGGCAATTACCAGAAGGCGCTTCATATTATGGAAGAGCTGGACCTGAGTACCCAGGACGCTTACCTTCATTATAACCGCGGATTGTTCGCCATGCTTTCGGGCCGGTACGAGGCCGCGAGAAATGATTTTGCGGATGCCCCGGGGGGTGTCCAGGCTACGTTGAATACAATGGTTACATATGCGAAGCAAAAGAAATATGGGCAGGCCATTGATTTTGCGGGACAAAACTCCGCAAAGGGTACCGGGGGGAAATGGAATTATAATGTCGGGATGGTTTACAAATTCAATGGTCAGCTAACGGAAGCGGTGGACGAAATGTCGGCAGCAGTCCGCCAGAAAGACGAAATGGCTTACAGGCTGCAAAGAGGGGATATCCTGATGCGCACCGGTAATGAAAAACGAGCTGTCAAAGACTTTGAAAAAGTATCACGGACTCACCCAAAAGCCCAGATCCGCTACGCCAATGCGCTTTTATCTTTGAATCAGTTTGGGGCTGCCAAGGCTGTTTTTGAGAAATACCTGGAAAGTAACGAGCGGACGTTCAGGGGCGATGCTTACCTGGGAATGGGACATTCTTTTTATGGTCTCATGCAGATTAGCGAGGCGCAGCGGTACTACAAATTAGCTTCAACTTTGAAGCGGGAAACGCCCGCTCTGCAATCGGGGATAGGAAATACGCATTTATCAAAACACGAGTACCAGACAGCTTTTACGCTTTTTGATCGGGTTATTAAGAAGGATTCGACCTATCTGCCAGCCTATCTGGGACGCGCTGTCGCGAACTATGGGCAAAAAAAATATGATCTGGCGCTAAAAGATTTCAAAAAAGCGGAAAAAGCATTGAATGAGGATAACAAGTTTTTTGCAGACCTTTTTGTGACCAAAGCTTTTTCAGAATATTACTTGAAGCAAACCACCGGCGCTCAGAGTGATTTTCAAAAGGCGATTAAGCTCGATGGTGCGCGTTACGAGGCGCTGGCTGGAATGAGCAGTATCATGATCGACCAGAAACGCTTCTCGGAGGCAGGACAGTACCTGTCGAAAGCGCTGCAATACGAACAGGGATATGATCTTATGTGGAGCAATTATGGAAACCTGCTTTTGCATTTTGATATGTTTAAGAAGGGTTACCAGGTATTTAAGAAAGCAGTTTCCCTGAATCCTTCCAATGTTAACGCACAGAATGGATGGGGGATAGTGTTGCTTGAAAATGACCAACTGGATAGGTCTATGTCGCTGTTTGACAGCTTGGTGCGTGAGAAACCGGAGTTGCCGTTCCTCCATAATAATCACGGCATCGTGCAGGCGTATATAGGGAACAGGCATGACCAGCGCCATCAGGTAAATGAAGCGAATGCGAGATATGATGGGTCGTATGATGACTTTAAAAAAGCAATGGACGCAGCTCCTTCCAGAAAATTTTATAATGTAAATCAGGGAAATGTATACCGGTACCTTGAAAAGTACGATGAAGCCAAACTGAGCTATCAGAGCTATCAGGACAAAAGCGCACTCAATAACACCGCAGTCATGTATGCGGGGCAAGAGCGTATCAAAGACGCGAAGTACTATCTAGGCATTGCGATCCAGATCGATTCACTGCACAGGGTATTTCAGTATAACATGACGGTTTTGGTTAAAGGCAAACAGAAAGAAATGATGCGACTCGTGGCTTCTTCGGACGAGAACAGCCCTTTTTCGGACATCGGGATCAAATACAGCCGGGATGGTTTCGTAACGATTTACCTCTACGACTATGAGTATGACGTTCTTTCATTCCCTGGGCGTCACTATATGCCGTTGCCGGTGGCGGAATACAAGGAGGATTATTTTATTCCTGAATACGATTTCAAGCTCATAGCCTATCCGAAGAAGAAGTCGGATGCGCCGAAAAACAAAAAGGTAAGATATCATAGCCAGAAGGTGAAGTTGCCTGGCTCACGGGCCAGATCAGGCACCAAATGTCCTGTTCTGTTTTAAAGGAACGCTCAGAATAAGCAAAAAAAATCACTGAGAAATTTTTTCTACGTCTTCTCTCTTGTAAATCCCCACATGAAGTAATTTTTTCTACTCTTTTTAATGCAGTTGGGTAGTATATCTTAACTTTCCCTCTGACTTGTGAGTATGTGCCGGACCTCCACAAAGCTGATTGGCTTATCTAAAAAGTAATCCGCGCCGTTGCGGAAAGCCTCGTCTTTAAGATTTGTCATAGCACTCATCATTACAATTTTGATCTTGCCGCTGTCATACATTTTTTTGATATTTTGGATCTCGTCAATTCCTTTGCCATCGGGTAAGTTGTTGTCAATGAATATCCAATCGGGTTTTATTTCCCTGATACATTGCACTCCGTCCGTTATCGACCCTGCTACCTTGACTGCCGTGTCCGGGAATTTGATATTTAACTGTCTGACTAGAAAATTGCGCATCAATGCCCCCAGCTCCTGCTCATCTTCAATTATTACAATTTTCATAGGGATGTGTTCAAGGTAGAATTTGTAATCATTAGGTCGGAGGTTTTATAAGCTTAAAAATTGTACAATCATGCGCTGCGAGACATTAGTTACAATAAAAGCAATAACCCTGCCATAGTCGGTTAAGTACCCCTTTACTTTTACACGGTTATGTTGTATTGTAATTAAGACGAAATTGTAGAACAGTTGTGCATGATCTACACTTTTTAGGAATATTATTTTACATCACCGGGGAGAAGATTCATTTCAATAACCCTGACTTATATATCTAAACGGCTGATTGTCAATGTTTAAGAAGTTTTTAGGCCGTCACCTGTGATTTGGTACAGGTTTTTCTGTAAAGAACATAAAAAGGTAATTATTCACATTAACCGGAATTGAGTTATGTCAGGTAATAAAGCTTTTTGGGGTATTGTAACTGCTGCAGCTGTGGGCGCAGTAATAGGGCTGCTGTTCGCGCCGGATGATGGTGGCAAAATGAGGAAAAAGATCAAGAAAAAAACCAACAGTTTGGCCAGTGATTTGATAGAGGCGCTTGAGAAAAGCAAAGAGAAAGCATCTGATGCTGCCGACGAAATTAAAAAGGAAGGGCTGGAGTATAAAGATACCGCTGCAAAGAAAGCAGAAGAGTATAGTAGCGCGGCCAAGGAAGAGTGGAATAAATATTAATCCCGCGATCCGGCCATTGCGGCCGGATCGTACTATTTGAAATTTATGCAAAGCAAAATCAAGAATCAGATCAGTCAGCTGGCGGAGTCGGATAAAGTTTCCGGCACGATCACCTACATTAAGGATCTGCTTACCGCAGGCCCACAGGGTGTGACAGGAAAAGGGATGGAATTGGGGGTGGGTGCGGTACTCGCAAGAACTGCATTGGGAAGGCTGCCAGTTCCCTTGAATTTTTTGGCCCCGTTGGTAGTGGAGAAAGTGCTGATGAAGCATGGCGTGGAAGAAGGACGGGAACTGCTTTTGAAATGGCTGCGCTGGATAAAGAAGGCGACTGACGAAGAGCCGGTAACCACGGCGTGATCTTTATTGATACACACTATTTGTTAGTTATCAACACACTATTCATCAACACGGACCCTTCGTAAAACGGAGGGTCTTTTGTTTGTTGAGGCGTCGGGCAAGGGTTTTGTAAATTAATCCCGATATCCCGGGACTGATTCCCTGCAAGAATACAGATGTTCTGGTTTGATCGATAGTTTGACGCTTCTGGCCCGAGGGATAAAAATGACCGGCAAAACGGTTTTGCAATTTGTTTTCAAAATTGATATTGCTGATTATCAGACTTCTATAAAGAAGTCGGGCATGAAAGAAAAAAGACTTGCAAACACATGTCAGGAATTGATGAATGAACTTTCATCAATTTAAAAAGTGTTTTTGGAATGCCGTAGACAGGTCATTGCCGGACTGCAAATGTGGATTACTTCTACAACCTGAATTAAAGTACTCAGTCTGTGGAAATAACTACGCAATCTTGACAAACGGGCCTGCAAGGTGAAGATAGATTAGATAAAGAGTCGTAAATTTAAAGCATCAGAGAATTACAATCTTACCCTTAGTTGCTATATGCAAAGACAGACGCAGACGCAAAGACAGACATTGAAATACTCTCCATTGCAAATTCAGATGCTGAATTTACTGCATTTGACGACAATGGAATTGGAGCAAAGAATAAAGGAAGAACTGGAAGAAAATCCGATACTGGAAGAGGGCAAAGAGGAGAATGCGTCCGAAGATACTGCTGACGAATTTCAAGATCCCGCTGATGCTGCGGGCTCGGGGGACGATACTTCCGTACAGGATTATTACGATTGGGATGAATTTCGGGACGACGACATTCCGGATTACAAGACTTATGCTAACAACCAGTCGCCCGATAATGAATTATATACACGTCCAATGGTGGAATCCATCTCATTCCGGGACGATTTGAAACAACAGGTACACTTCCTGCGACTGGATGAAAGACAGCAGCTTATCGCCGATTTTATTCTTGACTCACTCGACGAAGATGGCTTTTTGAGGAGAGAACCAGAGGTGATCGCGGACGATATTTCATTCGCGAACAGCATGTTTATCGACACCGACGAAGTGAACCAGATGTTGAAAGTTATCCAGCAGCTGGATCCTGCGGGAATCGCCGCCAATGATCTCAGAGAATGTCTGCTGATCCAGCTTGCGAGGTCGGAGAATCAGAATGACATTTGGAAATGGGCGTGCAAGATCGTTACCGATGCATTTGACGAACTGGGTTCACGGAATTACGACAAGATCATGCGCATAACCGGGCTAGACGAGGAATCATTGAAAAAAGCAATCCAACTCATTACAACCCTTAATCCAAAACCAGCCTCGGGCTTACGCAACGATTCGCTTGTGAATGAAAGTATTAAGCCGGACTTTATGCTGAGGTATACAGAGGATGGTGAGATAGAGGTACAGCTTACCTGGGGAAATAGTCCGGCATTGAAACTGAACAAGCTGTTTACCAAAATGGCGGAGCAGAAAAACGACAAGGCGACCAACCAGTTCCTGAAAAACAAGATGAATTCGGCGAAATGGTTTATCGATGCGATCAAGCAGAGAGAAAATACCATGCTGAGCACGCTCAAAGCCATTGTCAAGCTGCAATACGATTACTTCCAGTCCGGCGACATCAAGAAGCTGCGCCCGATGATCCTGAAAGATGTGGCGGAAATTATTGATATGGATATCTCAACTGTTTCCCGCGTCACGACGAACAAATACGTTCAGACGCCATTCGGGATTGTGTTACTGAAAGATCTGTTCACGGAAGGAGTTACGAATGAGGACGGAACGGAAGTATCAAACCGGGAAATTCAGGAAGCGATCAGGGAAATTGTTAGTGAAGAAGAAAAAAGGCACCCTTATAACGATCAACAGATTACAGATATGCTTTCGGACAGAGGATATTCGGTAGCAAGGCGGACAGTGGCCAAGTATCGTGAGCAATTGAATATTCCTACTGCTAGACTGCGTGTTACCATTTAAAACAAACTAAGTTAAGCCTAAAAACCCGGCATGAAAAAAATTGTTGTTGTTGATGATGAGGCAGACATTTGCTTCTTATTGAAGAGATTTTTATCCAAAAATGATTTTATAGTTGAAACAGCGCAAAACGGCAAAGATGGTCTCGCATTGATAGACTCGGTATCGCCAGACCTGGTTATGACCGACTTCCGGCTGGGCGATATTACCGGTACCGAGTTGCTGACTGCCATTAAAGCCAAGCGTCCCAATGTTCCGGTTTTGATTATTACAGGCTATTCCGACATCAAAGTGGCTGTTAGTGTGATGAAGCTCGGCGCCTACGATTACATTACCAAACCTCTTTTTCCGGACGAAATCCTGGTAACGGTGAAGAAAGCCATTGCCGATGCCGAGTCGTCCAAAAATGAGGACGCCGAATACAATTTGCCTGTTTCCGGAGATACTATTGAAACCAGCAAACCCGCCCGGAGAATGCATTCCAAAACCAAGGCAGGTTATATAATGGGACAAAGCGAAATTTCGGATAGCCTTTTCAGGCAGGTGGACCTGGTTGCACCCACCAATTTCAGTGTGATTATTTACGGGGAAAGTGGCTCGGGTAAGGAGGCGATTGCGCAGGAAATACACAACAGGTCGAGAAGAAAAGATATGCCTTTTGTCGCTATGGACTGTGGTGCGATATCCAAAGAACTAGCTGGAAGTGAGCTGTTTGGTCACGAAAAAGGATCGTTTACGGGAGCGCTGCAAACTAAAATCGGCCATTTCGAAATGGCAAATGGCGGCACATTGTTTCTGGACGAAGTTTCCAACTTGTCCTACGAAATACAGGTGGCTTTGCTACGGGTAGTACAAGAGCGCAAGATGCGCCGGATCGGTGGCTCGAAGGAGATAGACCTGGATGTACGGATCCTTGTGGCGAGTAATGAACGACTGCTTGATTCTGCCCGGAATGGCAAGTTTCGTGAAGATTTGTATTATCGTTTCAATGAATTTACCATTGAAGTACCGGCATTAAGGAACCGTAAAGACGATATGATGCTGTTTGCGAATTCTTTCCTGGAAACGACCAACGTGGAGCTCAACAAGAACGTGATCGGGTTTTCGGAAGAGGTTAAAAATGATTTCATCAACTACTCCTGGCCGGGTAACCTTCGCGAACTGAAGAACGTGATCAAACGCGCCACACTGTTGTCTGACGGAGACTTAATCGAGGAAAAATCGCTGCCTTTTGAAATCGTCAATTACAAGAAATTGAAAGACCTTGATGATGAACCCAACATACTCGCTGCAACCCTGCCCGGTGCGGTCGATGCGCTGGACGGTGACGACTCCAAACCGAGCCTGAAAACAGTAGCAAATGAGGCGGAATACGATATGATCATGCAGGTGTTGAGAGATGTGAATTTCAATAAGAGCAAGGCAGCCCGGCTATTGAATATCGACAGGAAGACCCTGTACAACAAGATGAAGCAGTTTGATATTTAGTAGGGAAGAAAGGTGAGACACGAACTGCAATGAATAAACTGATCAAGGTCCTTCTCGTCGATGACGACGAAGATGATTATTTTCTGACACGGGAATATTTTCAGGATTTGGTGAACTGGAAATTTGATATAACCTGGTGTTCAACATTCAGAGACGCGCAAGACCGTATCAGGAATGAAAAATTTGACCTGTATCTTTTCGACTATTTATTAGGCGAAAGCACAGGGATTGACCTCATTGAGCTGGCCTGCCAGTTTGAATGCGAAGAACCTATCATTCTTTTGACAGGCAAAGGCGACACCAAAATCGCTGTTGAGGCACTCCGCCTTGGAGCGGCCGACTATCTCATCAAAAGTGAACTGGATGCCGAAAAACTGGAGAGAAGTATCCGGTATGCATTGGAACGGACTTCGGTTATGAAGGCCTTGAAGCATAGTGAACGCAGATACCGCCGCATTTTTGAGGAATCCAATGACTTCCTTTTCATTAGTGATCTTTCCGGAAATATCATTGACCTCAATGCATCGGCTGGTGTGCTGACGGGTTATCCCGAAGACGATCTCAAACTGCGGAACATACTGGATCTGATCGAAGATCCTCAGTTTGATATGCTATGGCAAAATATCGCCGAACATACCATTCACGATTACGAGATCCGGTTATTGACGAAGGACGGCGATAAGAAATACTGTCTCTTTTCGGCCTCTGTCGAAATCGATGATGATCATCCTTACATCCAGGGCCGGATCCACGATATGACCGCCCGGAAACAGTCGGAAAGAGAAAGGCTTTTCTCTGAGAAAATGGCGGTTACGGGCCGGTTGGTGCGAATGCTGGCGCATGAGGTACGCAATCCGCTTACCAATGTGAACCTTTCGGCAGAGCAGCTGGAAATGGAGCTGACGGACGAAGACCAGAAATTTTACACCGAGATTATCAAACGAAATTGCACGCGGATCAACGATCTGATCTCGCAATTGCTGCAACCGTCCGGTTCGGAAGACATTGAGCTGGTCAACAACTCGGTACATTCTGTGCTCGA
Organism: Dyadobacter pollutisoli; assembly: GCF_026625565.1. Taxonomy (NCBI): domain Bacteria; kingdom Pseudomonadati; phylum Bacteroidota; class Cytophagia; order Cytophagales; family Spirosomataceae; genus Dyadobacter; species Dyadobacter pollutisoli. The sequence continues at coordinate 7,631,781 of NZ_CP112998.1, forward strand.
TCAGGCGATTAAGGCAGCTCTTGACCGCGTTCAGCTGAAAAGGATCCAGATCGCCAAACAGTTTGCAGAAGAAGAGATGGACTTACCGCTTGATCCGGTATCCCTGGAAATGGCTTTCCTCAACCTCATCACCAACGCAATCGAGGCAATGGAGGAGGACCGCGGAATTTTGCGCATCGCCACCAAAACCCAGGGAGAGATGATCCAGGTTATTTTTACGGACAATGGATCCGGTATCAGTGAGGACGATATGGAGAAAATTTTTGAGCCTTATTTTACCGGGAAAAACAATGGAATGGGCATCGGGCTGTCCACTACCATGAGCATTATCCACGCGCATCACGGGCGGATAGATGTGCAGTCGCAACTGGGTATCGGAACAACCTTTACAATCAGTTTCCAGACTAGCAAATAATCTGCAACGATCAGGCATACGGGCGCGTAATCTTAAAAAAAGGCCGGACCGTATGTTATGAAATCACTCTTTACCTTCATCATTTTAATGGTAGTCAGCGTCCATGCATTCGCGCAGGATCAGGGCGACTACTACCGTAAAATCTACACGCGCCCGCTTGGCGCAAAGCCTTACACGACCGAATCATTGCTTAAAAAATTTGGAGATATCCGTACCCTGAACCGGTGGTACGTCGGTGTCGACGGGTTTGTGAGATCGGATAAAAATACATTAACCAATGATTTTGACGGCTTGATCGGCACCGAATCGCCGACGGTTTCCGCGTGGAGTGTGGTGGTAGGAGGAGTATTCCGCGAACAATGGTCGGTGGAAGCCGAATATGCGCATTCGGCTATTCATAATGTGCTGCTAATTAATGGTGATAATCCGCTAAGGTACCAGCTGGAAAACGAGAAGAACAGCTTGATCGTCCGAGGGAAAATGCGGCTGCTTTTTGGAAAGCCCACCGTCAGACGTTCTGCGTTCTGGATCAGCGCGGGTGCTGGGATAGTGCCCAATACCGGCAAGCAAAAGGATTACATGGAATTTTACGGATATAGGGAAAAGGGTAGAAGACAGGGAGTTGATACATTGTTTTTATCCAGCGACACGCGCATTAATTCTGCCATGACCGGTATTGCAGAGGTATCTGCGGAATATGTGATCAAAGTTGCGAAGTCTATCGACCTTAGTTTATTTGCCCGAAAGCAATGGGGATTTGGCAATTCCATCACCACAAACCTGATTTATACGGTCAATAACAAGGAAATGCAGCAGGCCAAAATAGAAGGTGACGGCTCGGGCTGGAACTTCGGCATATCGCTACGTTATGTGTTTCACATTGGCTACGATTTTTCACCGTTGAGCCACGTAGGCGGTAAGATATGACACCACATAGCCCAGGGCTTCAGCCCTGGGTACCGTCCGCGGGCGCCCGGGCACCGACATCTACGGACGCCCCGGCACCGACATCCGCGGGCGCCCCGGCCCCGACATCCGGGGACGCCCCGGCCCCGACATCCGGGGACGCCCCGGCACCGACATCCGCGGACGCCCCGGCCCCGACATCCGCGGACGCCCCGGCCCCGACATCCGCGGACGCCCCGGGCACCGACATCCGCGGACGCGCACAAACCCAAGGCTAAAGCCCTGGGTTTGGTGGCATATCCTTACGCGTATTTCGAGGTTTTGATCTTGCGATTGAAAAATCCGTAGATGATCGGAAAAATGAGCAGGGTAAGGACCGTGGCCGTTATCAGCCCGCCAATCACCACGATCGCCAATGGTTTTTGCGTTTCTGAACCGATACCGGTCGATGTGGCTGCGGGAAGCAAGCCGATCGCTGCCATCAGTGCGGTCATGATCACTGGCCGGATCCTGGATTTTACACCTTCTCTGATCGCATCATCCAGGGACATTCGTGCTGCGAGATTTTTGTTAAAGACTGATATCAGAATTACCCCATTCTGCACGCAGAGACCAAAGAGCGCTATAAAACCGACGCCTGCCGAAATCCCGAAATTCATATGGGTAACATGGAGGGCAAGTATCCCGCCGATCAGTGCAAAAGGTACATTGATGAGTACGAGCCCGGCATCTTTGGCATTGCTGAACATAATGAACAGTAATATGAAGATTCCTATCAAGCTTATGGGAACAACTTGTCCCAACCTTGCAGTAGCGCGCACCTGGTTTTCAAATTCTCCTGACCAGTTTACAGAGTAGCCTTTTGGAAGTGTTTTTAACAATGGTTTCACCCGATTTTGAGCATCGGCAATGGTACTTCCCAAATCTCTTTCACGTACCGAGAATTTCACCCCGATAAACCGTTTATTGTTGTCACGATATACAAATGCAGGCCCAGTGACGGTTTTGATGGTTGAAATTTCTTTCAAAGGAATTTTGCCGCCGGTCATTGTAGGGACCATCAGTTGCTGAATATCATCGACCGTCCGGCGGTACTGCTGCTCATAGCGCAGCCTGATGTCAAATTTGCGTTCACCTTCATAAAGTATTGACGCTGTTTTTCCACCGATGGCCATTTCAATCACGGCTTGTGCGTCGGCGGTACTCACACCGTACTGCGCCATTTTATGGTCATGCAGGATTACGCTAACCTCAGGCTGTCCGATATTTCTCAGAATACCAACGTCTTTGATCCCCGGAACGTCTTTGATCGCTTCCAAAACCTGATTGGCCTTGTCATTCAATGTTTCAAGATCATCGCCGTAGATTTTTACAGCATTACTCGCATTCATTCCCGCAACAGCTTCCGCCACATTGTCGATAATGGGTTGTGAATAATTGTAATTGATTCCCTGGAATTGTTTCAATTTTTTGTCCATTTCCTCGATCAGATCGTCCTGACTGATCTTGCGCGTCCATTCCGATTTTGGTTTCAGGTTAACCTGCATTTGAACATAATAGAAACCGGAAGGGTCGGTACCGTCATTGGAGCGTCCTGTTTGGGATAGCACACCATTAACCTCCGGAAATTCATTCAATTTCGCTCGCAGGATTGTGACCATTTTGATGGTTTCGTTCAACGAGCTGCTCATCGGCATTTTCGCCTCCACCCACAATGCGCCTTCATTTAATGTTGGCAGGAATTCGGTACCAAGAAACTTGGCGGAAAAAAGACTGATACCTAAAAACGCTGTCGCAAGAATTACACTGATCTTTTTCCGCGTGTAGCACCATTCAAAACCCCTCGTTACCGCCCTGTCGAAGAAGCGGACGATTGGATTGCTCTTTTCGCGGACATTTTTATTGAGCAACATAGAGCAAAGCACAGGTACCAGCGTGAGCGTATACAGTAGTGCGCCCAGTAATGCAAACCCGAGCGTATAAGCGAGTGGCGTAAACATCTTTCCCTCGACTTTTTGAAAACTGAAAATCGGGATCAATGCCGTGATAATGATCAGTTTGGAGAAGAATATAGCTTTCCCAAGCTCGCCGCCTGTACGTTTGATCAGTCCCAGTTTTGACAACTTGTTGTACCGCTCCATACCATTTCGATGCGCCAGATGGTCCAGCGCCACGAAAATCCCTTCCACCATCACCACAGCCCCGTCAATAATGATCCCGAAATCGATCGCACCCATGGAAAGCAGGTTGGCCGACATTCCCATCAGTTTCAGGCACATGAATGCAAACAGCAGCGCCAGCGGGATAATAATCGAAACAATGATCGTCGTGCGCCAGTCAGCCATGAATACAAATACGATGACGGTCACCAGCACAATGCCTTCAATGAGGTTGTGTTTTACAGTATGCGCACAAAATTCAATCAGGTTATCACGGTCGTAAAAAGTGACCATTTTGACATCAGGAGGAAGTATTTTGGTGTTCAATTCCTCCACCTTATCCTTTATACGCGTCAGTACCTCACTTGGGTTCTCGCCTTTGCGTTGCACCACAATCCCTTCCACCACATCATCATTTCCATCCAGCCCCACCTGACCAACCCGCGGCATATCCGACTCTTTCACATCGGCAACATCCTTCACGAGCACGGGGTTATCCTTCACAAACTCGACGATAATGTTCTGGATATCAGGGATAGAGTTCAGTAACCCGATCCCCCGAACCACATAAGCTTGCCCATTCTTTTCAATCACATCGCCACCGACATTGACATTACTTTTCGTAACGGCCTGATACACTTCCAGCGGGGTAATGTTGTATTTTACCAGCTTGGTGGGGTTTACCTGCACTTCGTAAATTTTCTCGCGACCACCGAACGCAACCACGTCTGCCACACCCGGAATACTTCTCAGCTGTCTGTCGATCACCCAGTTGTGTAATGTCAGGAGCTCGCGGCTGTCGCGGTCTTTGCTTTTTAATGTAAACCTGAAAATCTCACCGGTGGGCCCATAAGGAGGCTGCACGTCCGGCTCCACACCTTCGGGAAGCGAGATATTTCGCAGCTGATTATTAACCTGCTGCCGGGCAAAGAAATCCTCAACGCCGTCATCAAAAATGATTTTGATAATGCTAAGTCCGAACATCGTGGTGCTGCGGACATTGGATTTCTGCTGTACCGAATTCATCGCCACCTCAATGGGAACCGTCACAAACCGCTCGATCTCCTCCGCACTACGGCCGTTCCATTGGGTAACAATGATAATTTGTGTGTTGGTGACGTCCGGAAACGCTTCCAGGGGGGTATTTTGGTAGCTGACAACACCTGCGACAATCAGCAGGCCGGTCATGAAGAATATGAAGAACCGGTTTTTCAAAGAAAAGCCGACAATTCCCCGAATGAATTTATTCATTTATCTAATGAGTGAATTAGTGAATGACTGAATTAGTGAATGACTGAATGAGCCGCCGTGGAACGGGGAATGAGTGAATGAGTATGAATGTTTAAGTTTGAGGATGGAGCGATTTTTATTTTTTTATTCACTCATTCAGTCATTCGAAATTGACTTTCTCATTCACTCATTCAAAATTCAATCATTCAGCGCATCATACACCAGTAGTTGGTTTTTTGAAATAACGGTTTCGCCAGGCTGCAGGCCACCTTTGATATAGGTACGGTTGGCAAGAGAGCGATAGACATCTACCGGCCGGGTTTCGATCTTGGTGCGGCTGTGGTACACCATTACCCAGTTTTTGCTCCGGTCAAAAATGATAGCCTGCGATGGAATGGCCTGCATTTTGCTTCCCTCTTCAAAGTTGAGGCTCACCGTCGCATGCATTTCAGGTTTTAGTTTAAAGCCCACATTCTGCAACTGGATACGGATTTTCATGGCCTTGGTATCCGGGTCAAGTACGTTGTAGATTTTATCGACTTTGCCTTTAAAAACTTCATCCGAGAAGCTGATCGTCCGCACCTCGGCAGGCATACCCAGCTGAATGCGTGGTATATCGCTTTCATTTACATTCGCCATTACCCATACATCCGCGATTTGCCCGACGGTGAACAGGCTTTCCGAATTATCAGAACGAAGCTGCATGCCGCGGTTCACATTTTTATCAATAATAAACCCATTGATCGGCGACTTAACCGTATAATTGGTGGATTTGCCCAAACCATAAATAGAAAAAATCTCCTTTACGCGACTGAGCTCGGCCTGGGCCTTGTCCACCATTTGGCGGGCTGTAATGACGTCACGCTCAGGTACCAGCTTACTTTCGAAAAGGTCTTCGGTAGATGACAGGTTCTTTTGAGCAATCAGCAAGTCTGACTGTGCCTGGATCATCTGACGCTCAAAATCGGCCACTTCACCAGAGCGGATCGTAGCGAGTTTCTGGCCTTTGTGAACATTATCGCCCAATTCCACATCTACCTCCTCCACATTGCCGCCTACCAGCGGGTATACTTTAATGACCTGATTTTCGTCCGGGACCACTTTGCCGACCAGGGTCAGTTCATTACGCACAGGTTCGGTGCGTACGGTGTCAAGCGTGATGCGGCTCATCATGGTGTCCGACAGCATGAATGCCTTGGACTCGTCATTGGTTTCTTTCTTTTTATCGCAAGATGTCAGCCAAACGCCGATAGAGGCTATCATGACAACATAAATGGGGTTTTTCATTTGGAATTTTTTTGTGGCAAAGCCGTGATGTAAGAAGTTTCGTTCAGTGTTATGGTCAATTGAATAGCTCTTCGCCGACGACGAAATTGAGCTCTTCGTAAACTTTGATGCGGTCGGCCTGCAAGCGATTATACTCTTTAATGCTCTCGTTGTAGGTTTCAATAAAATCGATGAATTCGAGAAGGGTAATGTTACGTTTCTGGAAATTGTCGTAGATACCACTGCTGAGTAGCTGAAACTGATCGGTAAACTGGCTCTCAACGCTCTGATAGGCTTTTTCCGCAATGCCCACTTTTTGAACTGCGGCGTCTACCTCATTGTTGACGCTGTTTTGTTTAGCGCCTTCTGCGGTTTTGTAATAGCTGATACTGCTTTTGGCAGCTTTTATATTTCCCTGATTCCTGTTAAAAAACGGCAACGCAATGGAGGCATTCAAGCCGAAATAGTTATTGACATAATTACTGGCCTGATCGTACACAGCCCCTACCTGAATGTCGGGAACGGCCAGGGCTTTTTGCAAAGTGTAGTTCAGCTCAGCCTGCTTGGTCGACGATTGCGCGACTTTCAGGTCGGCGCGGCTTTGTAATGCTTTTTCTTTTAACAAAACAGGCGTATATCTGCTGAGCTGGTACCGTTGGATGTCCGAACTGTCCACCACCGACCTTACAGGTCGTTCGGTATTCAGTAATGTGCGGAGGTCGCGCTGGTTTTCCTGCAATTCAAAAAGAATGTCAGCACGATCATTGGTAAGCTGAAAGAGAAGGGCTTTTAAACGTACAACTTCTTTAAGAGAGATATTTTTGCGGTTGTATTCCTTTTCAAATGCGCTAACTGTCGTGTTGAGCGTGTTGATCTGGTTGTCGTATAGCGCAATGGTCTGTTCAAGATAGTAGGACTCGAAAAAGATCTGGCGCAGCTCGAATTTTAATGTACGGATCAGGTCGTAAAACTGATATTCACTTTTGCGGGTAGATTCCACATCAAGTGCTACCTGCTTGTTACGTTTTCCGGCGCGGGTGATCAGTTGCTGAATGGTAAATGCTTTTTGACCATTGCGGCCCACATCCAATGCACCGCGTGAAGGATTGTATGCGCTGATCTCAACACCAAATGTAGGGTTGTTCCAAAGCTTGTCCTGAATTTCAATCGATTTGGCAATGTCGATCTGGTACTTTTCTGCAAGGAGTTCCAGGTTATTTTGAAGAAAAAGGCTATCGGCCTGCCGGATGGATAGTCTGAGAGAATCCTGTGCGTGTAATCCGGTTGACAAACAAATTAAAAGCCCGATGATGTAGGTTCGCATAATTTCTGTTTTAGAATGATGCGATATTCCGACACTGGTATTACAACAGCCTTAAAATAACCTTAGAAAAAAATTAGAATGCCAAAAGGGGTCAATGGAGCTCCTCAGACGTGGTTAAGCTGCACCTTAAACTCGCTTCCACTGCCGGGTTCGCTGATGACGGAAATGGTACCGTGGTGTAGCTCCACGATCCGCTGGCAAATGGAGAGGCCAATGCCGAAGCCGGGAAGTTCGGATGCATTGGAAGATCTGAAAAAAGGATTGAAAATATGAGGGAGATCTTCCTCACTGATCCCGATCCCCTGGTCCCTCACTTTCACAGTGCATGATTTGTCGTCGGAAGAGATCAGGATCTGGGCGTGATGATTGTGCGAATATTTACACGCATTGTCGAGCAGGTTGGAGAAAACCCTTTTCAATAATTCCTCATTACCCTGGATCACAGTCTGGTTCTCATTTTCAGGGATCATCTCATAGTCGATCACCACATTGTAGTCAGGGTGGGAGGATAGGAGTTCTTCTTTGGCCAAAAATGCGAGGTCTTCAATATGGATCGGGGACATTTTCATGGTACCGATGTTCTCATACGAGCGCGCGAGAAAAAGCAGGTTATTGGTAATGCTGATCAGCCGCTCGGTATCTGAGAAAAGATTGGTAAAGACTTCCTCGATCTCCGGATTATTTTTGTTGAAACGCTGCCCGAGCTGAATTTCGGATTTTAATGCGGCTAGGGGAGTTCGCAGTTCATGGGAGGCATGGGAAACAAAACTTTTTTGTTGTTCAAATGCCTTGTTGAGCCGGTACAGTACAGTATTAAAGTTAATGGCAAGCTGCGCGATTTCGTCTTTCCGGTTGCCTTCATCCAGTTTTTGTGAAAGATTCTGGGCGGTGATCAACGATACCTGCTCATTGATCCTGCTAATCGGCCGTAACGCATTGCTGGCAAAGTAAACCCCCAACCCCACGGTAACGGCTATACCTGCCAGCAACCCCCAGCCCAATGTGCTTCTAAGGTTATTCAGTTTGCTGTGCCCGAATGTGTCGTACGCCGAGGCAAGTACGGCCAACGGCTCGTCGCCCTCCGTATAAAGCAGTCCGATCACTTCATTTTCGCCCTGATGGAATTCCATATACTCCTTTTCGCGGACATCATTGAGCAATGAAGGATGGTAGGTCAGCAACTTGTCGTCGACGCTGGAATAGATCAGTTCATTATTTTTATCAAAAATCAGGACCTTTTCATCCAGCATTTCCGACAATGTGTTCTGATCAATGGTTTTGAGCAGGTCTTTATCAATGCCTTTTACTTTTACCAAAAGACGACAGGTAGTGCGGGCGCGGCTTTTCAGGCGGTCATAAAATTCTTCCTGCCGGTAATGCTCGGAAACACTGTAAATCGCGATTGAAAACAACAGCAGTATCGCCGCTACAAGGAGCGTAAATTGAAGAGCGATACGGTCTTTTATTTTCATGTCAGGCTATTCTTCTTTCATAATGTACCCCATTCCCGGCCGGGTATGGATGAGCTTGGTAGCGTAGTCTTTATCTACTTTTTTGCGTAAATAATTGATATACACCTCTACTACATTGGTTCCGGGGTCGAAATTCAGATGCCATACATGCTCCGCCAGATCCATTTTTGAAACCACTCTTCCGCGGTGAAGCAGGAAGTATTCGAGTAAGGCAAATTCTTTGGCTGTCAGATCGATTGCATTCCCGCCGCGTTTTACCTGTTTGGTACCTAAGTTCATTTCCAGGTCCGCGATCCGCAATATTTTGTCGGTCGATTCAGGATTCAGCAATTCCGAAACACGCAATGCTGCATTGATGCGGGCCATTAGCTCCCGGAAATCAAATGGCTTTACGATATAGTCGTCCGCTCCGCGTCCCAGCCCCTCGATCTTGTCTTCAATCTCACCATAGGCCGTGAGCATGATAATGGGCAGGGAAGGCTTGTACATGCGTACCTGCTGGCACACATCGTACCCTTTCATGCCCGGGAGGTTTACGTCGAGCAGTACCAGGTCAAATTTTTTGTCCAGTGCGAGTTGCTTGCCGGTAATCCCGTCGTAGGCGATCTCAGCCTCGAAATTCTCTGCGGCCAACCCGCGGAAGATGTTTTGGGCAATACGTCGGTCATCTTCAACAATGAGGATTTTTTTCATAAGTCAGCGGGCATCTTTCGGTACCAGGGGTATCGGCGGCTCCACAGGTGTTTGAAACACCAGGCCTTTATCCAGAGAATGGATGATGGCTTTATTACTGTGGGCAAAATAGCAGGTGTCGATACCCAGGTCCTGAATATTTTTCAGCAGCAAGGTAGTGAAAGGTTTGCTTCTTTTTCGGGTTTGCCGGATATACACGGCCCGGATGCTGGTGGGGAATGTCTGGCACACTTCCTCGTAAATTTCCGGATCTTTCTGGGAATCATCTCCCACCAGGATAAACTGCAGTTCGGGATAGAAATTAATAATATTATGAATTTTCCGAAGCTTGTGCGTATGTGAGCCTCCTCCGGTCATAACGAAATCATCCAGCCCGGATTTGATCTTTTTAAGTTTCAAAACAGCTTTTGGCAATCCATTCAGTTCAGCGAAGCGCACGATCATATCATACAAATTCCACTCGCTACTGGACACGTAGAAAAATATGTTGCTGTCTTTTTGCGGATGGGCACGGCTTGCAAATGAAAGCAGCTGATAATGTTTTACGACGTCGTCAAACGGCTTTCGGGCTTGTACATTTCTTGACAATAAAACAAAAAGCTTCCGGAATGAGCGCCTGCTGTGCGAGATCAGGAAGGTGTCGTCAATGTCGGAAATGATGCCATAGGAGCTCTTGTAGGGGAGGAAAAACTCTTCTTTCGAAGCCGCGTAGTACTTTTTGCCATTAATTTCGTCGTCTACTATCACTTCATAGGTATGCCACCCGCTGGCCATGCTTTCATGAAAAGGGACTTGAAAACGGAAATATCCGTCAGCTTCCGCAATGGTTTCAGCAACCAGATCGCCCACCTTGAGCACCACTTTCAGGAACGGAATAGTTTTGATAGAGAAAAGCTCAATAATGGTCCTGGCATAACGAAATCCGTTGCGTGTGTACTTATGGTCTCCGGAAGGATATTTTTTGACAACATGACCGAATACGACTAATTCCTTTTTATTGGCATAACCACGGTACAATTTTAAGTCACAACGTTTCATAACTATCTTTAACCACTTAGACTTGAAGTCCCTAATTTAAAAAATATGTTTTCAGAACGAAAGGTTTTGTTGGTGGTCAACCCCATATCAGGGGACGTGAACAAGGATGTGATTTTTGAGCGGGTTATCGAAAAAACAAACGAAGAGGGCTATGATCTTCGCATTTATTCCACCACCGGCGACCACGACCTGGAAACCATTCAGGAAATGGTTACTAATATCAAACCAGAGCGGGTGCTGGTGGCAGGCGGTGACGGAACAATTTCCCTGGTAGCCGAAACAATTCGTCATTCTGAGATCATTTTGGGGATCATTCCGGCGGGCTCCGCAAATGGTCTTTCAGCTGATTTTGGCCTTTCAGGATCCATTGATCAGGCTATGGAAGTGGCTTTTGGGGACAAATCCATTTGTATTGACGCTGTCAGCATCAACGGAGATATCAGCCTTCATCTCAGCGACATCGGACTGAATGCTTTGCTGGTAAAAAATTACGAGGATAGCGATACCCGTGGCAAAATGGGGTACGCCCGGGAAATGCTGAGGACATTGAGCGAGCATGAAAATTTCGAAGTACGCATCACGACCGACAAGGGGGTGATTGAGACAGAAGCGCTGATCGTCATTATTGCCAATGCACAGAAATACGGGACGGGCGTAAGCATTAATCCTATCGGCGACATGTCTGATGGTTTTTTTGAACTAGTTATTGCCAAGAAGCTCGATTTTATTGAAACGGCGAAAATTCTGGCCGGTAATACGGATTTCAACCCGGAAATCATGCAGGTGGTGTCTGTCCAAAAAGCCACGATAGAATGTCTCGACAAAGAAGCACATTTTCAGATTGACGGAGAGTACAAAGGAATGGTGAAGCATCTGGAAACGCATATTGTCAAGGGTTATGTACGGGTCGCAATTCCTTAAATCCGGCGGCAGATAGTTAGAGTAACCTGTGCGGCTTTCTTTCTTTTGTAAAAATTAATTCACTTTCTTCTACCGGTTCAGCATGAAGGCAATTTCTATATTCTGCAGTGTTCTATTTTTGGTTAGTAATGTATTCGGTCAAACCGCCGAGCTATGTCAGGGCGCGTATTTTACAGAGCCTGAGGGCAAAACGTTTCTCGAAAAACATGCAGTATCTTCCAAGTTGGAGTGGGAAACCCGGGCCGAAAAAATCAAAAAGCAGATCCGTGAAGGTATGGGGCTGACAAGCCTTCCCGCCAAACCAACCTCGAAACCCATTGTTCACAGCAAAAAGGTAATGGATGGCTATACCATTGAAAACGTGGCGTTTGAGAGCATGCCAGGGATATATGTGACAGGAAATTTGTACAGGCCGATCAAAAAACAGAAATCATATGCCGGAATTTTGTGCCCGCACGGGCATGGTGAAAACCCGCACGGCAGGTTCCGTGAGCAGACGCAGAAACGTTGCGCGACGCTTGCCAGAATGGGCGCCGTGGTGTTTGTATATGATATGGTGGGGCAGGGCGATTCGAAGCAATGTGAACACAAAATGGCCAAAGCATTGAAACTTCAAACCATCAACAGCATTCGCTCGCTGGATTATCTTTTGTCCATTCCCGGCATTGATCCTGAAAGAGTGGCAGTAACCGGCGAGTCAGGCGGAGGTACTCAGACCTTCCTGTTGGCTGCCTTGGACAATCGCGTAAAAGTGTCGGTACCAGTGGTCATGGTGTCTGCCCATTTCTTTGGCGGATGTGTGTGTGAAAGCGGGTTGCCGATTCATAAAAAAGGAGACTACCAGACCAATAATGTGGAGATAGCAGCACTCGCAGCACCTCGTCCCATGATCATGATCTCTGACGGTGGTGATTGGACTAAAAATACCCCGGAAGTAGAATATCCCTTCATCCAGAATATTTACGGGCTTTACGGTAAAAAGAGCCAACTCGAAGCGGTTCATTTGGCCGATGAAAAACACGATTATGGCCCGTCGAAAAGAAAAGCAATGTATGGTTTCATGGCAAAACACCTCGGCCTGGATCTCAAATCGGTGACAGATGCTCAGGGTAATATTGATGAAGGTCCCTCAAAACTGCTTGAAATCAAAGATCTTGAAGTTTTCAACACAGCGCATCCCCGGCCAGCCAATGCGGTGATGGGTGATGAAGCGGTACTAAGCCTTTTGCAGTAAACCGCGGACCTCCGATGATCATATTTATAGTTCTTGCTGCCATTGTATTTATTGTTTTAAGTTCTACGGTTTTAAAAATGCACCCGCTGGTGGGCCTGCTGCTGGCGGCGATAGGGGTAGGGGTTTTTGCCGGGCTACCTATCGACAAACTTGCTGAAACGATTGGTAAAGGTTTTGGAGAATTAATGTCCAAAATCGGCCTGATGGTGATTCTGGGATGTGTCATCGGTGCCATTCTCGATAAATCGGGTGCGGCTATCAAGGTGGCTGACGTAATTTTGAAATTGTTTGGAGAAAAAAGACCTGCATTTGCTATGTCGGTTATCGGCGGGATTGTAGGTATACCCGTATTTTGTGATTCAGGGTTTATCATTCTTCATAAGCTGAATCAAATCGTTGCGAAAAGGACTAAACAGCCGCTGGGTACCATTGCATTGTCATTGTCTGGCGGCCTTTTTGCCACGCATACATTGGTCCCGCCTACGCCCGGGCCACTCTCCGCCGCGGGGAATCTCGGCATAGCAGATTCTGTCGGTGTGGTGATCCTGATCGGCTTGATCGTCTCCATTCCAAGTCTTTTCCTTTCCACCTGGTTTGCCGGGAAATATGCCAGGAAAGTAGAGCTGACCGAGACTTCGGCAGTTGAGGAGCCCATACTTCTTCGGGAAGAGCAGCTACCTCCCGCCTGGAAAGCATTCATGCCGATCGTATTGCCCATTTTGTTGATCACGCTGGCATCATTTGCCAAAATCCTGAATTTCCCAGAGGTATGGATCAAATGGCTGGGATTCCTGGGCAGCCCACTCGTTTCGTTTCTGCTGGCCATTTTTTTCAGCTATTCTTTATTTCCGGAGTATGCCGCCGAACGTATGATGTCTTGTTTCAAAAGTGGAATCGAACATTGCGGAACTACTCTGGTGTTGGTGGGTGCGGGGGGAGCATTTGGCGCGATATTAAAAGAAACTTCACTCAAAGAAATGGTTAGTCAATGGCTGTTACATAACGAAATGTCTGGCGGATATTTACTGATGATCGCATTTCTGATAGCAGCATTCTTCAAAACGGCGCAGGGGTCAACAACTTCCTCTATGGTGTTGACAACAAGTATATTAGCACCATTGCTGGCATCGCTGGGCTTTGTAACACCGATTCAGATTACATTAGTAGTGATGGCCGTAGGAAGCGGGGCTATGATTGTTTCCCATACCAATGATGCATGGTTCTGGGTCGTTTCACAGTTTACAGGAATTTCATCGAGAGATACTTATCGCACTCACACGATCCTGACGGGATTGCAGGGATTAGCAAGCTTTGCTACGACGATGGTGTTGTATTGGATATTGGGATAATGGATGCCTCCCGGATGGTGTCATATCGGGATGATATCGGAGATGGTATCGTACCGGATGGCATGGCGTCATGCCGGATGGGATGGTATCGTACCGGATGGCGATGGCGCCGTGCCGGATGGCGATGGTATCGTACCGGATGGCATGATAGCCCAGGACTTAAGTCCTGGGCTATTGGGTATGCGGTATGCGGATGGGTTAGACGCCTAACTCGGCCAGAACTTCTGATACCTTTGTTGCGGCTTCTTTGAATTCGATCGCTGAATATACTTTCAGGCCTGACTCATTGATGATACGTGCACCTTCTTCCGCATTGGTTCCCTGTAGACGAACGATGATTGGTACTGGAATCTCGCCAATCGCCTTGTAAGCTTCTACAACACCAGCTGCAACACGGTCGCAACGAACAATACCACCGAAGATGTTGATCAGGATAGCCTTTACATTAGGGTCTTTCAAAATGATACGGAAACCTGCTTCAACGGTACGGGCGTTAGCGCCACCCCCAACATCCAGGAAGTTAGCAGGCTCGCCGCCCGAAAGCTTGATAATATCCATGGTAGCCATCGCAAGACCGGCACCATTTACCATACAACCTACGTTTCCATCCAGTTTGACGTAGTTCAGGTTGTTAGCACCTGCTTCTACTTCCAAAGGATCTTCTTCGTTGGTATCGCGCATTTCAGCCAGTTCAGGGTGACGATACAATGCATTGTCATCCAGGTCAACTTTGGCATCAACGGCAAGGATTTTATTGTCAGATGTTTTCAAAACCGGGTTGATTTCGAACATCGCTGAATCACTTTCAATATAAGCTTTGTAAAGAGAGGTGATGAATTTCACCATTTCTTTGAACGCATCGCCTTCAAGGCCCAACGCAAAAGCTACTTTGCGTGCCTGGAATGGCTGCAAGCCTACTTTTGGATCAATCCACTCTTTCATGATCTTTTCAGGCGTATGCTCTGCAACTTCCTCAATGTCCATTCCACCTTCGGTGCTGGCCATGATCACATTACAGTTTTTACCGCGGTCAAGCAGGATAGAAAGATAGTACTCTTTCGGCTCGCTAGGTCCTGGATAATATACATCTTCGGCAATAAGCACTTTGTTGACACGCTTTCCATCGGGTCCGGTCTGATGCGTAACCAACACTTTGCCCAAAATATTATTGGATATGGTGCGCACATCTTCAACAGATTTTGCGAGGGCAACACCACGTTGTTCGGTTCCAACGATGCGGCCTTTTCCACGTCCACCTGCGTGGATCTGTGATTTTACAACATACCATTTGGTACCAGTCTGCTGGCTAAGCTCACGCGCAACTTCAACTGCCTTGTCCGGAGTGTCGGCTACGAGCCCTTCCTGAATACGCACACCGTATTTTTTAAGAACGCTTTTGCCTTGATATTCGTGAATATTCATGAGTATAAAAGTAAATTGGTATTTTCACGGCAAATTAAGGAATTAATCAAAACGGGCGTAGATTTCAGTCCAATTATCTTTCTTCTAAATATGAATTTACTTCAGGCGAGCGGGATCAGGCGGACATACGGTTCTTTACAGGTTTTGAAGGGAATTGATCTGGAAGTAAAAAAGGGTGAGGTAGTCGCGATAGTTGGTCCTTCGGGAGCGGGAAAAAGTACTTTTTTGCACATTCTGGGCACATTGGACAGGCCTGATGAAGGGCAGGTGCTCATAGAAGGAGTGAATGTATTTACTCAAAAAGATAAAGATCTTGCCAAATTCCGAAACGAAAAGATCGGTTTTATCTTCCAATTTCACAATCTGCTTGCCGAATTTACGGCGCTGGAAAATACCTGTATGCCAGGCTATATCAATGGGTTAGGTAATGAAAAGGAGATTATATCCAGAGGGAAAGAACTGCTGGAAATGCTTGGTCTTTCGGGTAGAATGGACCACTTGCCTTCGCAACTGTCAGGCGGTGAGCAACAAAGGGTAGCAGTGGCAAGGGCGCTGCTGAACAAGCCGTCGATCGTGCTTGCCGACGAACCCAGCGGTAACCTCGACTCACATAATGCTCTGGATCTACACCAGTTGTTTTTCAAGCTGCGCGACGATTTCGGACAAACTTTCGTGATTGTGACCCACAACGAAGAATTGGCAGAAATGGCAGACCGGCGACTGGTCATGCAGGACGGAATGATGCTCCCATAAAAATATTTTTACTCAAATGTGTGACCACGTTTCGATGCTAACGTCTAAATGAGGAAGTTTTTCATAACGTTGAGTAAAGCAAATAGCCGACTGGATTTTCCGGTCGGCTATTTTATGAGTTTTGAGTTTAAGATTTCAGAGTCAAAAATTAAGACATTAGACTCTAAACTTTCGACTCTAAACTCTTAACTAAAAAATTACATCATTCCGCCCATTCCGCCGCCGTGGCTGTGGCCACCGCCTGCAGGAGCTTCTTCTGGTTCGTCAGCAATTACACATTCAGTTGTCAACAACAGACCTGCGATAGATGCTGCGTTTTCCAAAGCCAAACGTGAAACTTTCTTAGGGTCAATGATACCAGCTTCCAAAAGGTCTGTGTAAACATTGTCTTTTGCATTGTAACCGTATGATCCTGTTCCTTCTTTCACTTTCGCAACAACTACTGATGGCTCCTGGCCTGAGTTAGAAACGATTGTTCTCAAAGGAGCCTCCAAAGCTACACGGATAATGTTGATACCGGTTGTTTCGTCTTCGTTGTTTCCAGTAAAGCCTTCCAGAGCAGCAGTTGCACGGATATAAGCTACACCACCACCAGCAACGATACCTTCTTCAACAGCAGCACGAGTTGCATGCAATGCGTCGTCAACGCGGTCTTTTTTCTCTTTCATTTCAACCTCAGTTGCAGCACCGATATAAAGGATAGCTACACCACCTGACAATTTAGCCAGACGTTCCTGAAGTTTTTCACGGTCGTAGTCAGAAGTTGTATTCTCGATCTGTGCTTTGATTTGGTTAACACGGCCCTGAATGTCTTCAGAATTACCTGATCCGTTAACCAAAGTTGTATTGTCTTTGTCGATAATCGCTTTTTCGCAAGTCCCAAGGTATTCCAAAGTTGCGTTTTCCAATTTGAAACCGCGCTCTTCTGAAATTACTGTACCACCAGTGATGATTGCGATGTCTTCAAGCATTGCTTTACGACGGTCACCAAAACCAGGAGCTTTAACAGCAGCAACTTTCAAGGCGCCGCGGATTTTGTTCACTACCAATGTAGCCAACGCTTCTCCGTCAACATCTTCTGCCAAAATAAGCAAAGGACGGCCTGTTTGTGCAACTGCTTCAAGAACCGGAAGCAATTCTTTCATGGAAGAAACTTTCTTCTCAGAGATCAGGATATATGGACGCTCCAAATCAGCTTCCATTTTCTCTGTATTGGTAACGAAATATGGAGAAAGGTATCCACGGTCAAACTGCATACCTTCCACAGTTTTAACTTCTGTTTCAGTACCACGAGCTTCTTCAACAGTGATAACACCTTCTTTTCCTACTTTTTCCATTGCTTCGGCGATCATATTGCCGATTTCTTCGTCATGGTTAGCTGAAATAGTAGCAACCTGAGCGATTTCTTTGGAAGTAGAAATGTTTTTCTTTTGTGATTCAAGATCTTTAACGATCACTGAAACAGCTTTGTCAATACCGCGTTTCAAATCCATTGGATTTGCACCGGCAGCAACGTTCTTAACACCGATTGAGTAGATCGCCTGGGCCAAAACAGTTGCAGTAGTAGTACCATCACCAGCTGAATCAGCAGTTTTAGAAGCTACTTCTTTCACCAACTGAGCACCCATGTTTTCGATAGGATCTTTCAAATCGATTTCTTTTGCAACAGTAACACCATCCTTAGTGATGCTTGGTGAACCGAATTTTTTGTCGATTACAACGTTACGGCCACGAGGTCCCAATGTAACTTTAACGGCGTCAGCCAATGTGTCAACACCACGCTTTATCTTGTCGCGGGCTTCTGTGTCAAAAAATATTTTCTTAGACATAACAATTAATTATTTGAAATAACTTTAAGAGAAACTATGAATTTAAATGGCAGACAATTAACCAATAATGGCGTAAATGTCTGATTCACGCATAATCAGGATGTCTTTTCCTTCGTATGCTAATTCAGTACCTGAATACTTACCGTACAATACGGTATCACCTACTTTTACTGTAAGCGGCTCATCTTTTTTACCCGGGCCAACGGCTACCACGGTTCCACGCTGAGGCTTTTCCTTTGCAGTATCAGGGATAATGATACCAAATGCTGTTTTTTCTTCGGCTGGGGCTGGTTCTACAAGAACACGATCAGCCAGAGGTTGTACGTTCACTTGTATTTCTGCTAAAGTTGACATAAATATTAAACGTTTGTTTTTTTATGATTGTCAGTAATTAATTTGACTGCAAACCGGTAAGCACAATCTATGCCAGCGTATCGGCTCTGACATTTTTTCCGGGAAGTATGCCAAATTTGTACCTAAACCTGTCGTTATATAATTATAATGCTTTTGTCGTGTCAGGAAAATCAAATAATTGTTTCCGGTTTTGAAAATGCTTAAATTTTATCGGCACCAAAGTTAAAATCCTATGACAAACCTCCAGAAGAATTGGTTAACCGAAGGAATTTTTGATTTAGAGTATAAAAAATATGTGCTAATGGCTTATCTGCAGCACATTGGCAGCGAGTTCACACAAAACCGGCTGCATCCATATTTGCCCGAATTGAAATACCACTTCAACTCTTGCGTTGACATTCAGGCCAATAAAAGCCAGATAAAAACATCATTTCCCAAAAACCTGACAGGGATCAATTTTCAGCAATGGAGGCTGGAATACGAGGAAACACACCAGGATGATCCCTATCTCGAAGATTTGAACTACATTCTGGAATTTGCGATCGACCGCTTTTCACGATCCATTGATGAGGGTACCGAGATATTCACGGAAGTAGAAGAGAATGTGAAAATTTCACCGGTAGGCATCGTCCCGCTTCGTTTACAGGAAGGTTATCTGCTGTTTCTGCATACTTTTCAGCCGCTGGTGAGTGTATTTGAGTACCAGCTTGCATTATACAATGAAATGAAACAGAGGTATTTGAAAACAACCTTCGTGGAAACGGTGAGAATCGGTATCGGAAACACGGTATCTCAAATCAAAGTAGATCTCACAAAAAAGAATAAGTCACTTCCGAATCCGGCGACCTATGTTGTGGAATCGCGCTACGACTATCCTTTGCATGAAACCCTCTTGCCGGTCGCCGAGAAGCTGATGTTGAGAGAAATTAATTTTGCTTAGCAGTTATTCGACATAAAATGTCTGAAACAAAGAAAGCTCGCGATGCTGTCATCACGAGCTTTCTTTTATATGTCTTTCTGCTTATTTTGAGCTGTCAGCAGGTGTTGCCGCTGGTGTAGTAGCAGCAGGAGTTGTCGATTTAGCAGGTGCCGGGGCAATATTTCCGCCTGGTACCGCTGTGTTCTGAGCTTTATCAACATTGACACTGTTAATTCCAGCGCCTGCATCACTTCCGCCTACAACGATATAAGAAGCAAGCGAAATCAAAATAACGGTACTCGCAAGTCCCCATGTAATTTGTTCCAGCAAGTCGGTGGTTTTCTTAACGCCGAACATTTGTGTAGTTCCAGCTCCGCTAAACTCACTTGAAAGTCCTCCCCCTTTTGAATTTTGAACCAAAACAACGAGAATCAATAAAACTGCTACAATCGCAACCAGAATAATCAAACCCAAATACATGCCTTAATATAATTAATAATGAATGAATGATCGAATGTGTGAATGGTATCTTGCTCAGATATCCTTAATAGACGCCACGATACAACTCGCTTAATTTTTTTGCAAAGTAATTTCTTTTTTCCGGTTTTTTCAAGATCAATTTTTGATAGAGATCAATTGCCTTCTCAATTTTGCCCTGCCGGATTAAAATTTTTGCAAATGCTTCGGTTTCAATACTTCCGCTGCCGGATTCTGCGACCCTTCCGCTCAAATCAATGGATACTGGTTCCAGATTGGCTTCCTGACGCTGAATACGCGGATTTTTTTTCATGAAACCCTCAATAATCTGCTGCTGCCTGCGCTGCTCCTCGGATTTTTGAGATTGCTGGGGCGCAGCTTCCTGCTCCACAATACTGATTAATATATCCTCACCATTTTGCGGGACCGCTTTGTCTTGTGCTTCAATTACTTGCTCAATGTTCACGGAAGCATCATAACGCTCCGTGTCATTCTCGACAAGCTGCTGTAAAGCCACGCGGCTCAATGCATAAGCAGCAGCACGCGGACGGGTTTCGTCCAGTTTCTCAGCGGAGGCCACGCTGGATGCCTTCGCTAAAAGAGAGTAGGAGATCTGGCAAAAAGGAAATGCTTTGATCGTAGCTTCCAGTTGAGGGATCACATCTGCACCAACCGCATGCGGGCGTTTTACCAATTGGCTGAATGTATCCTTGTCAATGATTGCCATGAAAATGTGCGGGTGTTAATTTTGAAATAAGAAGATGAAATTAGGTAAAATGAATGTCTCTTACCAGTCTGCGGCCGATTTATTGAAGATCTGCTGGACAATGTTTTCCCGGATAGTAGGCAATAGCCGCGCTTCGTTCTGGTTAAGTGTCTGATCCTGTGGGAAATCGGCGTAGTAGGTGAAGGACTGGTCAAAATTTTTGGTTTCGTCCTTCGCATTGGTGTATCGCACCTGCACGGTCACGTTCAACCGGTTAAGGCCGGCTTGGTCATTGGCCGTAGGCGCAGCCGCCAGTACATCATACCCTGTAATGGAACCTTCCAATACCAAATCGCCTCCTCCCGGCTGACTGACAAGGCTGGTATTTCGCTGAAAATATTCTTTGAGTTCTTCTGTAAGCCTTTGCGGCAGATCGGAAGGGCCACCCGCCGTTCCCATCGTAAAATTGAGTACGCTGAACGTCTTGATGTCAGGGGATAAATTGGTCCCGGTAAAGGAATACACGCCGCATCCTGAAATAAAAACGGAACAATGTAAAAAGAAAAGCACCAAAACCCAGTTTTTGGCAGTCAGGTACCGGCTTACCTTGTTGTTATTCTTCAATGTCATACTGTTTAATCTTCCTGTATAACGTCCTTTCTGATATGCCCAATGCGTTGGCAGCATATTTTCGTTTGTTATTGTTCTTGCGCAGCGCCTTAATGATCATTTCTTTCTCTTTGTCTTCCAGCGAAAGCGATTCTTCCTCGGCAGTAACATGTACCACGTCCTCGATTTCACTTCTTTCGTCCGAATATCTGTCCAGGTCAACCGTCCTGGAAGGTGGAGGGGAAAGCAGGCGTGCCGGCTCTATAGTAGGAGTATGCGGTGTGGATTCGGTGTTGTTCAATGAACTGAAAAGCTCCTGGTGATCTTTCAAGATATCGCCACCATACTTTTCATTTTCGAGCACATTCCTGACCAGTTTTTTCAGCTCGGTCATATCCCGGCGCATGTCGAATAAAACTTTGTAAAGTAATTCCCTCTCCGAAAACGATTCGCCTCTTTCTTCACCCGAACGCAACGTGATCAGCGCCTTGCGGCTTGCCGGTTGCACGGGGTTCAGGTAATGGTTAAGCGTTTCTCCTGTGATAGGTAGTTCTTTGTCTGTTTCGAGAATGGTGATCTGTTCAGCAATGTTTTTGAGCTGTCGGATATTGCCGGGAAAAGCATATTGCAGGAGCAAATCCCGTGCATCCGTATCCAGCCTGACAGGCTTGGTGCGGTATCTTTCAGAAAAATCATTCGTAAATTTCCTGAAAAGCAATAGAATGTCCTCGCCACGGTCCCTCAATGGCGGAACGTGAATGGGGACGGTATTTAACCGGTAATAAAGGTCTTCTCTGAATTTTCCGTTGTTGACCGCGTCCAGCAAATTGACATTGGTGGCTGCAACGACGCGGACATTGGTTTTAAGGACTTTGGAAGACCCTACCCGAATGTATTCACCGTTTTCAAGCACGCGAAGTAGCCTTGCTTGTGTTCCCAACGGCATTTCACCTACTTCATCCAGGAAAATTGTTCCTCCGTTTGTCGTTTCAAAATATCCTTTGCGGGAATCCAGAGCTCCGGTAAAAGCGCCTTTCTCATGTCCGAAAAGCTCTGAATCAATGGTACCTTCGGGAATGGCGCCACAGTTGATCGCAATGAACGGTCCGTGCTTTCGTGAACTAAGGCTATGTATGATCTTTGAAAATGATTCTTTCCCGCTTCCGCTTTCTCCGGTGATCAATACGGTCAGGTCTGTCGCAGCCACCTGGACTGCCACATTAATCGCATGATTCAGCCCCGGCGAAGTACCAATGATGCCGAAACGATTTTTTATGGCTTGTATTTCTGATAAATTCATGAAACTGGCTGATGGCTGTGAGCTAAGGCAGGTTCTTTTTCGACTGCATACCCACGCAGCGTTGCAGTAGTGCATTCAGTGATCATTACATTCACATAATCACCCTTTTTGAAATTTTCTCTCGGGAAAATTACTTTTTTATTCTGGTCATTTCTTCCAATAAAATCGTCCTCTGAACGCTTGGACGTGCCTTCAACAAGTATTTTTTGAATGGTGCCAATGAGCCTTTGGTTACGCTCCATTGAAATTCTCTGCTGTACGTCAATGATTTCCGCCAATCGCTTTTGTTTGATCTCAGCAGGAATATCATCGGCGAATTTTTTGGCAGCCAATGTTCCCGGACGCTCTGAATACGCAAACATATAACCGAAGTCGAATTTGACATATTCGAGCAGCGACACCGAATCCTGGTGTTCTTCGTCGGTTTCAGTGCAGAAACCAGTGATCATATCATGCGAAATCCCACAGTCATCACCCAAAATCCTTCTGATGCTGTCGATTCTATCCAGGTACCATTCCCTGTCATAGGTACGGTTCATGATTTCCAGTACCCGGCTGTTGCCACTCTGAGCGGGAAGGTGAATGTATTTACAGATGTTGTCGTACTTTTTGATCGTATACAAAACCTCGTCGGTAATGTCTTTGGGATGGGAGGTACTGAACCTGACGCGCAGCTCTGGACTCACCTGGGCCACCATTTCTAATAATCCGGCAAAGTTGACGTGAACCTGAGTCTGCGAATTGACATTCTGCGCTTCGGAAACAGCAGTAACACCCTGCTGGCCTGTCCATTTGTAGCTATCCACATTCTGGCCCAGCAGCGTGACTTCACGATACCCATCATTAAAAAGCTGTTCTGCTTCCTTTACGATAGAATACGGGTCGCGGCTACGTTCGCGGCCACGCGTGAATGGTACCACACAAAAGCTGCACATATTGTCGCAGCCGCGCATGATCGAAATGAATGCGGTTACGCCATTGGAATTCAGCCGGATAGGGGATATGTCTGCGTATGTTTCTTCTTTGGAGAGAAATACATTAACACCTTTCTGGCCTGTTTCAGCCTCTTCCACCAGTCGTGGCAGATCGCGATAGGCATCGGGGCCCGTTACAATGTCAACCATTTTCTCCTCGTCCAACAGCTTGGCTTTCAGTCTTTCGGCCATGCAACCCAAAATACCTATCAATGTACCTGGTCTGCGTTTTTTGATCATATTGAGCTCCGTGAGCCTCTTCCTGACTTTCCTCTCCGCATTATCACGGATCGAACATGTATTTAGAAAAAGCACATCGGCATTGTCAGCGTCCGAAGTGGTTGCATACCCTGCTTCACGCATTACGGACGCTACAATTTCACTGTCAGAGAAATTCATCTGACAGCCATAACTTTCTATAAACAATCGTTTTTTACCCGAAACAGGCTCATTCTCAGAAACACGCACGATTTCACACGCCTCTTTATCCGCCTCGGTCAGTATTTTTAATGTATCTGCAATTCTGTGTTCCATGGGAAGGGGTATTAATCTCAAATTTCTGCGGGACAAACAAAATTAACCTGATCGTTCAGGCTCAAAAAAGCACCGCAGAATTACAAATATAGGAAGAAATAAGAGAAAACTGACAAACTGTCATAGCCTGAAAGGGTACAAACTTCACTGTCAAAAAGGATAGCCGACACCCAGATTGATATTCAGGAAATTGGACCGGGTCCTGTTGAAAAGCTTATTGAATTGCAATTCATCCAGTACAAATCGCTGTAAAGCAGGATCATATACCTTAATCCCGAAGTCAAATCTGAGTATGAAAAAGGATAGGTCATATCTTATCCCAAACCCGGTACCGACCGCGATTTCTCTCAAAAACTTGTTTGCTTCAAATTTTTGCGGTTCTGTTGCAGTGCTGTTCAAGCTCCACACATTACCGGCATCCAGAAATATAGCGTAATTGATATCTCCGAAAAATTTGGCAAGATACCCGCGCCATTCCAGATTCCCTTCCAATAGAAACTCGCCCGGCGATTCAATGGTCAGGCCGGTGGGGGTTTTTCGAGGCACCGAAGAGCCGGGTCCCAGGCGGCGTGGAAGCCACGCGCGAAGACTATTAGAGCCGCCTGCGAAAAAATACTTTTCATAAGGCGGGACCTTGTTATCCCCATAACTGTAAATAGCACCGGAATTTACTCTTGCCACAAAAGCAGAACGCCTTCCTGTTGGCCAGTAGCGCCGATAATCAGCATTCCAGCGGACGTATTTATAAAATTGCAGACTGTCGCCAAATACACTTTTGATCAGATTCTCTTGCTTTGGAAGAATGTTGAGTGACGTTCCACCCGATTCCAGGGTGATCCGGAAATAATGTGCATTTTTTTGCGGGCCGATCAGCGAATTAGTGTTGTAGGTAAAATTAAAATTGATATCGGATACAAAAGATCTTCGGAAACTGGTATAAAGGTTATTTCCCTGATCACGCAGTTCATTCAGCAGGTCCTGGAAATCTGAACGGATGTTCTGCGTGTTCAGAATGTTGAGGTCAACCAGGGAAACATTGAACAGCGTTGTATTAGTAGGCTGCCAGGAATAGTTCAGGGCCACTTTTACATTGGTACGGGTGTACTCAGGCCGGTTAACATAGTTATAGCCCAGACCAACCTGGGTACGGGGATTGTATCCGGCAGACTGTTTTTGAAATAGATTTCCAGGTGTGAGCAGCCGCGGGAAGATCAATGACGTGTTCAGCCCGATTTCCTCACTTCTGTATATTTGCTGATTACCCAGAAATCCGGGAACCAACTCAATACCACCTCTCAAATTGGCCTCAAAATTTTCCAATCCATTGAACACATTGCGGATTTTATATGACAGGTTCGCAAATGGTCCCGGCGTGCCTTGCAACTGAATTACATTGAGGCCGACGTCTGTCGAAATCTGATATTTTTCGAGTGGAATAACCCTGAAATAGCTATGAATGCCCTTCCCGGTAGAGTCTAGAGTGTAGTTATAGTTAACAAACCGGAACTGATCGGTCAGGGAAAGCTGCTGCTGCGTATCTCTTTCCTTTTTCTGACTATAGAAAGCGCCGGGGCGCACCTGGATTTTACTATCGAGTATTTTAGTTGAAAATCTTTTATCTGAAAAAATATACCTGATACCCTGATAACGGGTCGTATCCTTTCTGAAAAGTGAGTCTGGCGAACCGGAAGGCGGCAAAACTTCGAAATTGACAGACTTTACCACGTACCTGTCCGGCTTGTTTCCCTGAGTAGGCACATCCACCCGCACCTTTACGTCTACGGATTTAAAAAGGCTGTCTGTCAATGGATTAGTGATGGTGTCATTTACGAGGTAGGTTACATTTTGTCGCGAAAAGCCCATATAGCCTTCATTCCGCAAAAGCGTTTCGATCCTTACCCTTTCTTCCTCGAACGAGTCGCCGTCGTACCTCTTCTTTCCTGTTAGCACCGCGTCTTTGGAGTTGGCAGTGATAATGCTGTCAGCAAAATAGTTTTTGATCTGATATGATACATTCCGGATCATGGTAGGCCGGCTTTCGGTGACCAGGTAGTTAACCCTAATCCTGTTGAAAATGGTATCTGGCTTATACCCAACACTGGCCTGGAAAAAGCCATTGTTATATAGGTATTTCTGCATTTTTTCCGCATTTTGGGCAACCTCGCCCAAGTCAAAATATACCGGGGCTTCTCCCAAAACGCGCATCCAGAAATTTCCCTGCACAGCCCGCGTCTGCGCTTTTTCCAACTTTTTGGCATATCGCCGCTGTATCTTTTCCAGCTTTCGGGGTGAATTTTCGTGAATGCGAGATTCTTTCTGATAATTTTGCGTGACTTCAATTACTTTTCGCTGTTTCTCTTCCCGGTTGTAGAACAGTTCACCGAAACGGTACAATCCAACATATGGGAAAAAAGGGAGGCCGAGAAGTCGTCTGTTAGGTTTTTGAGGAATCAATGCATCAAGCTCCGAATCATTGACCGCATGATTGCCTTTGATCGAAGAAGTACCAAGAAAATAACTTTTGGTTGGTGAAGTAGACTTGGGTGCGCAGGAAAACAATCCTATCGACACGAGGAAAATAAACCAGCTGTATGTAATCCTACAATTAATATTCAATGCTGTCGAAAAATCGTATAAAGTATATCAACTCGCTTAAAATCAAGAAGTACCGGCAGCAGCACGGGGCGTTTATGGTAGAAGGTGCCAAAAGTGTGCTCGAACTGCTGGATTCTGATTTTGAAACCGAGGTTGTATTAGCCACAAAGGAATTTCAGCAAAAATACTCAAGTATTTTAACCCGGCACAACACTCCCATAGAAACGGCGACCGTTCAGGAGCTGGAAGGGCTCGGTTCTTTCCAAACCAACGACTCTTGCCTTGCTGTTGCTAAAACGAAGCAAAATGAGTTTTTGTCTCTCAAAGATTCCGAATATATGCTTATTCTGGATGATGTCCGCGATCCTGGAAACCTCGGTACCATCATCAGGGTGGCCGATTGGTACGGTATTAGTAAAATTGTCTGCTCCAAAGACACCACGGATATTTATAATCCAAAGGTGATCGCGGCCAGTAAAGGTTCTTTTACGCGGGTCAATATTTTCTACACTGATCTTGCCTATTATATTAAGGAAAACACCGCCGGAAAAAGTATAGTAGGGGCTTTTCTGGGCGGTGAATCACTGTATGACTTTCAATTTTCGAAAAATGGCGGATACATTATCATGGGTAATGAATCCAATGGCATTGGTGACGAGGTAGAAAAGCTGGTTACTCAAAAAGTGACTATTCCGAGAATTGGAGAGGCTGAATCTTTGAATGTGGGCATTGCCACTGCCATTATGCTGGATAATATGCGCCGACAAGTTTCGGCAAAACGTTGAAAAAGAAGGGCTGATTATTCGTGGGCAGCCTTATGCGATAACTCCTCGGCGAATTCTTTTCCCAGGTAATTATCTATAAAGTAATGGGCGATGTAAAGGATCGGTGTAAGCAATATTGCAACCACACCTTTATATAAATAGTTGATCGTTCCCACTGCAAAAATCTGTTTCAAGTCCCAGTTGCCAAACACGTAGAATGCGATAGTGATCACGACAAAGCTATCGACCAACTGCGAAAACATGGTAGAGCCCGTAGCACGAAGCCATATAAACTTGCTTCCGGTTTTTCGGCGCAGCCATGAAAATACGAAAACGTCGAGCAGCTGGCCTAATAAAAACGCTACAATGGAGCCGATCATTATACCTAATCCCTGGTTGAAAATCTTGGAAAAGGCATCGTTAATGTTGAAAACATTACCCTGTTTGTCGGTATTGTTAAGGTCCAGCCAAAACTGGGCGGGAGGCAACTGAGTGGCGGCAAGAATGGTAATAAATGTATAAGCAATAAAACAGGCGGTCAGAAAAGAGATCCTTTTTACACCTTTTCTGCCAAAATATTCATTGATGATATCGGAAGTGATGAACACTACCGGCCAGTTCACAACGCCTGCCGTCATATTAAAGTCCAGGCGCTGGCCGCCGATCAACAACTGGGCAGGAGCCACTCCCAGCAGCGTTTCTACCGAAAATATTTTACCGCCGATGATCTCGGCAATCAATGCGTTAGTGAGGAATATCCCGCAAAGCAACAAAAATAGGCGTTGCCTTTTGGCTTCCTGAATGGTAGTATCCGGTATGGTCATTTATTTTGGCAGTGTTTACTGTCAGACAGGGCATTATGAAATGTGACCTGGCTTGCAGGTCAGGCAATTACATCTTCAACAGTGCGTGTGGATAAAACCCTCCTGTTTTCAAGAAAGTATTCCAGCTTATCCATAGCCTGGTTCAGCTCGTCCAATGTAGGAAGAAACACGATCCTGAAATGGTCATCAGAAATATAGTTAAAGCCCGTTCCGGCCACGACAAGCACTTTCTGGTCACTGAGCAGGTCGTATACAAACTGCTCGTCCGTCTTTAACCCGAATTTTTTCAGGTCAATTTTTGGAAAAACATATAATGAGCCTTTGGGCTTAACGCACGTAATTCCCGGGATGGATACCAGCCTGTCGTAAACGAGGTTCATTTGTTTGTGAAGCCTCCCAGAGGGAAGTACCAGCTCTTTGATACTCTGATAACCACCCAGAGCAGTTTGTATGGCGTACTGGGTAGGTACATTGGCACAAAGCCGCATACTTGCCAATAGTAACAGCCCTTCTGTATAAGATTTGGCTTTCTGTTTAGCCCCACTCAGGATCATCCATCCGCCTCTGAAACCAGCTGAGCGGTAATTTTTGGACAATCCGCCATAACTAACACACAATGTATCGGTTACAAGTGATCCCATCGGGTAATGTACGGCTCCGTCGTACAGGATCTTGTCATATATTTCGTCGGAGAAAATAATAAGTCCGTGCTCCTCAGCGATTTTCGCGATTCTAACCAGCACGTCTTTTTCGTAAACCGCACCGGTCGGATTGTTCGGATTGATCAATACAATTCCTTTGGTGCGGGAAGTGATCTTTTTTTCCAGGTCGTCCAGGTCCGGGTTCCAATCTGCCTGCTCATCACATACGTAATGTACAGGTGTACCGCCGCTCAATGCGATGGCCGCCGTCCACAAGGGGTAATCGGGTGAAGGAACGAGAATTTCGTCACCAGGATTTAACAACGCCTGCATGGAAAGCAGGATCAGCTCGCTTACACCGTTACCGATGAAAATATCATTGATTTCAACGTCTTGTATGCCGATTGTTTGGGTGTAATGCATCACAGCCTTTCGGGCCGCAAATAATCCCCGTGAGTCTGAATATCCCTGCGCATTGCGGATATTCATAATGATATCGTGAACAATCTCATCCGGAGAATCAAAACCGAAGGGTGCCGGATTGCCGATATTCAGGTTATGGATTTTGTAGCCCTGACTTTCAAGTTCCAGTGCTTTTTGGTAAGTAGCCCCGCGTATCTCGTATTTCAGATTGTTAAGGCGCTGGCTTTTTAAGAATTCCATAATTTTATTGAGCTGGATAACCCCCAAAGTTAAGTAAAATCAATGATCAATTGATTATCTGCCACCTTCGGCGTTCAGGACTTGGGTATTGTTTTTCAAAAATTTCAGAATGATATATAGGACACAACCTGCTGTGAAGAGAATGATCCATTCTCCATGACGAAATTGCACATCTCTGAAGGCAATATACTCGGCAATGGTATCAAATAAAAAGAAAAGTATGAAAATAGCCGCCAAGCCATTCTTTTCCTGTCTCAGTACCTTTCTGAAACTGAAATCCAGGTCAGGGTTGTGCCATTGAAAAATGTTCGGGACTATCGCAGGGGTTTTGGCTGCCCAATCTGAAAATACCTCGCCAAACTTGGTCTTGATATACTGCTCCTCAGCAAACATAATCCGCTCGTAATAGAACCAATATACCAGTGTGAATGCTACAATAAACCAGGTATGTTGTGTCAGCATGGCTACACCTAGCCACATAAAAAAATTGCCGAGGTAAAGCGGATGTCTGACAATGGAGTACATCCCGGAGGTATTAAGGTGGTCGGCTACCTGGTTTTGTGTATTTCGCCCCGATGTGTTTTTTTGAGCGTAACCTACCGTTAATGCACGAATGAGAAGTCCAAGCAATGTAATGCCCAGACAGAAATATTGGTAGCCCTGCTCTGGAAAATCGTTGACATGAGAACCCGCCTTTTCGAGATTTACAAAAATGAAAACGCACAAACCGGGCAGGATAATGAGGAGCGGAAGAATGCTTCGATGCCTGAACAGAAAATTTCCTTGCCTGTCAAATTCCTTGTTTAATTCCATAATGTTAATGTGTGTGGACTGATGTCTGCCGGTGTATTCAAGGTTTTCGTTCCGGTGTAATTCAAATTCAACTCCGCAGTGAGGTTTGTTGCAAAAGTGATAGAGGTTCTTGTACTGAGATAATCGCGAGACTGCTTGCTATTTGGGATGATACCGTTATTAATGATATGTGTAAGAAATTTTGGACGAATAATTTTCACCTGCTTTTGCAAAAGCAATGTTTGAGTTACTGCTCACAGGTTTCTCAAAAAAGTCGCGTACATTATTTGTACTGTCTGCATCCCGGGCTAGGGCTAGTTTTTCTCCTTTGATTTCCTG
This sequence comes from Dyadobacter pollutisoli, assembly GCF_026625565.1. Taxonomy (NCBI): domain Bacteria; kingdom Pseudomonadati; phylum Bacteroidota; class Cytophagia; order Cytophagales; family Spirosomataceae; genus Dyadobacter; species Dyadobacter pollutisoli. The sequence goes on from NZ_CP112998.1 coordinate 7,662,283, forward strand.
AACAGAATAACCCAGTGCCTTTTTGTCACGGGCAATCCCCAAAGAGGTAATAATGGCTTCCTGTAATTCAGTTTCATCAGTTGCCAATGAAATATTGATAAGTGTCTGGCTTCCGACCTGCGACTCGTGCTTGATAAAGCCGATAAAGCTGAAAACCAATGTCGCTCCGGATGAAGCAGAAATTGAATATTCTCCGTCGCTATTTGTAGTCGTACCTCGGTTGGTACCTTTAAGAAAAATGGTAACCCCCGGCAGCGGGGAGCCGTCTTCTTTCGAGGTGACCTTTCCGGTGACCTCTCTGCTTTGGGCATTGGCGTGACTGCAAAGCAGCAGTAGCCCTCCCAAAAAAGAAAGTAAAATTTGTTTCATGAATGTCAGGTTTGTTATGAGTTACTATCGCATCGGCGATCATTGCCTTACGAATTGTGACTTAATGTAGGAGGTTTCGGAGAAAAGGACCGGATTGAATGATCAATTGGATACCGCGCATTTTCTAACGGTAAAATACAGCATTGCTTTCTATGGTGTGCTGCCATGTCATTCTGATGGCTTTACAGCAGCCGGCTACGCCAGCGAAGATATGGCCTTGCCAGAAGCAGTTATGGGACATGACAAAAGGATAATGGGCACGGTAACATTTATGTGAGCCACATGGTCTCTTTGAGCAGGAATTGAATACAGATCATGCTATACATGACCCTGATGACGGGTATGATGATTTTGATGTACAAAAGGCCAACAACATTGGATATAAACCGCCAAACGAAGGTTTTCGATGGAAGCCAGAGACTGGCTATTGCTTTGATCGTGATCCATTGCGGCGGAAACACGAATCTGTTTTTTTAAGGCATAAAAAATGGCCGGAATTTCTTCCGACCAGGACTGGGCTTTGCCCGGCATTTTTCGTTTGATATGAAATCGCGGGTCTCAATCCTCCGCCACCAGATATATCCCCTCGTCCGCTATTTTGATCAGGCCTTGTTTGTATAGTCCTCCGATCGCTTTCTTGAATGTCTTTTTGCTGATTTGTAATCTTTTATAAATGTCCTCGGGAGAGCTGCTATCAGAGACATTCAGGAAACCGGCTGATTTTCTGATTTCGTCAAGAATGTGCTGGGCGGTAGGCTCAATGCTGTCATAACCTGTTTTTTGCAGGCTGATATCGAGCTTGTTTTCTTCCCGGATCTTTTTTACATAACCCTTCAATGAATCCCCGGCTTTAAGGTCCCGGAAAACTTCATTGGCATAAATAAGACCTTTATGGTATTGGTTGACAATCGCATTGAATCCCAAATCCGTTTTTTGCCAGATCAAAAGGTCCACTTCGTCACCTTCTTTCACTGTCAGCCGCTCGTTTTCAAGGAATCTGTCAATCTTGGTTGATGCAATTAATCGCGACGATTTTTGATCCAGATAAAGGAATACAACATGCCATTCCCCAATTTCCATCGGCCTGCTTTGCTCGCGAAAAGGGACAAAAAGATCCTTGATCAATCCCCAATCCAAAAAAGCGCCATGTTCTGACACATCCTTCACTTCTAGAAAGGCAAATTCATTGCGGACGATTTTCGGAGTTTCAGTCGTAGCTACGGGGCGGTCTTCGGAGTCGAGATAAACGAACACCTTAATGTTGTCGCCAACCTGCATTTCGTCGGTCAGGTATTGGTTGGGAAGCAGTACCTCTTCTCCTTCCACATCACTCAGAAACATTCCTACGCTGGTTACCCGCTCGATGGTCAGGTAGTTGTATTTTCCTATAAAAAGCATTATTCAATGACAAAAGTTGTTTGCAAAGGTAATGTTTTCAAACGGACATTTAGTCTTCGTCGCCACCGTCACCTCTGTTATCGAAGTTTTGCTTCTCTTTTGACCGATTGAGCCGATATGCAAACGTGACCAAGTCGGCGTTGCCTGTCCTGAAATTCAGAGCTGGAATAATAACCGGCATTTTCTACAATGCTTTTTCTTTTTCAAGTTCAAAAGATCGCGGACACTGGCATTTATGATACCCAGCCCTTTCATAATGTCTTTGGATAAAACCAAATCAATGAGGTAAACCTGGCTAACGATGTTGATATTGGAAAGCAGGAATAAGAGATTTTTCATGCCAATCTGATTTGTTGTTGCAAGCTATGGCATGATCGCAACGATCGGGCAGAAGGTGGTTAGCGTATTGGATTTAAATGGCCGCTCTGAGAGGAGCGGCCATTTTTGGAAATGAGGTACCTATTGGAGCGTATTGCTCAATCTTTTTAGCTCGATCTCGGCTGCTTTTGCTGCATAGTTAAGGTTGATCATCCGGTAACCCGCGTCTTCAAAGCTGCGTTGTGCTTCCCGGACATCGATAATGGTCGCCTGAATAAGCTCGAAGCGTTGCAATGTAAGATTAAGGAGCTGCCGGCTCAGGTTGTAATTCTGCTTTTGAGTTTCCAGTTGTTCCAAAGAGCTCAGATAAGTCTGGTACATTTTCACTGCGCCCGCATTGTAGTCCCTCACAAGCGAGCTCTTTTGTAGTTCAGCATTGGTAGTATTGATTTCCGCAACCTGTTGCTGACGTTTGAAAGCCGAACCACTATAAATCGGTATGGAAAGCGTGAGACCTGCATTGGGCCCCAAAACCCGGTTGAGCAATGTAAAGCCTGCCGCAGTCTGGTTCCTGGAATAGTTGTAAGCAGTATTGAATCTCACTGTTGGGTATCTTAGAGCGGCAGTTTCACGAACGATCAGTTCATTGATACGGATCTGATGATCGGCTGCTTTCACATCAGCGTTCACTTTGATGCGATCGAGAATGGCGTCCAACTGGATATTATTGTCAACCCTTATGGAGTCTTGGATCGAAACCGCAGATTTTGGGTCCAATGTGAGTATTCTCAGAAGTTCGGTTTTGGCAACCTGGGCTACCATTTGCTGATCCATTAATGTTTGGTTCAATGTATTCAAATCTATCTGGGCCTGGAAAAGATCAGCATTATTGGCCATACCAGCTTCCTTGCGCACTTTCAGGATTTCCAGCCTTTTTTCCGATGCCTGAATGGAGGTACGGACGGTGTTGACGTAGCTTAGCTGCCGTACCACGTCATAATAACTTGTCATCACCAGTGCAATTGTGTTTTGAATCTGGGAGTTAAGTACTTCTGCACTCTGGTTTTGCAGTTCAGCCAGTCGTTTTTTGGTCGATACCACACGTTTCCCATTGTAAAGCAGTATCCCAACATTCAAACTTATCTGGGTATTATTACCGGCCGCTGCATTCCGGCTGATTTCAGTTCCGTCGTTCAGTTTTTGATTAACCTGGGTTATTTGCTCTGTGTTGGATGCATTGGCGGCGACAGTTGGCAGTCCACCGGCGACGCCATAGTTATTGAGAATGGTATTAGATTCCACATTGTTTTTTGCAATTTCTATTTCGTAGCTGTTTTTTAATGCAATTGCAATGGCACTGTCCAGTGTAATATTCAAACTATCAGCGGCCTGTTTACAAAATGCATTGCTACCCAAAAGCAGCAATAGGAGGACTAAATTTCTTTTGTTAATCAAAATCAGGAGCGGGTTCATGCAAAAAACTGTGGTTGATTTTTTTATATAATTAATTTCCTGAATCAGGATTTTGTTTCTTGAATTTTTTAAACACTAAGCTCCTCAGCCATTCTCTGCTCTTCAGTTACTCTATGTTTTTTAGGAGAAATAAATGTGTAAACAGCCGGAATAACGAACAATGTAAGGATCAGGGAGAACATTAAACCGCCAACGATTACAACTCCGAGCGGTACCCGGCTGGTAGCAGCCGCTCCGAGGCTCATCGCAATAGGTAATGCACCAAATGCTGTCGCAAGGCTGGTCATCAGAATGGGCCGTAACCGTTGTGTCGCAGATTCGACCGCAGCAGCCATTCTGCTCATACCCTGCTCTCGTTTCTGATTAGCAAATTCTACAATCAGGATACCGTTCTTAGTAACCAGCCCGATCAGCATAATCATCCCGATCTGAGAGAATATGTTGATCGTGAGACCAAAAAGATAAAGGCTCAGCAATGCGCCCGCAAGAGCAAGTGGCACGGTGATCATGATAATAAATGGATCTGTGAAGCTTTCGAATTGCCCGGCCAAAACCAGGTAAACTAGCAAAAGCGCCAGTCCAAATGCGAAGCTGGTATTGGAAGAACTTTCTTCAAAGTCACGTGATGAGCCGATCAATGAGGTTTGGAATGATTCGTCAAGCAATTTTGCTGCTATTCTCCGCATTGCGGCTACACCGTCGCCAATCGTTTTTCCTTCTACAAGCGATGCAGATACGGTTGCACTTTTGTACCGGTTGTAGTGGAAAATAGTAGGAGGGCCGCTTTCTTCCTTCATTTGAACAACGGCCGTCAGCGGAATATTTTCACCGCGGGTATTTCTAACATATAGCTTAGAGATATCAGCAGGTTTGTTGCGTTCAGCGCGTTCTACCTGGCCGATTACCTGATACTGCTGCCCATTCTTGATAAAATAAGCAAGGCGCCTGCCGCTGAATGCGGACTGGATCGCCGCCGCAACATCGGTAGTCGATAATCCCAGGTCTCTCGCCTTCAAGCGATCGATGGTCAGACGGATCTCAGGTTTGTTGAATTTAAGGTTTACGTCCACATTCTGAAACGTCGGGTCTTGCCGGGCTTCTTCCAGGAATTTGGGTAAAACGGTAAAAATTTTGTCAAAATTTAGATTTTGCAGAACGAACTGAACCGGTAATCCACCTCTGGAACCTTGTCCAACGGAAATAGTTTGTTCCTGCGTTGCAAAAATCCGTGCATCATTGAAGCGCGACAATTTCTTATTGATTTCCTGAGCCAGCTCGTTCTGGCTTTTCTTTCTTTCACCTGCCGGTACCAGACCGATACGGGCCGTGCCGCTATTCATGCCACCACCGCCAAAGCCTGGGGTTGCGGAAAATGTGAATGCTCTTTCCGGGATAGAATCATTCAGGAAGTTCGATAGCTGGTCGGACACTTTCTGCATTTGGTTAAAACTGGTACCCTCCGGCGCGGACAGATTGAACCGTATGCTATTCCGGTCTTCCATCGGGGCCAATTCACTTTGAAGATTGGTATAGGTAAACCAGATGACCACTCCGCATGCTGCTACCAACACCCATGCAACCCACCTTGCCTTCATAAAACCGCGAAGGGTCCTGTTATAGCCATCTTCCATACCTGTGAAGAATGGCTCTGTTTTGTTATAAAACCAGCCGTGGCCTGCGTCTTTGCGATTAAGGAATACATTCAGTACCGGCGTAATCGTCAATGAAACAAAAGCCGAGATCAAAACCGCGGAAGCAACGACAATACCAAATTCCCTGAATAAACTACCGACGAAACCTTCGAGGAAAATCACGGGAAGAAATACCACTGCAAGCGTAAGAGACGTTGAAATTACAGCAAAAAAGATCTCCCGGCTTCCTTCCAGCGCCGCTTGTCGTATGGGCAGCCCGCTTTCGAGCTTTCGAAATATGTTTTCCGTGACTACAATACCATCATCGACGACAAGGCCGGTTGCCAGTACAATTCCCAAAAGGGTTAATATGTTGATTGAGAATCCAAACAGGTACATAACAAAGAATGTCGCGACCAGGGAAATGGGGATGTCGATGAGTGGGCGAATTGCCACAACGAAACTCCTGAAGAAGAAAAGGATTACGATTACCACCAGCGAAAACGCGATCAGAAGCGTTTCTTCTACTTCGAGGATCGACTGGCGGACCAGCCGGGTATTATCAAGCAGTACATTGAATGTAATGTCTGATTTGTTTGATTTTTGAATTTCAGCCAGCCTTTTATTAAACTCGTCGGAAATCTCGACGTAGTTGGCCCCAGGCTGCGGAATCACGGCCAAACCAACGGCGTACACACCGTTGTACTTCCAGCTTTGCTCTTCGTTCTCCGGGCCAAGCTCTATTTTTGCAACATTGGCAAGGCGCACAATGCCAGCACTGTCATTCCTGATAACCAGGTCGCTAAATTCCTTTTCACTGGTAAGCCGCCCCATCGTTCTGATGGTGAGCTCGGTGTTGTCACCGTATATTTTTCCCGCAGGCAATTCAACGTTTTCCGCGCTCAGTGTGGAAGAAATATCATTGAATGAAATACCATAGGCGCTCATTTTGTCAGGATCGAGCCAGATGCGCATGGCGTAACGTTTCTGACCGAATATGTTGATAGCGCTTACGCCGTCGATGGTCTGAAGACTTTGCTGAAGAACATTCTCCGCGTATTCGCTCAATTCCAATAAACCTTTAGAAGGGCTTTGGACCGCCAATAGCAGGATAAAATCACTGTTGGCATCGGCTTTGATCACAACGGGCGGAGCATCCACATCCTGCGGAAGGTTACGTTGGGCCTGGCTTACCTTGTCACGAACGTCATTGGCTGCTCCTTCAAGGTCAGCTTCGAGGTTAAATTCAACGGTAATATTGCTGGATCCGATCTGGCTGGAAGAACTGATACTTTTGATACCCGGGATACCATTGATACTCTTTTCGAGCGGTTCAGTGATCTGGCTTTCAATGATATCGGCATTCGCACCGGTGTAACTCGTTCGGACGTTCACAACCGGGGGGTCAATGGCCGGGTAGTCGCGCAATGATAGGAAGTTATAGCCTACTACACCAAACAGGATGATCAGCAGGTTCATGACGACAGCCAATACCGGCCGCTTCAGGGATAATTCAGATATATTCATAGAACAGGTTTCAAAGGAACAGTCATTACAACTCCGTACTTACTACTTGGCAAAATTTAAGCTTTTTACGCTTCTCACTTTCACAGGAGCATCAGGACGGGCAAATAATACACCCGAAACGACCACAGTATCTCCAACATTCAAACCGCTTTTCACTTCCACCACATCTTCTCGTCTGTCACCGGTTTCAATGCTTACGAACATGGCCTTGCCACCTTTTACGGTAACGGCCTTTTTGCCCTGGGCTTCGGGGATAATGCAGTTTGTGGGGATCAGGATACTGTTTTTATTTGAACTTGCATTTAAATATACTTTTGCAAAAGACCCCGGACTGGTATTGCCTGAGTTCAGGACAGCGCGAACCGTGATATTTCTGGTAGTCTGGTTTACCTGTGGTTCCAGGGCAATGATCCTGGCCGTTTCTCTTTTTCCGGAATTCTGATCCAGCAACACTTCCACATTTGAACCTTTGGACACATATTGCTGATAGCTTTCGGGCACCGTAAAGTCAATTCTCAAGTTGGTAAGTTGCTGCATGGTCGCGATGACGCTGTTCGGCGATACGTATGAACCCTCGCTTACTTTCCTCAAACCGATTACACCGGTAAACGGCGCTTTCACAACGGTTTTATCAATCAAAGCCTGCGTGTAAACCATATCTGCCTTTAAGGTACTGACCTGATTTACCGCAAGATCATAGTCGGCCTGGTTGATACCATTAACTGCAACGAGCTGCTTTAAGCGCTTTTCCGTGGTTTCCGCCAGATCCAGCTGTATTTTGGACCTATTCAATTGCGCCATCAGATCGGCGCTGTTTATCTTGGCAATGATTGTTCCTTTCTGAACCGTTTTCCCTTCCGGAACGTCAAGAAACGTAAGCAGGCCACTCACTTCCGGTCTGAGCTCAGCATATTCATTAGCGACGACTGTTCCGTTTACTTCGACTTTATCGCTTACTCTTTCAGACTTGGCAATGATGACATCAACTATTGTGGGCCCTCCCCCTCCTTTTTGCTGAAAAGTATCTTTTTTTTCACCGCATGAAAGCGTAAAGAAGAGCGTACCCGTGATGAGAAGATGATAGAAAGGCTTATTTAATTTCAATGGTACGTCTGGGCATACAGACTTCATGATAGAATTCATACGCAGGTGATATTCCGGGGCTTAAAGGTTTAGGGTTTTTGAGATAACTACACGCTTATCAGAGTGTTCTTCAAAATTATATATAATCTCAAACCGATTAGACTTTTTTGAACTATAAAAGTTTAATCAGCTTAAATATTTTTTAGAAAGCCTGCGCTATCACTTTGAGGAGCGTGTCGCATTTCATTTCAGTTTCTTCCCATTCACGTCCAGGATCAGAGTCTTCTGTAATTCCTGCTCCTGCAAAAAATGTCGCTTTTCCATCTTTAAATCGCACAGTTCGCAGATTCACAAACAAATTGGTATCGCCGTTAACTTGCACAGGGCCGAGGAACCCGCTGTAAAAAGAGCGGTCATATCCTTCAATTTCTGTTAAAAAAGTAAGACTAGGTAACTTGGGTACGCCACACACTGCCGATGTTGGGTGTAGGAGCTTCAACATGACAGATGCTAGTTCGGGAAAACGCAGTGAAAGGGTATCGACTTCAAAATCGGTGCGCAAATGATAAAGATTGCCCGCCAGCACAGTTTTGGGGCCAGTTTCGGTGTATTCCCGCAAACGTATTTTTTTGAAGCATTCAACAATGTACCTGCTCACCAAAGCCTGCTCTTCTATTTCTTTCTCTCCCCAGCGAATGTCGTATTTGGGAATCAGCTCGCCGGATTCATTCCGGGCGTTCTGCGTTCCGGCCAGGGACATTGTCTTAAAAACCCCATTTGAACTCTGTTGTACCAGTACTTCCGGACTAGCGCCGAGCCACAGCTCGTTTTGTTCGGGGAGGTTTACCAGGGATACAAATGCATGCGGGTACACTTTCACCAGTTTGCAGAAAGCCTTGGCCGGCTGAAACTGCTCGGAGTAAAATAAATCTTTGGTGCGGGAAAGAACCACTTTTTTGAACTCATTCTGCCTTATTGCTGAAACTGCCAGCTCAACGGTGCGCTCGAAACGAGTTCTGGAATCGGAGTCGTTGATAGCAGGAAGAAGCAGGGAATGATCATTGGAATCCGCTTTTTTTTCATTGGTCAATGTTTCAGCCACGTAAACCAGCTTCCGAACTTCCGTATGTTCTTCGCCCAGTAAATTATCAACAGTCCTGACCTGGTGATCCTCCGAAAATGTCAGAATAATGTCACCTTCCAACAGCAGCACATCCTGATTTTCATCCCAATGAAACGTGCTGATCATGAAACCGGGAGAAAGCTTTTCTAGCTCCGGCTGGCATTTGCGGATTCCGTCTTGTATCGATATCAGCAACTTGATTTCATTCTGGTGAGGAAGACGCCAAAGTGCGGATGGAAACCCAAGTTTTTTTGACGCTTGCCAGAGTTCCTGAACCTGTAACCCTTCAAATATGGAAAGTTTGGTGCCTGTTTGGACTGAAAACATTTACTTAAAATAAAATTTATAACGTTAGGTCAATGTATCTGCAAATTAAAGTTAGCGGTCGGCATTCACAATAGCTACTGTCAATCTGCTAATACAAACAAGTTTATTCTGCTCATTGGTGATTCTGATGTCCCAAATATGCGTGGTTCTCCCCAAATGAATGGAGGTTACCTTTCCATACACATATCCTTCTTTGACCGGCCTGAGGTGATTAGCATTAATTTCAAGGCCAACGGCCACTTTTTCCGGGTCCGAAATACAAAGGAATGATGCAATGCTTCCCAGCGTCTCGGCCAGTACCACAGAAGCGCCACCATGCAGAATGCCAAAGGGTTGGTGTGTCCGTTTGTCGACAGGCATTCGCGCTATGACATAGTCAGTTCCGATTTCTGTAAATTCTATTCCGAGGTGATGGGCTATTGTATTCTCGCTGAAAGAATGTAGCTTGTCAAGTGAAACTGATTTAGTGAACATATCTAAAAAATGTATAAATTTGTATCGGCTTTGCTGTGCAAAAACAAGGTATTTGCAAAATTAATATTTAAATAGTCCTATTACATTGAAAAGAAAATCTATATACCTCATTCGCCACGGTGAAACAGATTTTAATCGCAGGGGAGTTGTACAGGGAAGTGGTGTTGATTCCTTGCTTAATGAATGGGGCGAAGCCCAGGCGGCCGCTTTTTTTAATGCTTACCAACATGTCCCTTTTGACAAAATTTATACCTCTGATTTAAAGCGAACACAGCAAACTGTCCGCGGGTTCATCAAGCTGGGCATACCGCACGAAAGTTACTCGGGGCTGAATGAAATCTCGTGGGGAGCGCGCGAGGGACGGGAACCTAATACCGGTGATAATAACTACTATCGCGAACTGGTAATGGCCTGGAAAGAGGGCCGGGTAGAACTGGCAGCGGAAGAAGGGGAAAGCCCGATTGAGGTTCGCGATCGTCAGATTCCGGTGATTGACACTATCTTATCGAGACCTCACGAAAGAAATATTTTAATCGCCATGCATGGCCGCGCAATGCGGGTGCTGCTCACTACGCTTTTCAGGCAGCCATTGATCAAAATGGACGACTACGAGCATAGTAACTTGTGTCTATATAAGATCAACTACTCTTACGACACTCAAAAATTCGAATTGGAAGTCTCCAACGACATCACGCATTTACTTTCTCTGGAAATTCCGCAAACATTATAACAAACCGTTTGTGTAGATTCGTTTCCATTGGTGTATTTGTGCGCACAGTTATGTAGCGCATCGATACATTTGCGATTTGTCATAGGAAATTCAGCGTAACAAAAACTTCATGTCCAAAAAAAAGATTTATTGGACTCTACAAATTCTGGGTTGGACATTATTGATTATGTTCGAATATGTCCCTTATGCCTTGGAATTTGGCTTTGAGGTTGGCGTTTTTTATACTGCGCTTGCCAATATCCTGCTGGGCATTTGTCTTACCCACGTTTACAGGCTCGTGATCAGGAAATGGAACTGGTCGTCGCTGCCGCTTCCACGATTAGCCTTGCGGGTGATCAGCTCAGTTTTGTTACTCGGCCTGATCATGACAATGGTCAATCTGCCTATGGACCGGCAGGTGCTGGAAGAGGATCTTTTAAATCAGCCACTGGTTTTTTGGGGGTATTATGCTAACTGGTGTAAGAACCTGCTAACATGGATCTTGTCCTACACGGTTTATCATTACATAGAGCAAACCAGACTCGCCGGCTACGAGAAAATCATGCTGAAAATGTCAATGCGCGAAGCGGAGGCGAAAGTATTACGCTCTCAACTGAACCCGCATTTTACATTCAATGCATTGAACAGCATTCGTGCCCTCGTTTTTGAAGATCCTGCGAAGGCGCAGCTCAGCATTACGCAGCTTTCAAATATCTTAAGAAATTCCCTGCTGGCCGACAGGAGAAAAACGGTCGATTTGCAAGAAGAATTAAGAACCGTTGAAGACTATCTTGAACTGGAAAAGGTCAGGTACGAAGACCGGCTGCGGTATACCATTGCTACTGACTCACAGGCAATATACTGGCAGATTCCACCGATGATGCTGCAAACTTTGGTTGAAAATGGCATCAAACACGGCGTTTCCAAGGAGATAGGAGGCGGGTTTATTGAAGTAAAATCAGAAATTGTAAATGAGCTGCTCGTTATCACCATTCTTAATTCGGGGAATCTCGGTGCTACTGAGTCCGGGGGAGTGGGACTTAAAAATACCGCAGAACGCTTATCTATCTTATATGGTAAAGGGGCTACATTCAGGATCTTTCAAGAGAAGGAAGATGTAGTTTGCTCAGAAGTGAAAATACCAATGTTGTCGGAGGGAGTCATGATGGTGGGAGAGGAGACCGGGGCAGGCAACTGAAAACCAATCTATTTCAATTACTTTTATTAATAATTCCTAACTGATCCGCCATGAGGACTTTAATTGTAGACGACGAGCGCCTTGCCCGTAATGAATTAAAAAGATTACTGGAACCGTATACCAAAATTGAGATTGTGGCGGAGGCTGCGAATGCAGAAGAAGCGCTGAAATTAATAGAGGAATTACAGCCGGAATTGCTCTTTCTGGACATTCAAATGCCAGGTAAGAATGGCTTCGAACTTCTGTCTTCTATTGAAGGAAAAAGCCCCGAGGTGATTTTTACGACCGCTTACGACGAATATGCCATCAAAGCATTCGAATACAATGCGCTGGACTATTTGCTTAAACCAATCGATACAGAGCGGCTTAAAGAAACGATTCACCGGATTGAAGAAAATCAGGCCCAACCAGAATCTCCCGCTCACACCCATGAGCGCGCCGAAAAGGTTTTGGGGGAAAATGATCAGGTTTTTGTTAAAGACGGAGAAAAATGCTGGTTTGTCAAACTAGGCAAAATCAGACTTTTCGAATCGATGGGCAACTACGTCCGCCTGCATTTCGATGATCAGAAACCGTTGGTACTGAAATCGTTAAATAACCTGGAAGAGCGTCTTGATGCCAATACTTACTTCCGCGCCAATCGCAAACATATCATCAATTTGCATTGGATTGAGAAAATCGAGCCATGGTTTAGCGGCGGGCTACTCGTTACTTTGCAAGGGGGTGACAAGATCGAGATATCACGTCGCCAGGCAATCAGGTTCAAAGAATTAATGAGTTTGTAATCCAATTTCTATGCGAATTTTAGGCATTTTGATTTTTCTAACGGGAACGATGTTTCTGTCAGGCTGTAATTTATCGGGTAAAAAAGAAGCGGGTGAAGAAAACACTTTGACTCACGGGAATCTGGTAGTCCGTGAATTTGGAAGTTGTGATACTACCAAAAATCAGGGCTCTTCTGTTTCCGTAAGTTTGTGGGAACTCTCGGATTCCAGCAAAGTCTCAGAAGTAATCAATGGCATACTCACTCAAAAGAGCATTGAACGCATTAATTCCTACGCGGATTCTGCGAGCATTGCTGCTAATCCGGGCGCGACGAAAAGCGTTAAAGATGCGTTTGCAGTATTTCAAAAAAATTATACTGACTTCAAAAAGGACTTTCCCGATGCTCCGGGCTGCTGGCAGGTAGAATTGTCAGGAGACACGGTAATGGTGACGCCCGAATGGTTATTTTATCAGTTGGACCATTATGCTTTTACGGGAGGCGCTCACCCCAACAGTTTCCGGTCCTACCATGTTTTTGATGGCAAAACCGGAAAGGAAAAACAAATGAAAAGCTTCATCGCGGACTCGGTTGCTTTACTCAAACTCGTTGAAAAGAATTTCAGAAAGCAAGAAAAATTAGCCGCTGATGCCAATCTGGAAGAGGCGGGATATTTTTTGTTGAACCATCAATTTTTTATCCCTGCGAATTATATATTTACCAGAGAAGGAATCCTGTTTTATTATAATCCTTACGAAATTGCGGCATATGCGCGCGGGGCTATACAATTTACCATTCCATATTCGGAGCTGACAGGCATTGTGAAAAAGGAAGAAATCCTGTAATCAGATCTCACCTTCGTCCATAAAACTATAGTAGCCGGTATCGGTAAAGATCATATGATCCAGAACAGGCAGGTCGAGCAATTGGCCTGCCTCTTTTATTTGAGCCGTGAGGAGTTTGTCAAACGGACTCGGCGTAAGTTGCCCGGAAGGATGGTTATGGACCAGAATGATAGAACTAGCCAGGTTATCGATGGCCAGTTTGAAAATCATTTTAATGTCAGCGACGGTTCCTGAAACCCCGCCTACACTGACCTGATGGGCACGCATGACATCATTGGCACGGTTTAGAAGCAGTATCCAGAATTCCTCATGAGGCTTATCCATGAGGTATTGCTTCATTTCCTCGTAAACGGACGCTGAGCCTTTGATTTTACGTTTTCGAGTGGGGACGATGTCGTTTCTACGCCGTCCGAGTTCTAATGCAGCCAGAATAGTAATGGCTTTCGCTTCACCTATCCCTTTATACTTACTGAGGTCTTTAACACCCAATTTGGCAAGTTCATTGATGTTGTTGCCTGCAGATGCCATAATAATTTTGGCAAGATCCACTGCGGACATCTCCATTGAACCGGAACCAATGAGGATCGCAATCAATTCGGCGTCAGAAAGAGCTGCACGGCCTTTTCTTACCAGTTTTTCCCGGGGCCTGTCTTCTTCACACCAGTTCAAAATTTTTCTCGGATTTTCGTAACCTTTAGTCGCCATTTGTGTTGAATGCTAAGCTATTTATTCTTAGACGTAACAAATGGAAAAAGGTAACAACATTATTGTCCCAATTGGGTCAGAGCGGCCCGGGCTTTGTTGTCAATGCTGTTTTTGTATTCATGCTTTTTGTAAGACATGGCCTTTTTGAAGTATAGGGCAGCTTTTTTCTGTTCGCTTTTCTCCATAAAAATATAACCGAGCTGTAAAGCCGAAGCCGCTCCAAAGCCAGCGGCCGACGATTCTGAGAGCTGGATAGCACGTTCATAATAGGGTAACGATTTTTCGTCTTGTCTGGATTTTTGTAATATTCTTCCTTTGCGATAGTTAAATTCGGCCTTCTCGGTGATTGAGATAAAGGATTTTTCATTAACGCTTTGTATTAAGTCCATCGCGGTGTCAAGATAACCGCCGTCAGTGGCGTACCTTGCTTTGTATAATACTTTTTGTTGCCGGCCTATTTTTCCGGCCAGATATTCTTCTGCAATTCTCTGTGCAAACTGATCCGCTTCAACGATTGTACTACCGTTACCTGCTATTTTTCTGATGAAAGCATTTGCTTCCGGATCTTTCCCGTCCAGCCAGCGGCACATAAAGAGTTTGAGATTAGTGTCTTTCAGATAGTTAAATCCGTGGTAATGCTTTTGAAATAACAAATAATGGTCGTATGCGGCCTCATAGTCGCCTTTTTGCAGTCTAATTTCACCTCGCAGATATTGAAGAAAGGGAAAATCAATGTACATCGGACCCGATGGCGCCTCTTCCAGATAGTATGAAGCCTCCTCACTTTTACCTTCTTTCATTAAAACTGTTGTCGCAAAGAAATGGAGTAAGAGGTTATCAGGTTGTTCCTTTGGCCATTGCCGGATTCTGTTTTGCTGTGCAGGTGACAATTTTAATGTATAAGCGTGGAGTAGCAGATCGATAAGCTCCGCTTCCTGTTTGAAAAATGGCTCCTCTTTTGCGACTACTCGCAACTCATTGATACCCATGGTGATACTACCTTTCAGTCCCAGAATTTTGGCAACCCAAAGATAGTTATCCGGTATCGAGCCAATTAAAACGTGCAATAACCCTAGTGATTTTTGAGTAGGGAGGAAGTCGGGGAATGTTTTTCGGTTTTCTTCTAACAGTCGGTACGCTTTGATAATCTCCCAGGACCCACTAAGCTCATTACCGTATTTCAACTTAGCAAATGCCCAATGCATTCGTATTTCGGCCTGGAAAAAACGTTTGTAAGGAGAATTGTCAGGTAGCTTATCAACACTCGCGAGGCGCTGGTCTTCCTTTTGAGCTAGTATCTTATATGCGGCCTTGTCTTCTGAAATTAACAGGTAATGCAGATCTGCATAATTATCGAGGTAAGGAATAAATGCATTGGCCGACTGTTGGCCACGCTCAGCATCAATAAGCTGCCTGGCTGAGGGTAATCTTAATTTCTGAATTTCAAAATAGGCCTTTTGTAATCTGGGCGAGAAAACCACTCCATACTTAGTGTCCTCGGCGAATGTACGAAATGTAAGCAGCAGTAATGCGGCCACTACACATAGGAAGAGCCTGTTGTCTTTATCATTGCAGTGAAATTTTCCCCACTTCATTTTGCCCGAAACATAAAAAAAGGTTGTCTGGAAAAGACAACCTTTAAGGTCAATATTTGTAATCTGTTATCTGCGTTGGTGAACAGGTTCAACACTTTCAACATCGGCAAGAATACGGCCGCAGTGTTCGCAAACGATCAGTTTTTTGCGCTCACGAATGTCAGCCTGACGTTGTGGTGGAACAATGCTGAAACATCCTCCGCATGCGCCGCGGGAAACATGTACCACAGCAAGACCATTCATCGAGTTGTCACGTATTTTCTGATACGATTTCAACAGGCGGTCTTCAATTTTTTTAATGTGTTTTTCTCTTTCTGCGATCAATGCTTTTTCCTCTGATTCGCTTTCGCTGGTAATCACAGAAAGTTCGCCTTTTTTCGCTTTCAGGTCTTCATTTCTTTCGTTCAGAACCGATTCTGCGCGGTTAGCGTCATCTTCGATTAAACGGATACGGGCCCTGGCTTCGTTAATCTTCTTGTCAGCCAGTTGCATATCAAGCTCCTGTAGTTCTATTTCTTTGGTGATTGCGTCGTATTCACGGTTATTGCGAACATTCATTTGCTGATCTTTGTATTTTTTGATCAGCTTTTCACCTTCCTTCTGGGCATTTTTGAAATTATCAATCTCAGAATTCAGGTTGGCAATTTCACTTTTAAATTTTCCTAAACGAGTTTCGAAGCCAATAATCTCATCTTCCAGGTCCCGGACTTCCTCAGGAAGGTCTCCACGCGTTTTTAGTATTTCGTCAAGATTTGAATCAATTTCCTGTAGTTTCAGGAGAGAGTCTAATTTTTGTGCGATTGTGTTTTCCATGTATGTCTTTTATGGACTTGTTTCAATGCGTAATAAGTGAAGGTAGTCAGCCTGAATTCTCAACAGATAATCAGAAAAATAAGTTGATGAAATTACTTTCTAAACAAAATATCTAACCGGATTGGTATTGACTTCTGACAAACAGAGTGCAAAATTACTAAATTTTCCCGATAAATAGTTATACAGTAAATTTTTAGTGAAGACTTCGCTTTCATAATGGCCGATATCGCAGATCATAATCCTGTCTTCCGCGTCGAAAAATTCGTGGTACTTGTAGTCGCCAGTGATGAAGACGTCGGCCTGAGCCCGGATTGCGTCGGGTAGCAAAAAGCTCCCTGCACCGCCACAAATAGCGACTCGCTGAATGGATTTTGAGACTGAATCCGTGTATTTAATGACGCCGGTCTGCATCTGCATTTTCAGGAACCGGAGAAAGTCTTCCGCGGGCATTGGGTGTTGCAATTCGCCAAAGGCCCCGGCGCCAACTTCCTGATTTTCATTTTCTAATGCAGTCAGGTAATAGGCTACCTCTTCGTAGGGGTGGTGTTTTTTCAGTACAGCTACTATTTTCGATTGCAGGTGAGACGGAAACATTACTTCTGAACGATGCTCCCTGACCTCCTCGAGCGCACCATTGGAACCAATAACCGGATTCGCCAAATCTCCCGGTAAGAACGTACCGGTGCCCTCTGTTCTGAAGCTGCAATGTTCATAGTTGCCGATATGTCCGGCGCCGGCAGCAAAAAGGGCATCCAATATGGACTGAGTATTTTTGACAGGTGCAAAAAATGCCAGTTTCGTTAGCCATTGTTTCTTCGGAACGAGAACTTTCAGATTCTGCAGCCCTAGTTTCTCTCCGATTTGCCAGTTTACGCCTTTCGTAACATGGTCAAGGTTCGTATGGGATGCATAAATGGCCACGTCATTTTTAATGGCCTTGATGACGGTACGCTCCACGTAGTTTTTTCCATTCAACTTTTTAAGGCCTTTGAAAATAATAGGATGGTGGGCGACAATGAGGTTACAATTCTTTTTAATGGCCTCGTCAATTACTTGCTCGGTGACGTCGAGCGCGAACAATATACCGGCTACCGCTGTTTCCGGCGAACCTACCAGCAATCCGGCATTGTCGTAGCTTTCCTGATAGGCTAACGGAGCAAGTTTTTCAAGTTCGTGGATTACCTCTTTTATATGTATCATTTTGTATAAACTACAACTGTTTCATTTTCAGAATATTTCCTATTCAATCATTATCATTACACAAATAAAATAACTAAATTGGTGTCTCAGGTATTGCAATCGAAAATAATAATAGTAGTTTTGCACCACGTTTTACAGAAACGCGCTGTAAAAATGAAATGGTTTGGTAGTTCAGTTGGTTAGAATACATGCCTGTCACGCATGGGGTCGCGGGTTCGAGTCCCGTCCAGACCGCAAAAAAGCTCAGAGAGATCTGGGCTTTTTTCGTTTTCGGGCCAGTAAATTGGCATATTGCGGGAATCGTCGGGTTGACCGATAACTTACTCGAAGCGACCAATGCATAAATATATGGAGTTAATTGTTGACGAATCTGTAAGTTGGGAGGCATTCTAAGTGTCTATATAGCTTACAGTTTTCCTATGAAAATCATTTTCTGGCTTGCTGTTACCATTGAAGGAGGCACGTTCTTCCACTACCTTCGTAAAACGATGAATCTTTATCTGAAAGATCAACATGTTTATCCGGAGCAATATGGTAAGATTATCGTGCCAGCGGTGGTGATGGGAATTTTATTCTTCGGGAGTCTTCTAATCAAGTATGGTATAGGGAGCGACAAATATGCTACCTGGTTCGCGCTGATCCCCGCAATTGTTATGGTCTTAGCGTTTATTGCTATGATATTCGCGACTATTTTCCTTGGCGGAAAGGGACATTGATGATCTGAAAAAGATGGCATGATTTTCTGGGAAGTGTGACCGTCGAAATTCGTTCGGCAGAAACAAATTTTTATCAGAAAACAACAAGATTATGGCCCATCAGCAATTTCAACAATGTATCGATGTTTGCGTAGCTTGTGCTAACGCGTGCACTCATTGCGCTACTTCATGCCTGAATGAGCAAAACGTTGCTCATCTTAAAACGTGTATCCAGCTCGACCTCGAATGTGCGGTGATTTGTCGTGCAGCTGCTGAAGTAATGAGTTTGGGAAGTAGGTTCAGTGCGCATATGTGCCGGGTGTGTGCCGATGCGTGCAACGCGTGCGCGGATGAGTGTGAGAAACATGCTCAAATGGGGATGGAACATTGCCGCGAATGTGCGGACGCGTGCCGACACTGTGCGGCCACCTGTGAAGAGATGGCGACACCTGTCTAATGGGCATAAAAAAACACGCAGATTTCAAAATGAACCCGCGTGTCAAATTACACTTCATCAACAAACTAAAAACCAAATAAAACTAATACGAAAAAATTCGCTTGTCAAGTTTTTTTTGCTGTAGGAGGGGGATTCGAACCACCCACGGTGCGGTTAGCTACGGTACAAATACTGTTGGTGGTCCACCCCAGTCGACTTGCGTCGGCATTATGCCGCGTTTATCCCTTATTCACCACCCCCGAGACAGGAGGGCATGGCTGCCAATTTCATCACCCTACAATGTGATATTTCCAATTTATTTCTGGGAGATCAGGTCTCCTCTTCCATAATTTGGTTTTGCAAAACTAAAACTTCTAAACTTAAATATAAAATATTTTCATTTAAAATTGTTAAAATTTACAATTATTTCATAATTTGGTTAATTATTTTGTGAAAAATTCAAACTTTCAATACTAAATGCAGAAATATTCAGATATAGATAGCACCGACTTGCGCATTCTTTCTCTGTTGATAGAAAATGCTGCTTTACCCTACACCGAGATCGGTAAAAGAGTTTTCGTTTCTGGCGGTACGGTCCATGTCCGCATGAAAAAGCTCGAACAAATGGGTATCGTTAAAGGATCTCAGCTAGTAATCGACCCCGCTAAATTAGGTTGGGATATCAGTGCGTTTTTAGGAATTTACCTTGATAAAAGTTCTTTGTACGAGCAGGTGGCGACAGAGTTAGAAGGCATTCCCGAGGTAGTAAACATCCACTATACGACCGGTATTTACAGTATTTTCTTGAAAATAGTCTGCAAAGATACCGGACATTTAAGAGAAATCCTGCACGACAAAATACAAAAGGTCAATGGTATTCAACGGACAGAAACCTTTATTTCGCTGGAAGAGCGCATTAACCGGTCCATACCACTGGCGGAAAGTTAACAATTTGAAGAAACTGTTGCCTTCAAAAAATATTTCTGCTACATTTGTGTTGTATATATAAAAAACTTATATATATTTGTTTTATAAAAATCAGACTCATGGAGAATAACACAACGAGTAACGAATACGTCCGTGGTACATTGAAGACAATTGTGTTGAATTTACTGGCAGAACATGACCGGATGTATGGATATGAAATCACTCAGGAAGTAAAGGAGAGAACGGGAGGGGCCATAGCGCTTACGTTCGGTGCGCTTTACCCTGTATTACATAAATTGGAACAAGAAGGCTTACTGGTTACTGAATCAGTTGAAGTGGATGGCCGGTTAAGGAAATATTATTCCTTGACCACCCCGGGGAACGAGGCTGCGCGTAATAAAACCAATGACCTTGAACGTTTTATAGATGCAGTAAGGTTATTACTTGCGCCAAAAAGTCTAGCAACTGAATAAACTTTGTTACATGGCTAATATCTAAAAAAGATGACACTATGAAACGGCTTCAGGAAAATCGTATCGATCTGATAAATAAATACTTGCTCACAAGTAAGCTGGATCCGGAATTACTCCCGGAAATACTCGACCACCTGGCTTGTGAAGCAGAAGAGCGTCTATGGGATGGGAAGCCTTTCGAACAGATCTATCATAATATGATGGAAACTGCTGATGCGCAAACCCTCCTGAGCCTGAGTGTTGACCATCAAAATCTATTAGCCATGGAAAAATCGTTAAATGACATCGTTTTCGAAAACCGCAACAAGCTTTACGGCGCCTATGATCTGAGAAAAAACTACGGACAGACTATCCAGCGCTCGGTGCTGATGGGTGTAACGTTATTTTTATCTTTAGTAATGTTTCCGAAGCTTTATGCACGCCTGGTACCGGACGCTAAGCCGGACGATATCGCCTATATAATTGAGGCTAAGCCCATTGATATTTCGCCGGTAGAGCCTGTGAAACCTTTGGTTGAAGAAGCAGTCGCACCTGTGGCGAAAACCGTGCGGTCGTTGCCACCCGTTGTTTTGCCTGATGAGCGAGTGCAAATTGAGAACCTACCGCCTGTTATAGAAGACCTGGAAGCGGCGCAGCCCGCGTCTGCAACAGTGGATGGGGCAGATGATATCACAATTATAGTACCTCCGGTTGCGGAAACCGGAAATGCAAAAATCGCGATTGCCGAGGTTGAGGTAAAAAAAGAAGAAACATTTATCAACGTCGAGCAGGCTCCCCAATATAAAGGAGGGATCGAGGCGATGGCGGCATTCCTGCAAAAAAATCTGAGGTACCCGTCCAAGGCTGCACAGGCCGGTATTCAGGGAAAGGTATTTGTGCAATTTACAGTGGGATCTGATGGAAAAGTGGAGAGTGCTTCGGCACTGAAAGGAATTGGATTTGGCTGTGACGAAGAAGCACTGCGGGTCGTGAAGCTAATGCCAAACTGGATGCCTGGTCGACAGGCTGGTGTCCCTGTACGGGTTCGTTTTACATTACCTATTGCTTTCCAGCTGAATTAATTTTCAGGCATTGCGTAAATGCCTCCCGTTATTGAACAAAATCCTCGCTTCGGCGGGGATTTTTTCGTTTTTTTGTATTTTAATTTTGTAAAACCTGAAAAGCCTGCCATCTGGCAATGATATTAGCTAACATTCACAATTTAAAGCATACATGTACGCGATTGTCGATATAGAAACGACTGGGGGAGGAGGGACAGCGCGCATTACCGAGATAGCCGTTTTTAGACATGACGGTGAGCAGATCGTCGATGTTTTCCATTCATTAATTAATCCGGAGATCTACATTCCGCCTTTTATTACCCGCCTCACGGGTATTGATAATGCAATGGTCAAGGATTCGCCCACATTTTCAGAAGTGCAGGACCATGTTCGTGCATTGACCAAGGATGCTTGGTTTGTAGCGCATAATGCCAAGTTTGATTATGGTTTTATCAAGCGAGAATTTGGTGCTCTTGATGAATATTTTCAGAGGGATCTGCTGTGTACGGTTCAACTTAGCAGGAAGATATTTCCGGGGCTCAAATCTTACAGCCTGGGAAATTTGTGTCAAAGTCTTGAAATTATCATTGAAAACCGCCACAGGGCCCACGGAGATGCTGAGGCTACGGTCCGTCTTTTTGAAATGCTTTTGAGGAACGATATTCAGAAGCTTATCCCCATTGATTTTTATCAGTAGCATTCAACGCCCGGGAATCTGTGGAATGATTTTTTAGATTACACTTCTAAAATCTAAAACCTAAATTATTTCTTTCCAATGAAAGCACTTATTAACTGCCTCGTTATTCTCCTCCTCTCATTTACGCTGACCAGTTGTGAAGTTATCGGTGATATTTTCAAAACTGGGGTATGGACAGGCGTAATTCTGGTTGTTGCGGTTATTGCTATCATCATCTGGGCTCTTTCAAAGGCGTTTGGCGGCGGCAGAAGCTGATGACTCGAAAGCATTATGGGTTTTTATTACTTACAACATAAAAATGTAGGGATGCTTGTTTATAAAAATTCTCCGTTTCATCTTTGCACTCCCCAAAGGAGGGAGCAGGCAGCAGTTTTGCCTGTAAAGTTGAAATCGGGGGATTAGCTCAGTTGGCTAGAGCGCTTGCATGGCATGCAAGAGGTCGTCGGTTCGAATCCGATATTCTCCACTTGATAGTCAACCACTTACAAACGATTTGTAAGTGGTTTTTTTATTTAGGTCGAACATAGGTCGAACATTTTTATTCATATCGATTGAGTTTTTCTCGATTTCCTAAACATCAATTTTCGCGTTTTGTAAAGTTAATTTTGAAGTGATTGCTCTATTAACGGTTCTACTTATGCTTGTAGACCGTGAAATACAATGCATCTGCGCTTTTTCAGCTAATATTTGGCCGTAAGAAAGAAACTGACCCTAACCGAATCGCCCTTTCAATAAAAATGTCACTAGCTACTGGTTTATCATTCTAAACTCACTCGGAGTAAAGCCCACTTTTTGTTTAAAGAAGCGGGTAAAGTGTTGCGGATATTTGAATCCAAGTTCGTAAGCGATTTCGTTAACTGACTTGTCGGGGTCAAACATCTTTTCTTTAACATCCTGATACGGTAAAATTGGTAGGGATAGCAGTAATTGATAATGCAGGAAAACACAACCAATGACCAAGCCGCGGTGCTTGACACAGTTAGGCAATTAGCTCAGCTTATGATTGCCCGAGATACGGTAGCAATGAACAATATTCTGGACGAACATTATACACTGACCCACATGACAGGATATTTGCAGTCGAAATCAGAATGGTTCGGTGAAGTGCAGAAAGAAACCATGAAGTATTATTCTGCTCAGGAAGTCAATCATAGTGTAAAATTTACCGGTAACCAAGTCGAGGTAACGGTACAAAACAGGGTTGATGCCCGCATTTGGGGCAGCCGCAATACATGGCGGTTGCAGTAAAAAGTCCAACTGGAAAAGCGCAATGGAAAATGGATCATCTTGAAATCCGTTGCATCCACCTTTTGAAGGCGTAAAATTAATTTACTGCCCTTTTTTAATCAGCAAGCTGGAAAATGTTATTCCGGCTTGCTGATTCCCGGGTTTTCGTTTTGATGTAACGTAGGATTCGCCACAATCTCTGCCACAAATGCAGCAATACTTTTTCGTGAAATTGCGCCACCTGATTCAGGTTCGCCTTTTTGGGTTAGTACATATTCGATTTCATCACCAGTGGTAAACCAATCGGGTCTTAGGATCGTTTAGATGTAGTTTACGGCTCTCAAACAATTTTAATGTGATTATCAAGAAATTTTACATTATTCTCCTCATAACAACTTGCCTTTTGGGTTGCAAACCTGAACCAGAAGAGACCAAGACTGATCTATCTAGTGCTTTTATCGGCAAATACTCCGGGATATTAGCTCACGGCGATGCTCAATATCCACGCCTCACTCAGGAAAGGTGGGAAGTTGAAGTTTCTCGCTTAAACGAAACGGAAGTAAATTTGGATGTTCAAATCCAATTGCAGGAAAGAGTTAATGTATTTTCCCCATTTGTGAATACAGGTGATCCTGATATTATAGACTTTAAGCCAGGCAAAGTTGTGCCAGAAGATAAGTCATTAACTATCAAGGAAGAAGAGAATTATTTAAGCGTAGTAAAAAGCAAAGTTCGCATTAGCATGACAGGAAGGAAAAGGGACACTGATCTTCTGTTACTGGAAGTAAAGTACAATTATGAGTATCCTGGATCAACTCGGTCTTTCGCCATTTTGCTCGATAAAAAGTAAGTTAATGCGATTCTATGTGCGAGCTATCATTTAAAGCGAACATCGATTGATTTGATAACTTTTTTTGGTGTTGCCGGATAAGTTTTGATCTCGCTTAAAACTGTTTGAAGCCGCGGGTCCTGGCGATGATTTACCAAGACACTTGACCACCCAAATCCATTTACGATGGCAAGATGTAGAATTTGGTAAGGGACAATTCCTTTCTCATATGCCTCAAAAGTCGTTCTCAACACTTGCAAATAAGAATCGAAGTTAAGGTTCTGCATCGCAAGCAATGCATACAGTTTTGTTCTCGGACTGAGTTTTTTGTCAACGACGACAGTGTTATAGCAAGGCAGATTATAATACTCCCCAATAATTGGACAGCTACTAAAATTTCTAATTTAGTAGTTGACTATGAAAAGGGAACGTAGAAAATTCAGCGCGAGCTTCAAGGCCAAAGTGGCCATAGAAGCCATCAAGGAGGTAAGCACCGTCCAGGACTTAGCTTCTAAGTACCAAATCCATCCAACGCAGATTGCGGCCTGGAAACGAGAGTTTTTAGAGAAAGCCGAGTTGGTTTTCGACAAAGAGGCACCGGCAATAAATGAGGCAGAGAACTCTAAGGAGCAGGAACTGTACGCCAAGATCGGGGAGCTTCAGGTCCAGGTGGATTTCCTAAAAAAAGTCTTGGGGAAATGACAACCATGGAAAAACGCGAACTTATTTCTCCGGAATACATCAATCTCAGCGTTTCAGCACAATGTAAACTAATTGGTTTACAGAGGAGTAGCTATTATTTTAAGCCAAAGGGAGAATCGTTGGTAAATCAACGCCTGATGAAAGCCATAGACCGAAAGTTTCTGGAATGTCCATTTTATGGAGTGGAACGCATGACTGATTACCTGCGTGGCTTAGGTTACCACGTTGGAGTAAAGCGTATACGAAGGCTATATAGGCTCATGAATTTGCGCACGATTTATCCCAAACGCAACCTGAGCAAGGCCAAAGCAACAGACTACAAATATCCATATCTGTTAAAGGGCTTGAAAATTGAGTGTCCTAATCATGTCTGGCAGGCCGATATCACCTATATCCCGATGTTTCGTGGATTTATGTACATGTTTGCCATCATCGATGTGTATAGCCGAAGGATTGTCGGATGGAGCATATCGAACACAATGAGCATGGAATGGTGCCGGGAAATCCTCTTGGATACTATTCGTACCGAGGGACGGCCCGAAATATTTAATACCGATCAAGGTAGCCAATTCACTAGCCCCCACTTTGTTAACTCATTGTTAGGCAGTGGCATAAAGGTGTCAATGGATGGGAAGGGAAGAGCACTTGACAACGTTTTCATCGAACGATTTTGGAGGTCGCTCAAACAAGAATATGTATACTTAAACCCTCCCAACGGCGGTATGGATCTGTATAGAGGAGTAAAAACATATGTGGAATTTTACAACGGTCAACGCAAACACACCGGTACTGGATTTATCCCTAATGACTTGTTCTTTGAATCAAAAGCATCTTAATTAAAATTAACTTTATCCATTTGGCTGTCCAGTAAAACGGGAGTGTTTCAGATATATCTGAGGATCATCTGCTATCTTCCTAAATAAATTATCTCCGGCAAAGTCTTCCGGATGGAACAAAAAGTAGTAAAAGTCATCATCATCAGCGACGAAATGGATGTCTTGTGCTGCAAGCATCGATTTGAACTCCATCAAAAGTGTATCTCCATTTGATGTTTGGCCCTCCGCTCTAGCTTCCTTACCACAAGAAAGTGTTGTAGATGAGATGGTTAGAAGCAATCCTGAAAATAAGTATTTAATCATTGTGTTTGTGATTCGACATCAGTCAACTCATGAGATATTTGATAGATTTCAAGATAACTGAAAATAGCGGAAAACTGACCACGGCCGGGCGACCTCGCTGATTTCATCTATTCCTTCCCACGCCAGAATAGCATGTTTCTGTCGTCGCAATATTATTCTGAGTCCTTTCCGATGTTTGACAGGGAAGATAGCATCTGGATCCCCTCTTACTATCAAATAGCGAACCATGTCTTTCAGCCATCTTATTCGCTGGACATAAATGGATGACACAGTAATATTTAAGACCATGTTTTTTAATGTATCAAAATATATTTTTCTACTTGTGGTTGTATTTTAAAATAAACTTCCTACT